>NZ_JBSFVU010000009.1:0-318325 GCF_053592475.1 Streptomyces sp. NPDC002671
GACCTTGATCACCAAGGCCAGGATCAGATGAAGATCACCAAGTGGGTCAGATTTGATACGCCGTCAGTGAGCCCATTTTGGGCCGTCGCCGAGAGGTTGGGAGCCATACGCGATCACCTCGGGGACGCTTGTCGTCCTGCCTGACGGTGGTCCCCTTGCGGGCGCCGACGTGGTGCGTCACGGTCACCCACGCCGCGGAAGAGACTGAACCGGGACAGACGAACGCCGAGGAGGCGAACCTCCTCGGCGTCCAGCGTGGGGCATCGTGTACCCGTATCCATCGGATCTTCTTCGGTGATGACGGGCGGGCGGTAGAGACCGCCGACATCGTCGTACCTGCGGCGCTGTGCAAGATCGTGTACGAAGTACCGGTCAAGCAGGGGTAACCGGTCGCTGGAAATGACCCCGTGCCCGCGCCACAGCAACCGCCATCCGCGCATCGCGCTCGGCAGCGCCCATCTGTGCCGCCTGCCCGTGGCCTTCCCCTGCCACTTCCGGTAGAGGAGCCCCACCTCCCCGAGAGCCAACCGCGACTCACGGCGTTCAGCGCCGCGCCGCGTTCGATCGGGGCATTGTCCGGGTGACGTACTCGCACACGGCGTACGGCAAGACGGGAGCAGCCCTGGGCTCCCTGTTCGTCACCCGCTTTGCTCTGCCGTACTGACCTGCGGCTAGTTTGTGTGCAGGACAGGTACGCAGGCCCGTGGCGGCAGAGGTGCACGGGGGACGGGAGGTCGGGAAGAGTGTCGCTGCGCGGGGGTGATCCAGCCGAGATCGGCGGTTATCCACTTGAGGCGCGGCTCGGCTCGGGTGGCATGGGCACGGTCTTTCTGGCCCGTACGAGTTCGGGGCGACCTGTCGCGATCAAACTGATTCACCAGCAGTTCGCGGGGGACGACGAGTTCCGCATCCGCTTCCGGCAGGAGGTGGCGGCGGCGAGGCGGGTGAGCGGCGCGTTCACCGCCGCCGTGGTCGACGCTGACCCTGAGGCCGAGCAGCCATGGATGGCGACGACCTATATCGAGGGGAACACGCTCGCCCAGCACATCGCCACGAAGGGCCCGCTGAACGGAGCGGAGCTGAGGAGGCTCGCCATCGGACTGGCGGAGGCGCTGCGCGACATCCACCGGGTGGGGGTCGTCCACCGTGACCTGAAGCCCTCGAACGTCGTGCTCTCGCCCGAGGGCCCACGCGTCATCGACTTCGGCATTTCGCGCGCCGTGGACCAACAGACGCTGACCATGACAGGGCGGGTCATCGGTACGCCGCCCTTCATGTCGCCGGAGCAGTTGCAGGCGCCGCGTGGTGTGGGGCCCCGGTCCGACGTTTTCTCGCTGGGGACGCTGCTGGTGTACTCAGCGACAGGCCGCGGGCCCTTCGACGCGGACAGCCCATACATGACGGCTTATCAGGTGGTGCACAAGGAGCCGTCGCTGGGTGCCATGCCGGTGGCTTTGCGCGCGGTCGTCGAGTCGTGCCTGGACAAGGAGCCCGAGCGGCGCCCCTCTGCGGACGAACTCCTCGTGCTGCTGCGGGACCTGCCGGCCGACCTCGGTGGGACCGGCACGAACGGGGTCGGTGCGAGCTGCACCCGTGACGTGATCACCCAGCATCACTTCGCGATGCGGGCCACCCCGGCGCCGACTGCCCCGACCACCGCCCCGGCCGGTCCCGATACAGGGAGCACTGGCAACCCCATCGGCCGCCGTCTGCGTCGCCGATGGCGTCCTGTGATCGCGGCCGCGGTCGCGGTGGCAGCGATCGGCGGGGGAGTCGCCGCCCTGAAGGCGGGCGGCTTTGGGGGGAACAGCAGCGGCGACAAGGGCAACAGCATTGCGGCGCCGGGTGCCGCACTTCCGGACGGTTTCAAGCCGTGGCGCAAGACCGTGCAGGGCGGTCGCGAGAACATCCCCGACGAGCTGCGTTGCGTCGCGCGCGGCGACGCGCTGTTCTGCGGGGGCGGCGGTGTTGTCGCGACGCGTATCAGGGCCCTGGACGGCTCGCGGGTGTGGACGGTGAAGAGCCCAGGCGTCCCCGTCCAGGGCATGCACCTGGTGGGCGTCACCGACGACACGGTGCTCGGTTACCGCTTCGCCGCCCAGGACGCCCCGCAGGACCCTCCCAGCGAGGTGGTGGCCATCGACGCCAACAACGGACGGGAGTTGTGGTCCGTGCCGTCCGGCGCTCAGTCGACGGCCGTCACGGGTCGGACTCAGGACGCTGTTGTGGTCGGCTCCGCCGTCGTGACGGTCGACGCTGCCAACTCCCGCTTCGAGTCCCGGGACGCGCACAGCGGTGAGGTCACCTGGACGACGTCGTTCCCCGCTGGTACGCAGTGCGCTCCCGTCCCGGTGGGCCCACAGCTCATCGCGATGTGCGCGACGGATGGGGAGGTGAATGCCTCAGCGGTGCGCCACCCCACCCTGTACACGGTCGACCGCGCCTCGGGGACACTGGGCAGGCCCATCGCGGTCAACGGCCCCGCCGTGCCGGTGGGTGTCACCAACGGCAGGCTCGTACTCCTTCAGGGACACATGGAGGGAACGGCGCTGGCCGGCTACGACGGGGTGGCGCGGGTCGACCCCGCCTCGCGGAAGGTTACGTACTCCCGACTGGCCAAGACATACGCGGGGACGCCCGGCGTGGCGGACGGCACCGTCTACGTGAGCGGGCAGACCGGTCTCGTCACAGCGCTCGACCCCGCGACCGGCCGGAAGAAGTGGTCGCGGCAGACTAGCGTGGAGGGTGCGTCGGGTCCCGTTGCGGGAGCCGACGCGCTGTATTTCAGCTCGGCCACCGGCCGGGTGGTCGCGCTGTCGCCGTACGATGGCAAGCCCCTGTGGACTACAGACCCGCAGGCCGATGGTTTCACGGGCGAGCAGGGCGCAAGCCCGCGCGTGACCGTTGCGGGGCGTGCGGTGATCGTGGCTGCGGCCAAGAACACTCTCTTCGCCTTCGACACGCAGAAGCCGCCGAAGTCGGGCTGACCGTACGTCACGAACTGGGGCACCCACCGGCTGATGCTGCGCCTGCCCCAGGAAACCCTGACCTTGCCCACGGTGAAGCCGTACTGCCTCGACCACCGTGTCGACACCTGGACCACCCGCACGCACCTCCTGCTCGACGTCACCAGCGAGGACGAGGGCGGCGACTGGGTCGAGGGCGCCGACGACTCCCTGGCCGCCCTCATCGGCGTACGCGACGAACTCACCCATGGCGACCTGCGCCCTCTCTACCTCGCCTGGCTCTCCGCGCTCACAGCCTGGGAAGTCGAAGACGACGATGAAGAGGAGTACCAGACCTGCCCCGAGCCGCCCGTCCCGGCCGGGCTCGGCGAACTGACCGCCTCGCAGCGCGCACTCGCGGACTTCCTGCGCGTAGATGACGACCTGCTGGCAGTAGCGGCCCAGGCCAGTCCCACCGCGCCCAAGGAGCCGGTCGAACCCACGAAGAAGGAACTCGTCCCGCTGCAACTGAGCTCCAGAGCGACCTCACACCACCCGCGATCGCCCCGCATTCGCAGGTCAGCGCCGTCCGCACGAACAGCCATGGCTTGTGGCTCCTGCCGGGACCCGAACCTGCGGTCAATCGCCGCCGACCTACCAGGGCAGCCGAACAACCGTCTCGATCACCAACTGCCCTCCGCCGACCAGCGGCTCCGCCCGCCCGCATGCCCCGAGCGCCCCGCCGGGGGCACTCGCCGAGGATCAGCAGAGATGAGGCGCTGACCAGGGCGGATGCCGACAGAAGAGGACGGGAGTCAGTCTCACTGGCTCCCGCCCTCTCTCGTTGTCTCTCGTTGTCTCTCGCTGTTCGCGACAGACCTCGGACACGCGCGCGGGCTGCGGCGCTCACCTCTCCTGGGAGACGCCGGGAGGGCTTGTCGCCTCTGCAGCAGGGGGACCCTGGGGCGCGCTCCTCCCGCCCACTCCCTTCTGGGCTCTGGACCTCCTGATCTGTCTGCTCCTGCCTCCGGATACAGCAAACGGTGCAGGCAATTGCTCTATCAGTATTTCTACTATGCTTCGGCGGAGTTGGGATGCGACTCCTTCCTCAATGCCCTCGTGATCGTCCAGGCAGGCGATTCGTTCGGCAGTCAGGATCTGGCCCATCCTGAAAGGTTCGGTGTAGTAGCGCTGAAGTTGCCTGGTTGTCGCCGAATACTGTTTGAAGAATACTCCCGACACGAACCCGCTGAGCAGGGCGCCGAGCCCCGCCAGTCCGGCACTCGTATAGGCAGTGGCGTCTTTATGTGCACCGAAAGACAGCCCGACACCGATCACCAAGAAGCCGAACCCGACGGCAGACGCGATCTGAGCGTTCCGGAAAGCCGAATGCTGCTCGGCAATACTCACCGTCTGATATTCGTCCAACTGGCGTCTGTTGATCACGAACAGGTCGGCAAGCCTTATTTTGTGGCTCGTCCGCAACCGCTCGACAGCCTCTTCCGTCGCAACAGAGCTGGTCTGTCTGACTCGCTCATCAAACGCCCGCCTGGCCGCCATGTATCCGAACGTTCCGATCAAGAGAATGATCAGCGCCCCAAGAAATATCGCGACTTGAATAGACAGGAGGGTCGCGCGAAGCCAAGTCGCTTCCCTGACTTGAAGCGTGAACGGAGTCATCAGCACAGCGATCCAGATCATCGGTGCCGCAGAATAAACAAGCACCTTGGAGAAGCCTCGCTTGATCTCCATCCAGTCCTTGAATTCTCTGCTGTCTCGCCACAGAAGGGGCCTCCGCCCAACGGGAGGGGGCTGCTGCATCTGCAAGGCTTGCCGAGTCGCCGCGGACCAGGTCATTCGCGTGTGCGGCCTCGTTTGCATTCTCCCTTTTTGCAACATGGCATCCTGGCTTCCTTCGTCTCCACGGGCTCTATGAGGCCAGTTTCCGGACAGGCCGTCACCGCAATGTGACAGCGCTCGGGCCGGGCACCAGGCTGCGTAGCTGCATGGTCGGGTACAGGCCCAGCTCGGCGCGGAGTCGTCGTGCGTAGCGTTCGAAGTCGCGCAGCGCCTCTGAGGGGTTTCCCTCGGCCAGATGCGCTCGGATCAGGCACGACTGGCTGCTCTCTCGCAGGGCGTCGGCGCGGATCGCGGCGTGGGCCGCGGCGACCGCGTCGGCATATCTGCCGGCCGCCGTGAAGGCTTCCGCGAGCCCCTCCAGGGCGTGTATGCGCAGCTGGCGCCAGTCCTCCGCCCGCAAGACGGCCCAGTCGTCGTACCAGCCGGGCAGCAGGTCCAGCGAGAGCTCCTCGATCGCGTCGGCCGGCACGTGCCAGGCCTCCTCCGCCGGGCCCTGGAGTATCCGGTGGGCCAGTTGCCTGGCCTGGTGGAGGTCGACGCTCACGTCACGGGCCAGGCGGACCTCGCCCAGGCCTACGTCGAGTGCACACCTGCCTACGCGATGAAGGCGGGACAGGGCGGATCTGAGGCTGGCGTGGGCGCGGCATTCGGGGGCGTCCGGCCACAGAGTTCCGGCTACGAGGCTCCTGGGGACGGCCGCTCTGCAGCACAGCGCGACGAACGCCAGCAGCCGTTCCGAGCCCGACGGGAGCGGCACCGGCTGGTTGTCGACCATCAGGGCGAAGCCGCCCAGCACGACGAGATGCGCAGCCTCGGCCTCCACGCCGGCCAGACCGCACGTGACGTCCGGCCATGTCACCGCAGAACGCCGGGTGTCCTCCGCCGGGGCTGCCGCCCTGGCTGCGCTACGACCAGCCCTCTTCTGTATCGCCATCGCCGCAACCGAACCCCTCGGCGGCACATGTCCGTACGTCTCCATCATGCGGCGCCGAGCACGGCCTGTCGAAATATGCCGCGGGCAGCTGCGCTCATCCCGCTGTGCCCATGTGACCAGCTGCCCTCGCGTGTGACCAGCTGCCCTCGCGTCGCCGTCACGCCACCGTCACGCCCGCCGCCCATAGTTGACGGAGTGGGCTTCGCCCGTTCACGTCTCACAGGGCTGGAGGAGACATGCCGAACGTCAAAATCCAAGTGACGTGGCTGCCGCGCCGTGGGCGGTCGTGATGCCCGCCGGAAACCAGCTCTCGGCCATGGAGCACCTCGTGGTGCTCATGCTGGAGAACCGCTCGTTCGACCATCTGCTCGGCTTCCTCTACACCGACCAGAACAACGTCTCGCCCTCCGGTCAGTCGTACGAAGGGCTGACCGGCACGGAGTCCAACCCCGACAAGCAGGGACAGCCCGTCAAGGTCAGCCGCATCCAACCGACGGATCCGCATGCCTACTTCACGCCGGGCGCGAACCCGGGCGAGGGCTACCGGCCGACCAACGCACAGCTCTTCGGCTCGCTCACCGCGCCGTCACCACCGACGGCGACCATGACCGGCTTCGTCACGAACTTCGCCGACACACTGGTCCTGCGAGCCCAGCAGGTGCAGCACAACCCGCCCGGCCACCGGCCGACGATCATCCCGGGCACCACCGACGGGGACATCATGCGCTGTCACACCCGCGAGAGTCTGCCCGTCCTGTCCGCCCTGGCCCGCGGCTACGCCGTCTGCGACCACTGGTTCAGCCCGGCGCCGACCGAGACGATGCCGAACCGCTCGTTCGCCTGCGCCGCCACCAGCCAGGGGCACATGGACGACCACACCCACACCTTCACCTGCCCGAGCATCTTCGGCCTGCTCAGCCGACAAGGTCTCGACTGGAAGGTGTACGGCTATGTCAATGACCCTCTGACCAGGGGAAACTTCCCCGACATCCACAGCGCTACCGCCGACCACTTCGGCGTGTTCCCCGACTTCCAGGCTGCTGCCGGGAATGGGGCCCTGCCCGTCTTCACCTTCCTCGAACCCAGCTGGGAGGGCACCGGCAACAGCGAGCACCCGGTCGACGACATGGCCGCCGGCGAACGGCTCGTCCAGCAGGTCTACCGCACCCTGCACGACAGCCCGGCCTGGGGCAAGACGCTCCTGGTCATCACCTATGACGAACACGGCGGGTGCTACGACCACGTCCCGCCCCCGACCACGGCCACGCCGCCCGGGGACGGCACCGCGGGCGAGCTCGGCTTCGACTTCGGCCGATTCGGCGTCCGGGTGCCGACCGTGCTGGTGTCCCCGCTCATCGACGAGGGCATCGTGTTCCGCGCTGCCGGCAACGCGACTCCGCTGGATCACACCAGCGTCCTCAAGACCCTCGAAGAGCGCTGGTCGCTGCCCGCGCTCACCCAGCGGGACGCCGCCGCCACGGGCCTCGGAGACGTGCTCACCCTCAGCACGCCCCGCACCGACGACGTCCTCGCGAACGTGACCGCGCCCGCGGTGGCGGCGGTCAACCCGAACGTCGGCGAGATCTCCCACCTCCAGCAGATCCACGCCGACCTCGTCGCCCGCCAGCTCGTCCCTGGCCCGCACGATCTGTACCGGCCGCTCCCCGCTGAGCCGACACCCGAGGCGTACGACGCGTTCATACGCGCCCACACCGAGTGAAGGCACCGGCCCGGCCGCTGCGGCCGGGAGCGTGCCGCAGCGGCCGGGCCGCCCACCGGTACGCCGTCGACGCCATGCCCTGTCCGGAGCACCACGGAGCGCGTCTCAGGCGCGGATGGTTCGTCCGCGGTGCAGGCGGCCCGCTATGCCGGTGAAGGCCAGGTCCAGGCCGATGCCCTCGCGTTCGGCGTGGATGTGCAGGTGGGGCTCGGTCGTGTTGCCGGTGTTGCCTATCTCGCCCAGGAGTTGGCCTGTGCGGACGATGTCGCCCCTGGTCACTGTCACCGAACCGGGGCGTAGGTGGGCCAGTTTGATGATCTCCCGGCCGGTGTCGATGAACACGTGGTTGCCGTAGAGCGGTTGGTAACGGATTTCGCCCGGCTTCTGGTCTTGGACGGTGTTGGCGGCGGAGATCACCTTGCCGTCGCAGGGAGAGCGGACGGGGCGTCCGTAGGCGGCGTATGCGGTCAGGTCGTGGCCGGGGCGGGCGCGGGTGCCGTGTGAGCCCAGTGCGACCAGGTCCAGGGCGCCGCGCTGTTCCGGTATCCGAGCGTGGTGGTTGAGGACGCGACCACCGCCTTGTCCGACGTACCAGGTGCCCTCCAGCGGGAACAGGAGCGGCTGGGACAACGGTGCCTTCCAGCGGTGCCGCCGTGCGGCGGCGACCAGCCACACGGCTCCGGTCAGGAGTGCGACTCCGGCGGCGAGGCCGAGGGTGACGTGGCCCGTTGGCAGAACAGGTAGTCGGCAGGCGGAGGCTACGGCTGCGACGGCGCCGGCTTCCACCGTACGGCGCAGCCGGCGGGGCTGTTGTGCCGGTGCGCCCCACCCCTCGACGACCACGTAGAAGGCGGCGAGGGCGGCCATGTCGCCCAGCCAGGCGGTGCGGTTGTCAGCCGTCCATACGGTCAGGACGTTCCAGACGGCGACCAGGGTCAGACACGTCGCCCAGGTGAGGGGTGCGGGCAGGCGTCGGCGTCGCCTCGGGGGTGTGTAGTGGGTGCCCTCGATGCGCAGTGCCGTCAGTTCGCCGTCGGGGGTCGCCTGGGCCCAGGCGCGTACTTGGCCCCTGCTGCCGGACACGAGCAGGCCGTCGGGGCTGTCCGTCACGGTGACCAGCCGGCCTGTGCGAGCCGTGGTGGCTCGGACTATCCGCTCCAGAGTTTCCGTGCCTACCTCCTTCGTCACGCGTGGGGCGAGGCTGGGCCAGTCGGCCGGGTCCGCGGTGAGGAATCTCGACAGGGCTCGGGCTTCCGGCAGTTGGGGCGGGAGCTGCGGCTCGGGTTTCGGATCTTCGTGCACTTGCGCTCCGCCTTCTATTCCGTGTCTTCCGTGTCTTCTGTGTCCGTTGCGGCGCGGCTCGCCAGGCGTTCGTAGCGCTGTCTTGCGGCTTGGGGGGTGCCCAGGCCCAGGCCGAAGGCTATTTGCTGCCAGGTCATGCCTCGGCCCTTGGCCATCTGGAGGAGGCTGGTTTCCAGTTCGTCCAGTTCCGCGCGGACCAGGGGGACCAGGGTCAGTGCGGCGGTGATGTCGGCCTGGTCCACCTCCGGTTCGCCGTCTTCCGGCTGCGCTGAGCCGCTGAGCAGGAATGACACCAGCCTTACGGCCTCGTGCGGGCCCAGGACCGAGGGGTGGCTCTGGCGGTGGCGTTGCTTGTCGGTGGCCGCGTGCCGTTCGGCGATGCGGAACAGGGACGCGTAGACGCGGTGCGCTCGCGCCTGCTCCGGCTGTGGAGGTGTGAAGGGGTCGGTGTGCTGCTCAGGTGTCGGGGACATGGGACGAGGGTGCGGAAGTGCATGATGTGGCGTCAACTAGTTATTTAAAACAGGGTGTTCATACGAGCCGTGCTCATCGCCTGCGGCGTCCGTGTCACGCCCTCACGCCGTCCTCTTGCGCGGCGTCGTCTTCTTTGCGGACGCCGTCGTCTTCTTCGCCGTCGAGGCGGACTTCGCCGTCGCCTTCTTCGCGGGCTGTGCCGCCGTCCTCTTCCCCGCAGCCGCCCCCGCCTTCTTCGCGGTGGACTTCTTGCCGCCCGTCTCCTTCGGCGTGGTCCGGCTTCGCGGCAGGGGTCGCACCTCGGCCTCGCCCCGGGACTCCCGGGCCGCGCGCACGCTGCTCTCCAGCGCCGCCATCAGGTCCAGCACCTTGCCCCCGGCCGCCGGAGCCGGCACCTCCGGTGGGGCCTCGCCCGCCGCCTTGGCCGCGATGACCTCCTCCAGCGCGTCCCGGTACTCGTCGTGCAGATCCGCCAGGTCGACCTCGCCGAGGGTGTCCATGAGGGCGTCCGCGAGGTCGAGTTCCTTGTCGCGGACGGTGACCTCCACGTCGGGGGCCATGCCCTCGGGCGCGCGGACCTCGTCCGGCCACAGCAGGCCGTGCATGGCGATCGCGTCGCCGACCACGCGCAGCATGCCCAGGCGTTCCCGGCCGCGCAGGGCGTACTTGGCGATGGCGACCTTGTTGCTGCGCTTCAGGGCCTCGCGGAGCAGGACGTACGGCTTGGCCGCCGGGGCGCCGCCGGCCGCCAGGTAGTACGCCGCGTCCATCTGGAGCGGGTCGATCCGGTCGGCCGGTACGAAGGCGACGATCTCGATCGTGCGGGCGGTCGGGATCGGGAGGTGGGAGAGGTCCTCGTCGGTGATCGGGATGATCGCGCCGTCCGCGTCCTCGTACCCCTTGCCGATCTCCGCCTGGCTGACCTCGCGGTCCTCCAGTTCGCACACCTTGCGGTAGCGGATACGACCGCCGTCCTCGGTGTGGATCTGGCGGAAGGCGATGGCGTGGCTCTCGGTGGCGTTCACCAGCTTGATCGGGATGCTGACGAGGCCGAAGGAGATGGCGCCGTTCCATATGGATCGCACGTGCCGTGCCCTTCCGTGGCGAAAGCGAAATATGCGGTCCCCAGGTCCATGTACGAGTGCCTGATGTCTGGGATTGTCATGTTATGACGCCTATCACTGAGGTGGAGGGGCGACGGGTCGCGCTCAGCAACCTGGACAAGGTGCTGTACCCGGAGACCGGCTTCACCAAGGGGGAGCTGCTGCACTACTACGCGACCACCGCCGGCGTACTGCTGCCGCATCTGCGTGACCGGGCGGTGTCCTTCCTGCGCTATCCGGACGGGCCCGAGGGACAGGTGTTCTTCACGAAGAACGTGCCGCCGGGTACGCCCGAGTGGGTCACGACCGCCGAGGTGCCGCGGTCGGAGGGGCCGGCCCGGATGGTGGTCGTACAGGATCTGCCGAGTCTGGTCTGGGCGGCGAATCTGGTCACCGAGTTCCATACGCACCAGTGGCTGGTGCAGACGCCCGACGAGGCCGACCGGCTGGTGTTCGACCTCGATCCGGGGGCGCCGGCGACGATCGTCCAGTGCTGCGAGGCCGCCCTGTGGCTGCGCGAGCGGCTCGCGGCGGACGGGATCGAGGCGTACGTGAAGACCGCCGGGTCGAAGGGGCTGCATCTGCTGGCGGCGGTGCGCGGGGGGTCGTCCGAGCGGGCCAGTGAGTACGCGAAGGGGCTCGCGGTGGAGGCCGAGCGGGCGTTGCCGCGGCTGGTGGTGCATCGGATGACGCGGAGCCTGCGGCCGGGGAAGGTGTTCGTCGACTGGAGTCAGAACGCCGGCCGCAAGACGACTGCCGCGCCTTACACGCTGCGGGCGCGTCGGGTTCCGCTGGTGTCGGCGCCGGTGACCTGGGAGGAGGTGGCGGAGTGCCGGGACGCCGGGCAGCTGGAGTTTGTGGCCGAGGACATCGCGCCCCGGGTTCAGGACCACGGGGATCTGCTGGCTGGGCTGCTGGATCCGGAGCGGGTCGCTCCGCTGCCGTGAGCCGGCACGCCCGGACGGGCTGAGAGTCCCCCCTCTACACCCTCCCCCACGTGTTCCGGTCCCGAGCCATCGCATGCAGCGCCTCCGCGTCCGCCGGCTTCAGGACACCCCCCAGGCGGGCGAACGTCTCGAACTCATGGTCCTGCATGATCCGCACGCCCCTCGGCGGGGCTGTGATCGTGATGTCCGCCGGGGCTGTCAGGGCCAGGACGGGGCGGACCTCGGCGGTGAGGGCGTAGGAGGCGCGGTCGGCTTCGGCGCGTACCCGGCGGAGCAGCGGCTGGGCCTCGTGGCGGCCCACCGTGACCATCGGGTCGGCCACCAGGACCCGGCTCCTGTGGGCGTACAGGGCGTGGACGGCGAAGAGGCCGCCGGGGCCGATCAACAGGTGGTGGACGCGGTCGCCGCCGGGGAGCGGGACCGAGTGCAGGGTGTGCCAGCCGGCGCCCTCCAGGCGTTCCAGGGCCTCGCCGACGGCCTGCTCGGCGCTCAGGGCGCGCCGGCGCGGGTCCGGGCGGAGGCGGTGCGCGGGGCCGGGATCCCGGTCGAGGGCGACGAGCAGGGCCTCGCCGGGGCGGTTGGGGGCCAGGTCGTCGTCCGGGTGGAGGGTCAGCCGGGCCAGCTCCGCCGGGGTCGGGACAGGTGGCGGGCCCACGGTGACCGGGCCGGTCAGGAAGGGCTTCAGGGCTTCGAGTACGGCGTCCCTGCTGTCCTCGCCGAGCAGGTTGACCCTGCCGGCCTCCCGGTCGTACCAGGCGACGTTGCTGCCGTCGCTGCGGCAGACATACAGCCTCTCGCGGCCGTGGCGGTTGGTCGGCACCACGCGCAGTCCGCTCATGCGGCATCACCCCTCGACCATGGGAACAGGCGGGGTGCTCCCGGGGCAAGAACACGGTTACCTTGGAGATCGGCCCCGCGAGGGGGAGTTGGGGAGGCGCCGTTGCAGACGCGCGGAGAGCAGCCCGGCGTACCGGCTCCGGACAGCCCGTGGAACGAGATCATGCCCGGCCTGTGGATGGGCGGGTACGAGTTCCGGGGCCGTTCGGGACGGCCGGAGTTCGCCGTCGTACGGAATGACTTCGATGTCGTGCAGTCCCTGCTGCGGCTGCCGGGGTACGGGCCCGATCCGGGGGTCGAGCACCATGTGTGGCCGATTCCGGACGGGCCGCTGGACGGCACCCAGCTGGCGGGCGTGATGCGGCTGGCGCAGGCGGCCAACGAGGCGCTGGACACCGGCCGCTCGGTGCTGGTGCGCTGCTATCACGGTTACAACCGCTCCGGGCTGGTCGTCGCCCATGCCCTGGTGCAGCGGGGGCGGTCGGCCGAGGAGGCGATCGAGCTGATCCGGGGGCGGCGCTCGCCGTGGGCGCTGCACAACGAGCTGTTCGTGGACTACCTGCACGCCGGGCTGGCCACCGCCCGGCTGCTGGAGGAGCTGGCCGAGTAGCCGGCCGGTAGCTACCGAGTAGTCGCGCAGGCCGCCCGCCCCATATGCGCAAAAAGGACTTCCCTACGAATCTGCGAATAAGGTGTACGGGGTCCCGCCCGACCCTGATCCCGGCCCCGACCCCGACCCCGACCGCCACCAGGAGCACCTTGCCAGCCCGTCGCCCCACGCGCATCGCCCGCACCGTGGTCGCCGTCGCCCTCCTGGCGGTGACGGCGGCGGCCTGCGGGGACTCGGGCGGTCTGCGGAGCGCCGGGCCGACCTCGGCCGCGGTCAGCCCCGCCAAGCTCTGGCCCGACCTCAGGCCGGCGTCGAGCCCGGCCTACCAGTACAACGAGGCGAGCCGGGAGACCGTCAAAGGGGTGACGGTCCCCGGTGACGACATCCGGAAGGTCGATCCCGCGGACGTCGTCGCGGCGGAGATCAAGGCGCACCCGGACGACTACGGGCCGAAGGGGGCGTACCACGCGACCGCGGACCGGCTGAAGGAGTGCGCGCCGGGCGGGGACCGGGCCCGGTGCCCGCTGCTCAGGGCGTACTACCGGGACCTGACCGGGGACGGCCGGGACGACATGACGCTCGGCTTCCGGCTGTACCCGACCAACCAGACGGCGGTCCGCGTGTACACCGTCGAGAACCACCGGCTGGTGCAGGTGCTCGCCGACAACGACGCGATCATCGGTGTCGAGCTGGCCGGGCGGTCGGTGATCGAGCGCTCGCCGGCCGGGATCACCGGCTACGAGTACCGCACCACCTGGGCCTGGGATCCGGAGCAGCGCGCGATGGTGTTCTCCCGGGACGAGTTCCTGCGCACGGGGCGGGGGCGGCCCAGCCACCACCCCGTCCGGTCGCCGTCGCCGTCCGCCGCCCCCTCGGCGAGCGGGCGATGAGGGTCGCGCTGCCCCGGTGGGCCGGGGCCCTCGCCGTGAAGGCGGCGGTGTTCATCACGGTCATGTGCTGTGCGCTGGCCGCGCTGCTCGGTGTGCTGGTGCATGTGTCGGTGACCGACCAGACCGTCGGGCAGGCCCGCGACCTGGCGCTGTCCCGGCTGGCGGACGCCACCCACGCCTACGAGGCCGGGGACGCCCTGCTGCCGGGGGCCGGGGTGGACCCCGAGGGGCTGCCGGCGTCGCTGCGGGCGCTGGCGACGGCCGGGAAGCGCGGCACGATGGTCGCCCTGCACGCGGGGCGGCCCACCATGTGGGCGGCGGGCCCGGTGAGCGGGCGCCGGGCGCTGGCCGTGGAGGTCGACTACTCGCAGCAGTCGCACACCATCGTCGGCCTGGACCGGTCGATCCTGTGGTCGTCGGCGCTGGCGATCGGGGCGACGGTGCTGGTCGGCGCGTTCGCGGTGACCCGGGTGACCCGGCGGCTGCACGGCACCGCGCTGGTGGCCCGGCGGATCAGCGCCGGCGATCTGGACGCCCGGGTGAACGATCCGCGCACCAAGGATCCGACGCGCCCGCAGGACGAGGTGGCCGCGGTGGCGGCGGCGCTGGACACCATGGCCTCCTCGCTGCAGAGCAAGCTGCAGAGCGAGCAGCGGTTCACCGCGGACGTGGCGCACGAGCTGCGCACCCCGCTGACCGGGCTGCACGCGGCGGCCGAGCTGCTGCCGCCGGGCCGGCCGACGGAGCTGGTGCGGGACCGGGTGGCGGCGCTGCGCACGCTCACCGAGGACCTGCTGGAGATCTCGCGGCTGGACACCGGCCGGGAACGGCTGGAGCTGGGCAGCGAGGAGCTGGGGACGCTGGCCGGGCGGGTGGTGCGGGCCTCCGGCACGCAGACCGAGGTGCGGATCGTGCGGGACGCCCGGGTGGAGACCGACCGGCGGCGGCTGGAGCGGGTGCTGGGCAATCTGGTGGCCAACGCGCACAAGCACGGGCGGGCGCCGGTCGTGCTCACCGTGGACGGGCCCGTGGTGACCGTACGGGATCACGGGGACGGCTATCCCGGGTACCTCGTCGCCCACGGCCCGCAGCGGTTCCGTACGGAGGGCGGGGCCAAGGGGCACGGGCTCGGACTGACCATTGCGTCGGGGCAGGCGGAGGTGCTGGGGGCGCGGCTTTCGTTCGCCAACGCGGTGGACGGGGGCGCGGTGGCCACGCTTGCGTTGCCCCCGGCCTCGGCTGAGGACCGGTGAGAACTCGGGGCTGCGGCCCCGCGCCACGCTGGTGTTGACACCGGACAACGCAAACAACACGCACTATTTAGGTAGGTTCCGGGCATGACGAAGGCCGGAACCACCGTGGCGGCGGCACAGGCTCCCGCACCCGCCGTACGCCTCCCCCGGCGCCGTGGCATCGAACTCGCCCTGATCGTGCTGGCCGTGCTGCTGTCCGTGTGCGGCTACTGCGCCGTCGGCCTGGCCCGCACCGGCACCGTGCCGCCCGGCGCCGCCGGTTACGGCGCAGGGCTCAGCGTGCTCGCCCTGCTCGCGCATCTCGCGGTCCGGCTGCGGGCGCCGTACGCCGACCCGCTGCCCCTGCCGATCGGCGTGCTGCTCAACGGACTCGGACTGGTCCTGATCTACCGGCTCGACCTGGAGACACCGGGCGACCGGGCGGCCCCCGCCCAACTCGTGTGGTCCACGCTGGGGGTGGGCCTGTTCATCGTCGTCGTCCTGCTGCTGCACGACCACCGGATCCTTCAGCGCTACGCCTACGTGTGCGTCGTGGCCGCTCTCGTGCTGCTTCTGCTGCCGATCCTCTTCCCCGCGGTCAACGGCGCCCGCATCTGGATCCGGATCGCCGGATTCTCCATCCAGCCGGGCGAGTTCGCGAAGGTGCTGCTCGCGGTGTTCTTCGCCGCCTACCTGGCCGCCAACCGCAACGCGCTCGCGTACACGGGCCGCCGGGTGTGGCGGCTGCAGTTCCCGACCGGGCGGGTGCTCGGCCCGATCGTGACGATCTGGCTGCTGAGCGTCGGCGTGCTGATCCTGGAGCGGGATCTCGGCACCTCGTTGCTCTTCTTCGGACTGTTCGTGGTGCTGTTGTACGTCGCCACCGGCCGCACCGGCTGGATCGCGGTGGGCCTGCTGCTCGCCGTGCTCGGGGCCTTCGCCGTCGGCCGCATCGAACCGCATGTGAACGGCCGGATCGAGGACTGGCTGCACCCCTTCGCCACCATCGAGGCCGGTCAGGGCCCCAACCAGCTCTCCCAGTCGCTGTTCGCCTTCGCCGCGGGCGGCATCCTCGGCACCGGTCTGGGCCTCGGCCACTCCATCCTCATCGGCTTCGCCGCCAAGTCCGACTTCATCCTGGCCACCGCCGGGGAGGAACTCGGTCTGGCCGGCCTCTCGGCGATCTTCCTGCTCTACGGCCTCCTCGTCGAGCGCGGCTACCGGGCGGGCCTCGCCCTGCGCGAACCCTTCGGCCGGCTCCTCGCGGTCGGACTCGCCTCGATCCTGGCGCTCCAGGTGTTCGTGATCGCGGGCGGGGTGACCGGCCTGATCCCGCTGACCGGCATGGCGATGCCGTTCCTCGCCCAGGGCGGCTCCTCGGTCGTCACCAACTGGGCGATCGTGGCCCTGCTGATCCGGGTGAGCGACTCGGCCCGCAGTCAGTACGACGGAGAGGCGGCCCCGTGACCGAGTACGGCGGCGGGCGGCCCATGGCCCGCTACATCCGGCACGCGTGGGCGTTCTGCGCCCTGCTGCTGGCGGCGCTGCTGGTCAACGCCGCCCGCGTGCAGGTCGTCATGTCCGGTGTCTACGACGACAGCCCGGCCAACCGCCGGGCCACGATCGCCCGTTACCAGCAGCCGCGCGGCGACATCCTGGTCGGGGGCAAGCCGGTCACCGGCTCCACGGACACCGGCGAGCAGCTGCGCTACGAACGCAGCTACCGGGACGGCCCGTTGTACGCCCCGGTCACCGGCTTCGCCTCCCAGCTGTACGGCACCGCGCTCCTGGAGCACGCGACGGACGGGGTGCTGTCCGGCACCGACCCGATGCTGTCGGCGTTCCCGCTGTGGAACGACGTGACGCGCGGGCAGAGCGCGGGCGGGAACGTCGTCACGACCCTGAACCGGGCCGCGCAGCAGGCGGCGTACCGGGGACTCGCCGGGCGCAAGGGTGCGGTGGCCGCGATCGAGCCGGCCTCCGGCCGGGTGCTGGCGCTGGTGTCCAGCCCGTCGTACGACCCGGCCCTGCTGTCCGGCAACGGGGAGGCGGCGGCGTCGGCGTGGGAGCGGCTCAACCACGATCCGGAGAAGCCGATGCTCAACCGGGCGGTACGGCAGACCTATCCGCCGGGTTCGACCTTCAAGGTGGTCACCGCGGCGGCGGCGCTGGACGCGGGCACGGTCACGGACCTGGACGCCGGCACCGACTCCCCCGACCCCTACCGGCTGCCCGGCACGACGACCCTGCTGACCAACGAGGCCGACGGCTGCGGGGACACCTCGCTGCGCGACGCCTTCGAGTGGTCCTGCAACACGGTGTTCGCCAAGCTGGGTGTGGACGTCGGGGTGGAGGGTATGAGGGCCACGGCCCAGGCGTTCGGCTTCAACGACAGCAAGCTGCGCATCCCCTTCTCGGTCACCCGGAGCACCTTCGACTCGCACGTGGACAAGGCGCAGCTGGCGCTGTCCTCGATCGGCCAGTACAACACGCGGGCCACGCCGTTGCAGATGGCGATGGTGGCGGCGGCCGTCGCCAACGACGGCCTGCTGCGCCCGCCGTACCTGGTCGAGCGGACCACCCGGCGCAACGGCGAGACCGTCGCCGGGAGCGGCGCGCACCCTGTACGGCAGGTGATGCACCCCTCGACGGCCGCACGGCTGAAGGAGCTGATGACCGACGTGGTCCAGGAGGGCACCGGCACCAACGCGGCCATCCCCGGCGCCATCGTCGGCGGGAAGACCGGCACCGCCCAGCACGGGGTCGGCAACGCCGGTATTCCGTACGCCTGGTTCGTCTCCTGGGCGCAGGCCGAGGACGACATGCAGCCGAGGGTGGCGGTCGCCGTGGTCCTGGAGGACGCCTCGGCGGACCGCGGCGAGATCAGCGGCGGCGGGGACGCGGCGCCGATCGCGCGGGAGGTCATGCGGGCGGTTCTCCGACGGTGAGTCCGGGTGGTTCTCGGGTTGTGAGACACGGGGTACCGGCGGGCGGGCAGCCCGGCTTACGGTGCGGCCATGACGGATCACGCACCGGCGCACGAACTCGCCGAGGTCAACATCGCCCGCCTCAAGTACCCCTTGGACTCCCCCCAGTTGAAGGACTTCGTCGACGGCCTCGACCCGGTGAACGCGGTGGCGGACGCCTCGGACGGGTTCGTGTGGCGCCTGCAGAGCGACTCCGGCAACGCGACCGACATCCCGGTCCTCGGCGACGAGTGGATCATCGTCAACATGTCGGTGTGGCGGGACGCGAACGCGCTCACCGCCTTCATGTACCAGGGCCTGCACCGGGAGTTGCTGTCCCGGCGCCGGGAGTTCTTCGAGCACCTGGAGGAGGCGGTGACCGCGCTGTGGTGGGTACCGGCCGGCCACCGCCCGACGGTCGCCGAGGCGGAGGAACGGCTGCTGCACCTGAGGGCGCACGGCCCGACGCCGTACGCCTTCACGCTGCGGACGTCGTTCCCGCCCGGGGCCGCCGAGGCGGCGGAGGTCAGCCGATCGGCTTGAGCATCTCCGAGCGGACCTTGAGGGTGTTCCGGGCGGCGGCGTCGAGGTCCACGTCGGCGGGGGTCTTCTGCGCGAGGTCCACCTCGCCGACGATGGCCGCGGTGTTGCCGTCCGACCAGGCGCAGGCCGGGTAGACGAGGGTGACGGGGTCCGCCTTCTGCGTGAGCACCTCGCAGCTGATCCTGACGTCGGCGCCGGCCGGGGTGACGTCCTTGGCGGGCTGGTCGACCGTCACGCCGTCGGCGTCGGCGGCGCCCTTGAGCAGCCCGCGCCGGACCTCGTCCTGGGTCTTGAACCGCCCGTACATGCCCGAGACCAGCAGCATGCCCTTGGTCACGTCGCCTCCCGGGCTGTAGCGGCCGACCACGGCGTGGACGTCCTTGGCGTCCCAGGCGCCGTCGGCCTCGTCCTCGACCTTCTGTCCCTCGGTGCTGGAGAGGTCCTCGGCCAGCGCGTACTTCCCGTCCAGCAGCTTCTTCGGCAGGGTCAGTTCGTTCTTCGCCGCGGGAAAACCGGACTCCAGCACCAGACCGAGCACCACCAGCCCGACGACGACGAGGCCGACGACACCACCCACGATCCCGAACACCAGCCCGATCCGGCGCCGCTTCGGGGGCGGACCCATGGGCGGCATGCCCCAGCCGGGGTACGGCTGCGGGGCACCGTAGGGCTGTTGCTGCGGATAGGGCGCGCCGTACGGGCCGGGGGCGCCGTACGGGGGCTGGGGCTGGGGCTGGCCGTACCCGTACGGCGGCTGCTGGGGGCCGTTCGGATACGGCTGGGACGGGGGCTGCGGAGGCATGGACACGCCGAAAAGGTACTCGCAGCGAGACCTCGGCCGTCGGCCGCCCCCGCTAGCTCTCGCCTGCCCCCGCCTCGATCGCCTCCTGGACCTCGGTCACCCGCTCCCGCTCCTCCGTGGCGAACCGCTCCGCGTCCAGCCGCTCGGCGATCTCCTCGTCCTGTGCCATCAGCAGGTCCAGGTTGGAGTCGCCCAGTTCCAGGACGCCCATGTCGACGTAGGCCTGCTGAAGCCGCTTGCCCCACAGGCCGATGTCCTTGACGCAGGGGACGATCCGGCTGAACAGCAGCTTGCGGAAGAGCTGGAGGAACTCGGAGCGTTCGCTCAGCTCCTCGGCCTCCGCCTTGGGGATGCCGAAGTTCTCCAGGACCTCGACCCCGCGCAGCCGGTCGCGCATCAGGTAGCAGCCCTCGATGACGAACTCCTCGCGCTCGCGGAGTTCGGCGTCGGTGAGCTGCTTGTAGTAGTCGCGCAGCGCCATGCGCCCGAAGGCCACGTGCCGGGCCTCGTCCTGCATGACGTAGGCCAGGATCTGCTTGGGCAGGGGCTTGTCGGTGGTGTCCCGGATCATGCCGAAGGCGGCCAGCGCCAGCCCCTCGATGAGGACCTGCATGCCCAGGTAGGGCATGTCCCAGCGGCTGTCGCGGAGCGCGTCGCCGAGGAGGGACTGGAGGTTGTCGTTGATCGGGTAGACCATCCCGATCTTCTCGTGCAGGAAGCGGGCGTAGATCTCGGCGTGCCGGGCCTCGTCCATGGTCTGGGTCGCCGAGTAGAACTTGGCGTCCAGGTCGGGGACGGACTCCACGATCCGCGCGGCGCAGATCATCGCGCCCTGCTCGCCGTGCAGAAACTGGCTGAACTGCCAGGAGGCGTAGTGCTGCCGCAGGTCGCCCCTGTCGCGGTCGTTCATCTTCGCCCAGTGCGAGGTGCCGTACAGGCTCATCGCCTCGTCCGGGGTGCCGAGGGGGGCGAACGGGTCGACCTCCAGGTCCCAGTCGATGCGCTTCTGCCCGTCCCACTGCTTGTCCTTGCCCTTCTGGTAGAGGGCGAGGAGCCGGTCACGTCCTTCGTCGTACTCCCAGCTGAACCGGGCGGCTCCGCTCGCGGGCACCTGCCAGTGCGGGTCTGAGGGGTCCTTGGCGTACAGGTCGTAGGTCGGCATACCGGGCAGGGTCACACGTAGACCGCGAGTCAACAAGTCATGCGCAAGGGATTGACGCCCTTACTGACAGGCAGTCTCATAAGAGGCGTACGACGTACCCCGGGTAACGAGGTGAGGGAGCCATGACGACCCTGACGGAAGCCGACGCGCTGGACGGCCTGCGCGACGCGCTCGGCCTGCTCAAGGACCGGGAACAGGTGGCCGAACGGCTGCTCGTTTCCTCCGCCAAGCACTCCTTCGACCCGGACAAGGAGCTGGACTGGGACGCGCCCTTCGAGGAGGGCAAGTGGTTCTGGCCGCCGGAGCTGGTGTCGCTCTACGACACACCGATGTGGAAGCGGATGAGCGAGGAGCAGCGGATCCTGCTCTCCCAGCACGAGTCCGCGGCGCTCGCCTCGCTCGGCATCTGGTTCGAGCTCATCCTCATGCAGCTGCTGGTCCGGCACATCTACGACAAGGCGGCGACGAGCGCGCACGTGCGCTACGCGCTCACCGAGATCGAGGACGAGTGCCGGCACTCCAAGATGTTCGCGCGCCTCATCTCCCACGGCGGCACCCCGTGGTACCCGGTCAGCCGCGTCCACCAGAACCTGGGCCGCCTGTTCAAGACGGTCTCCACCACGCCGGGGTCCTTCACCGCCACGCTGCTCGGCGAGGAGGTGCTGGACTGGATGCAGCGGCTGACCTTCCCCGACGAGCGGGTGCAGCCCCTGATCCGCGGGGTCACGCGCATCCACGTGGTGGAGGAGGCGCGGCACGTCCGGTACGCCCGTGAGGAGCTGCGGCGCCAGATGCTCACGGCGCCGAAGTGGTCCCAGGAGTTCACCCGGGTCACCTCCGGCGAGTTCGCCCGCGTCTTCTCGATCGCGTTCGTCAACCCCGAGGTGTACACCAACGTCGGCCTCGACAGGCGCGAGGCCATGGCCCAGGTGAAGGCGAGCGGGCACCGGCGGGAGGTCATGCAGACGGGAGCGAAGCGGCTCACCGACTTCCTGGACGACATCGGGGTGCTGCGGGGGGTCGGCAGGCGGCTGTGGAGGTCGTCGGGCCTTCTGGCGTAGGGCGAACGTGCCGTCCCCAGGGGCGCGGGGACGATTAGGCTGACGGCCATGACCCCGTCCGCCGCCACCCCCGCGTACCGTCGGCTCAGCGTCGAGGAGCGACGAAGTCAGCTCCTGGAGGTCGCGCTGTCACTCTTCGCGCACCGCGCCCCCGAGGACGTGTCGCTGGACGACGTCGCGGAGGCGGCCGGAGTCTCCCGGCCGCTGGTGTACCGGTACTTCCCCGGCGGCAAGCAGCAGCTGTACGAGGCCGCGCTCAGGTCGGCCGCCGAGGAGCTCCGGCACTGCTTCCAGGAAGCCCGCCAGGGCCCCCTGCTGCCCCGGCTGGCGCGCGTCCTCGACCGGTATCTGGCGTTCGTGGACGAGCACGACACCGGTTTCAGCGCGCTGCTCCAGGGCGGCAGCGTGGTGGAGACCTCCCGGACGACGGCCACCGTCGACGAGGTGCGCCGCGCCGCCGCCGAGCACCTCTACACGCACCTCGGCGTCAAGGACCCGGGGCCGCGGCTGCGCATGACCGTCCGGACCTGGATCACAGCCGTGGAGGCGGCCTCGCTGATCTGGCTGGACGAGGACAAGCAGCCCCCGGTCGAGGAGCTGCGCGACTGGCTGGTCGAGCAGTTCGTGGCGGTCCTCACGGTCACCGCGGGCCGCGACCCGCAGACGGCCGCCGTCATCGCCGCCCTCGCCGAGGATGGCCGAGACTGAGGGCGTGAAGAGTCAGGACACCCCCTTCGAGGGCGGCCCCATGGACGGGCGCGTGCTGCCCGTGCTCGTCGGCCACACCGGCCACCCCCCGAAGACGTACCGCATCCCCGTCCCGGACCCGGCCGGCGGCGAGCCCACCGTGCTGGTCTACCGCCGCGTGCCGCGCGGGTACAGCAAGAAGCTGGGACTGATCCAGGGGTGGAAGTACCAGTACGACCCCGAGGGCAAGCCGACCGACCGGTTGAAGTGGCCCTGGTCGAAGCCAGACGCCACGCCGCCGCGCAAGCCGGACGACGCCGACGGGTGACAGGGTTGCGCCGAACCGCGCACACTCGGCGCGCGCCCCGCTGCGGCACGTCTGATGCTCGCGGTGCGGAGACAGGCGGACGGTCCGTCTGCCCCGCACCGGAGGTGATGACGTGCCAGGAGTGCTTTTGCGCCTGGCCTGCTCGGCGGCGCTGGCCGCCCAGGCCGTCCTCGCGCCCGTACCGGCCGTGGCCGCACCCAAGCCGCCGCGGACCGTGGCCCAGCTGCTGACGGACCTTCAGCAGCTGTACCGGCTGTCCGAAGCGGCCACCGAGACGTACGACGCCACCGCGGAGAAGCTCAGGCGGCAGCGTGCCCAGGTGGCCCGCCTCGACGAGGAACTGGCCCACGCCCGCCTCGCCCTCCAGGACAGCCGGACCGACGCCGGGCGGCTGGCCCGCGAGCAGTACCAGAGCAGCACCGGCCTCTCCCCCTACGTCCGTCTGCTCCTCGCCCGCGACCCCCAGCACGCGCTGGACGAGGGCCATGTCATCGGCCGGATCGCCCGCGAGCGCGCCGACACGGTGCGGCGGCTGACCGGCACCGAGCAGAGGCGGGACACGCTGGCACGGGCGGCCCGCAAGGCGCTGGACACCCAGCTCAGCCTCGCCGGCAAGGAACAGAAGCAGCACGACGACGTCCACGGCAGGCTGGCCGCCGTGGAACGCCTGCTGGCCTCCCTCACCCCCGACCAGCTCAGCGCCGTCCGACAGCTGGAGCAGCAGGGGGTCGCAGCGGCCCAGCACAAGCTCGTCACGTCCGGCGCCCTGAGCAGCACCGCCCGCCCCGCGTCCGCCCAGGGCAGCCGCGCGTTGCGCTACGCCATGGACCAGCTCGGCAAGCCGTACGAGTGGGGTGCCCAAGGCCCGCGGTCCTACGACTGCTCGGGCCTCACCGCCGAGGCCTGGGCCCACGCGGGCACCCCGATCCCGCGCACCAGCCAGGAACAGTGGGCCCGCCTGAAGCACATCCCGCTGAACGAACTCCGCCCCGGTGACCTGGTCGTCTACTTCCCGGACGCGACGCACGTGGCGATGTACGCCGGGGACGGCAAGGTCGTACAGGCACCGAGGACCGGCGAGGCGGTGAGGGTCTCACCGCTCGCTTCGTATCCGGTGCTCGGTGCCGTACGGCCGGACGGCTCCGCCGATCAGGCTCCGGCCACGGAACCCAGGTAGGCCTCGGTCTTCTCCGGCTCGTAGAAGAAGTTCTCGAAGTCCGCCGGGTCGTTGAAGGCGTTGGCGAAACGATCCGCCGCCGGCTGGAGCTGGCCCGCCGCGCCGATGAGGTTCAGGACGTGCTCCGGCGGCGGCATCAGCATGGCGTTCGTCCACTTGGTGACGTGCCGGGCCGTGTCGTCCCAGAACCGCTCGAACGTGGCCTGCATCCACTCCTCGTCGAACGGCTTGTCCCCCCGCTCCACGATCGAGGCGAGGTAGGCGGCGGCGCACTTGGACGCCGTGTTGGAGCCCTGCCCGGTGATCGGGTCGTTGGCGACGACCACGTCGGCCACGCCGAGGACCAGGCCGCCGCCGGGCAGCCGGCCGATGGGGTTGCGCACGGTCGGCGCGTAGCGGCCGGCCAACGTGCCGCCGGCGTCGGTCAGTTCGACCTTCGTGGCGCGCGCGTACTCCCAGGGCGTGAACTTCTCCATGAGTTCCAGGGTCAGGGAAAGATGCTCGGCCGGGTCCTTGACGCCGTTGAAGACGTCGAGCGGGCCGCCGGGGATGCCCTCCCAGAACAGGATGTCGGCGCGGCCGGACGTGGTGAGCGTCGGCATGATGAACAGCTCGCCGACGCCGGGGACGATGTTGCAGCGGACCGCGTCGAACTCCGGGTGCTCCGGGCGCGGGCCGAGCCCGTGCACGTACGCCACCGCGAGGGCGCGCTGCGGCTCGCTGTACGGGGAGCGCGAGGCGTCCCGGCCGAACATCTGGACGAGTTCACCCTTGCCGGCCGCGACCAGGACGAGGTCGTAGGCGCGGGAGAAGTAGTCGAGGTCGCCGACGGCCGCGCCGTGGATGACCAGCTGGCCGCCGCGCTGGGCGAAGGTCTCCATCCAGCCGGCCATCTTGACCCGCTGGTCGACCGACTGCGCGTACCCGTCGAGCCTGCCGACCCAGTCGATCGCCCGCTGGGTGGGGCCCGGGTCGTGCGAGCCGGGGGCGGCGACCGAGACACCGAGCCCTTCGATCTTCGGGGCCTGGGACTCCCAGAAGTTCAGCTGGAGCTCGCGCTCGTGCCCCAGCGCCGTGTCGAACATGCACTGCGTCGACATGACCCGGCCGGAACGGATCTCGTCCGCGGTCCGGTTCGACATGAGGGTGACCTCGTAGCCGTGCGACTGCAGGCCGAGGGCGAGCTGGAGTCCGGACTGGCCGGCTCCTACGACGAGTATCTTCCGCATGCGGGTGGTGCTCCTCAGGACTACTCGGGGGTTTCGTCCAGCGCGTGGCCCACCAGGGCCAGAAGGGTCTCGATGACCGAGATCCGGCGCCGCGCGTCCATGATCATGACAGGGATGTGCGCGGGTATCGTCAACGCCTCCCGTACGTCCTCGGGCTCGAACCGCTCGCTGCCGTCGAAGTGGTTGACCGCGACGACGTACGGCAGCCCGCAGCTCTCGAAGTAGTCCAGCGCCGGGAAGCAGTCCTTCAGGCGGCGGGTGTCGGCCATGACGACGGCGCCGATGGCGCCGCGCACCAGGTCGTCCCACATGAACCAGAACCGCTGCTGGCCCGGCGTGCCGAACACGTAGAGCACCAGGTCGTCGTCGAGCGTGAGACGGCCGAAGTCCATGGCCACGGTGGTGGTCAGCTTGCCGGGCGTGGCGGTGAGATCGTCGGTCTCCTCGCTCGCCTCGGTCATCAGCGCCTCGGTCTGCAGGGGCGTGATCTCCGAGACGGCGGTGACCAGAGTCGTCTTGCCGACGCCGAAACCGCCCGCCACCACGATCTTCGTCGCGATCGGGGCACGTGTGCGGTCCGTCTGCCAGGGCTGTTCGGGCCCCTCTTCACCGAGGAGCGGGGAGACGCCCATGGCGTCAGAGACGGCGAAGTCCACTCAGCACCCTTTCCAGCAGAGCGCGGTCCGGGCGGCCGGTGCCGTGACCGGTTCCGGTGCCGTACACACGGATCTTTCCCTGGTCCGCGAGATCGCTCAGGAGTACGCGGACCACGCCGAGCGGCATCTTCAGCAGCGCGGCGATCTCGGCCACCGTGCGCATACGGCGGCACAGTTCGACGATGGCCCGCATCTCCGGCATGACCCGGGTGTTGAGGGAACCTCCCCCGCTGCCGATAGCGCGGGCGGTGCCCCCAGTCAGTTCCTTGCGCTCCTCCGGGGCTTCGATGGCCGCGGTGCCGGCCGCGCTTCCCACGAATGTCTCCACGAGAAGGACGTGGCCGAAGCGGGTACGGCCGCCGGTGAGCGAGTAGGGACGCACGCGGGCGGGTTTGCGGTCGCCGCCGCGCACGGGGAGTTTCTTCGGAGTGCCGCTCATCGGGTGCTCCCCGTCGACTCGGCTTCCAGGGACCTGCGCAGCTCGGTGCGGAGTTCGGGGGTCAGTACGTGGCCGGCGCGGCCGACGAAGAGCGCCATGTGGTACGCCACCACGCTCATGTCGCACTCCGCGGAACCGTGCACGCCCAGCAGCGAGCCGTCGCTGATCGACATCACGAACAGGCTGCCCTCCTCCATCGCGACCATCGTGTGCTTGACCTCGCCGAACGCCAGCAGCTTGGCGGCGCCGACGGTGAGGCTGCCGATGCCGGAGACGACGGTGGCGAGGTCGGCGGAGGAGCCGCGCGGCCCTTTCACCGCGCGGCTCTCGCGGACCCCGGCCGCGAGGCCGGGGTCGGACGAGAGCAGCATCAGGCCGTCCGAGGAGACCACGGCTACGGACAGGATGCCGGGCACCTCCTCGACCAGGTTGGTCAGCAGCCAGTGCAGATTGCGGGCTTCACTGCTCAGTCCGTAGGTATTGGAGGTGCTGGGCGCGGTCAACTGCTTGCCTCCTCGGCTGTGCCCCCCGTGTTTTCTTCGGTACGTACTGCGATCTGTGCGATCTCGGTTGCCACGTCGCGGTAGCCGGCCTGGGCGCCGCTGCGGAAACCGCCGAGCCTGCGGCGCAGGGCCTCGGCGTCTACGCTCGCGCTGCGCTGGCGGGGTGGTGCGGTGGGTGTGGTGATCTTCGGGGTGCGCTTGGGGAGGCCCTTGGACGTGATCGCCTCGTCTTCGGCTTCGGCTTCGGCTTCGGCTTCGGCTTCGGCTTCGGCGGATTCGTTCCCATCCGCACCACCCGTACCGCTTTCGTCGTCGGGTGCGGGTGGCCCCTGTGGGGCTTCCTCACCGTCGGCGGCTGCCGGTTCGCGGATGGGCAGCGGTTCGGCGTACGGCTCGGCTTCCGGTTCCAGGTCCGGGAGCAGCAGCTCCATCGTCGTCTCGGCGAAGGTTTCCGCCGGCTCCTTCGGGCGGGCCGGGGTTTCCTCCTCGGCGGGGTGCTCCAACGCCTCCGCGCGCGTGTGGGTGTCCGCGGGCTCCGGCTCGGGGTCGGGCTCCGGCTGTTCCGCCTCGCGTGCGGCCCGTTCCGCCAGTGCCACCAGCGGGTCGGTGTCCTTGGTCCGGGCGTACAGGATGTTGGAGTTGGCCTCGGCGTCGGCGCCGGGGAGGGTGAAGGTCTGGGTGCCGCCGGGGACCGTGGTGGGGGCCGCCACCAGCGGGGCCTCGGTGAGCAGCGGGGCGGGCAGGACGACGACCGCGGCGACACCGCCCTGCTTCTGCTCGCGCAGCTGGACGCGGGCGCCGTGCCGGTGGGCGAGGCGGGCCACGACGTACAGGCCGAGGCCGAGGCCGGTCTCGCCCTCCTGGTCGTAGGACGCGGCGGGGTCGAAGGCCGCCAGGCGGGCGTTGAGCAGCTCCAGGCGCTCGGTGGCCATGCCGATGCCGCTGTCCTGGACCGAGAGCATCACCTCGCCGCTCTCCAGCAGCCAGCCGGAGACCTCGACGGGCAGGTCCGGCGGGGAGAACGAGGTGGCGTTCTCCATGAGTTCGGCCAGGAGGTGGGAGAGGTCGTCCGCCGCGAAGCCCGCCACGTGCGCGTGCGGGGGCAGGGCGGCGATGCGGACGCGTTCGTAGCGTTCGATCTCGCTGACCGCCGCGCGGACGACGTCGACCAGCGGGACCGGACCGTGGTGCTGCTGGACGTGCTCGGTGCCGGCGAGGACCAGGAGGTTCTCGCTGTGCCGGCGCATGACCGTGGCGAAGTGGTCGAGCTTGAAGAGGGTGGCGAGGCGGTCGGGGTCCTGCTCGCGCTCCTCCAGGCCCTCGATGACGGCGAGCTGGCGTTCGACCAGGCCGAGGGTGCGCAGGGCGAGGTTGACGAACGTGCTGCCGATGGTGGCGCGCAGCCGCTCCATCTGGGCCGCCGAATCGCTGAGTTCGGCGCGCAGCTCCTCGCGGGCGTCGGCCATCCGCTGGCGCTGGGCGACCAGGTGCTTGCGGTCGGTCTCCAGGGTGCCGACCCGATCGTGCAGGGCGCCGGCCTGCTCGCGCAGCGTGACGGCGTGCGCGTGCAGGGCGTTGACGGAGCGGACGACCTGGGCGAACTCGTCGTTGCGGCCGGTGAAGGCGATCGGCTCCTGGGCCGCCGGGTCCTCGGACTCGGCCAGGCGCGCGGAGCCCCGGCGCAGGACCGACAGGGGGCGGGTGAGGGTGCGGGCCATGGCCGTGGCGATGCCCAGGGCGACCAGCATCAGGGCGGCGATGACAGCGATGCGGATCTCCAGGGCGGTGACGTCGTCGTCCCGGAGTGTGGCGAGGTCCTTGGTGCGGTGGTCGTAGAGCGCGGACTCGGCGCCCCGCATCAGGTCCACGCGGGCGGACAGCGCCGCGTCCAGCTTCTTGGCGTCGGTGGTCAGCTCGCTGTCGTCCAGGGTGGGCTGGTCGGTGAGCGTGGCCAGGTACTTCTCGGCGGAGTTGACCTCGGGCCCGGTAACCGTCGAGTCGTACGAGTCGACGGCCTTCTGGGGCGCGTTCTCGTGGAAGTCGGCGAGGGCGGCGTCGGCGCGCAGGCGGGCCAGCTGGGCGGCGGCGGTGAGCGCGTCGCGCTGCTTGCCGTCGGCCTCGGACGCGGTGGAGACCGTGGTGGCCAGACCGGTGACCGGGTCGATCACCGTCCGGGTGCCGGCCGGGATGTTCAGCGCGGCCAGCAGCAGGCCGCGGGCGGCGGCGGACTGCTCGACGGCCGCGTCCAGTTCGGCGAGGGCGTGGGCGCCGGAGCCGACCCGCGTGGGCATCTTGTCGGCGAGGTCCTCGGCGAGCCGGTGCAGCTCGCCGATCACGGCCGAGTAGGCCTGGTGGGTCTGGAGCGCGGTGGTCTTGCCCGTGAGCGCCTCGTGCCGGACGGCGGCGATGCCGTCGAGGTCGGTGCGCAGGGCGGCCGGGGTGTCGCTGTCGGCGCGCAGGTCCTCGACCTGGCGGTCGACGCGGGCGCTGCGCTCCTCGGAGGGCGCCTTGGCCTTGGGGCGGCCGGCCGCGACGTAGGAGGTGACCTCGTCGCGTTCGTCGGCCAGGGAGTGGGCGAGGGAGAGCGCGTCCTCGGTCCGGGTGGCCAGGGTCACCAGGTCCTGGGAGTCGCTGACGTTCCCGGAGGCGGTGAGCAGCGCGGGCGCTCCGGCTCCGGCGATGGCGGCGGCCACCGCGGTGACGGCGACGATGAGCCGGGTGCGCACATGTGTGGGGCGGCCGGTGCCCACGGGGGTCTGCTCGGCGACCCCCTCGGGGGCCGTCTGCCTGCCTGTGCGCCGAGGCCGCTTTTTCTGCACCGGTGCTCGCATTCCTGAACTCGTCTACCCAGGGGCCCGGGTGGCGCCCCGTCATATCGGTGCCAAGGGGTGTGTTCACCCGGTTCGTACGGTTCCCGACCCTTCCAGCGCCGGTGGGCACTGGTCGCGCATCATCTGACCCGCCACCCGAAGGAGTGAACATCGGAGGGGAGTTGGCGGGCAAGTTCCTCTGGCGCGCTCCGCCGTCTTGCGCGGCGGGCCGGTTGGACGCGCGCGGCAGGCTTTGGCAGTATTCGCCGCCACGCCTTCCCGGAGTGCGCCATTCCCCCCCAAACCAGGCGCCTGACCTGCGGGGCCGTAGCAATTCGGCGACGTTTGCCAGCCTTTGGCGGAGGCCGTGAAGGCCTCGTGCAGACTGGCTGAATGCGAACTGATCTCGTCTCGGAACCCGGCAACCCGGCCCGCCCCAACGAGGACTTCGCCGGAGTCGGACTACCCGCGTCCGGACAGGGAGGTTGCGTGATCGTCCTGGACGGGGTGACTCCGCCCAGCGACGGAACCGGCTGTCTGCATTCCGTTCCCTGGTTCACCGCGCGGCTGGGGGGCGCGCTGGTCGAACTGACCCTTTCCTCCCGAGATATGACGCTCTCGGAGATTCTCTCGGGGGCCATCAGGCGCACCGCGGACGCACATGCGGACACCTGTGACCTTTCTCACCCGCTGACCCCTCAGGCAACCGTCGTCCTGGCCCGCTGGTCCGCCGAGACCCTGGAGTACCTGGTCCTGTCCGACTCGGCGCTGCTGCTGCGGTCCCCCGAGGGCACGGTCACGCCGGTCCTGGACGACCGCCTCGCCCGGCTGCCCGCCTCGGCCCTCGCCACCGCGTCCCTGGTGGACGCCCATCTGCGCAACAAGGAGGGCGGTTTCTTCACGGCCGCCGCCGACCCCTCGGTCGCCGCCCGCGCGGTCACCGGCTCCGCGCCCCGGCGCGAGGTGAGCGCCCTCGCCGCGCTGACGGACGGCGCGACCCGCTGGACGGAGAAGTTCGGCGAGGGCGACTGGACGGCCCTGTTCGACGTCGTCGCCAAGGAGGGCGCGGGGGCACTGGTCGAGCGGGTACGGGAGCTGGAGGCGGCGGACCGGGAGGAACGGGTCCATCTGCGGCGGAGCAAGACGCACGACGACGCGACGGTGGTCTACGTCGAGCTGTGACGGCCCGCGCCCCCTGCCCCTCGCGGGCCGTCTCTCCGTCCTTCGCGGGCTACTTCTCCATGACCTGGTTCAACTCGTGCAGCAGCCGGGCCAGTTCCGCCACCTCGCGCCGGTCCCAGTGGGCGAGCTGGCGGACGTAGCGGGCGCGCCGGGCCTCGCGGACCGTGCCGACGCGGCGGCGGCCCTCGTCGGTGAGCGTGACGAGCCAGGCGCGGCCGTCGGCCGGGTCGGGCTCGCGGGTGATCAGGCCCAGCTCCTCCAGGGCACGCAGCTGGCGGGACATGGTGGCCTTGCCGACGCCGATGTAGGCGGCGAGTTCCGTGGCCCGCCGGCCGCCCTGCTCGCCCAGCCGGATGAGCAGACCGTACGCGGAGGACTCCAGGTCGGGGTGGACCTCGCGGGCCATCTCGCCCTGGTTGGCGCGGGCGCGCCGCAGCAGTACGGTCAACTCGCGCTCCAGGGCCAGGAATTCCTGGTCGGCACCACTGGGCGTCACCTCCGTGGTGGCGGGATGTGTATCCCCGTTTCCGTCCTCGTGCACGTCAGCACCCCTGACTGGTTTTCGCGGTCTGAAAGTTTCTGTCACACGCCGCCATCGCCGCAGCTCCGTAAGTATTTCGCAGGCGTAGACCATCGGCGGTGTCCGGACCCCCTTCCCACGCCACTATCTACGTGCGTAGCTTCTTTATCGGGCAATTACATGGCATGCCCACGCCAGTACGTCAGCGGTCCCTTCACGGCTCCCCCCACCTCTCTCCTCGGAGGCCCGTCATGCCCGTGCACAGACCCGACATCTTCCGCCCGCGCCCTCTCGCCGTCCTGCTCACGGCCCTGCTCGCGGTGCTCGCCCTCTCCCTTCCCCTCACCTCCGCCCACGCCGCGACCAGGCCCGCCCGCGGCTCCGCCCACATGGGCATGGGCGTCCTCGCCCACGAAGGCCGGCACGGCACCCCCAGCATCGCTGCCGCCACCCAGACCGAGGGCGTCGACGTCTCCAGCTTCCAGGGCAACGTCGCCTGGTCGACCCTGTGGAACAGCGGGGTGCGCTGGGCGTACACGAAGGCCACGGAAGGCACGTACTACACCAACCCGTACTTCGCCCAGCAGTACAACGGCTCGTACAACGTCGGCATGATCCGCGCCGCCTACCACTTCGCGACCCCGGACACCACGAGCGGCGCCACCCAGGCCAACTACTTCGTGGACCACGGCGGCGGCTGGTCCCGTGACGGCAAGACGCTGCCCGGCACCCTCGACATCGAGTGGAACCCGTACGGCGCGACCTGCTACGGCAAGACGCAGAGCGGGATGGTCAGCTGGATCGCCGACTTCATCAACCAGTACCACGCCCGCACCGGCCGCTGGGCCGTGATCTACACGGCCACCAGCTGGTGGACCCAGTGCACCGGCAACTACGGCGGTTTCGCCGTGAACAACCCGCTGTGGATCGCCCGCTACGCCACCGACCCGGGGACGCTGCCGGCCGGCTGGTCCTACTACACGATGTGGCAGTACACGTCCTCCGGCCCGACGGTCGGTGACCACGACAAGTTCAACGGAGCACTGGACCGAGTGCAGGCCCTGGCCCTCGGCTAGGTCCAGGAGAGACCTGCTTCACCGGCTCATCCGGCGGCCGTCCTTCGGTGGCGGTCGCCGTCGCCGCGTTGGTGCTCGGCGCCGCCCGGGATCATGCTGGTCTGGGAGAGCCTGCCGAGCAAGCAAGGGCTGCCTGCCGAGCAAGGGCGACTAGGGCGAGATGAGCGGCGATGGAGCGACAGTCGACGTACACGGCCACGGCCGTCATCGATGAGCGGGGCATCCTGACCGGCTGGAGCGAGGGCGCCCAGCGGCTGCTCGGCTACGAACCCGCGGCGGTGCTCGGACAGCCGGCCCGCCGGCTGCTCGCCGCCGAGGGCGCCGCGGCCCGGCGGGCCCTGGCCGGTCGGGACCGCTGGAACGGCACCGTGCCCGTGCGCCACCGCGACGGCCGGTCCCTGGAGCTGGGGCTGCTCGCCCACCGCCGCACCACCGCCACCGGGGCCACCGACTGGCTCGTGGTGACCGCCGTAACGGCCCGGCCGCGGCCCCGGGGCGAGCCGCTGGAGGAGTGGACCTTCCTGCAGTCCCCGTTCCCGCTGGCGATCTTCGACACCGAGCTGCGGCTGATGCGCGCCAACCGCCGCATGGAGCGCGCGCTCGCCCTGCCCGAGGCCGCGATGCGCGGGCTGAGCCTGACGCACATCGTGCCCGGTCCGGCGAGCGAGGAGACCGACCGGACGATGCGGCTGGCGCTGGAGACCGGCCGGCCGCAGGAGGCCGACACCCGCCTCGGCCCGGACCTCGGCCAACCCACCGTCCTCACCCCGCTGAAGGACCCCGGCGGCCGGGTCCGGGCCGTCTGCCTGGCCACGCAGCGCCGCCCGCAGGATGCCGCCGCGGGGCAGCGCCCCTCCGGCGAGGCCGCCTCCCAAGTCGGCTCCGCCGCGGATCTCGCCCGCGGAGCGCAGGAACTCGGCGAGGTCACGGTCCCCCGGCTCGCCGACGTCATGGCCGTGGACCTGCTCGACTCCCCGCAGACCGAGGACGAGACCACCCCCGGCCCGGTCCTCCTGCGCCGCGCCGCGCTGCGTACGGCCACCCCGCACGACCCCGCTTCCGAGGCCGGGAGCGGCGTGGGCGAGGCGGTCGCCTGCCCGGCGGGCTCCCCCGCGGCCGAGTGCCTGGCCGCGCGCCGCACGATGCTGTACGACACGACCGACCCGGCCGTCGCCGAGTGGGCCACGCTGGACTCGGGCGCCGCCTGGCTGCGCGCCTCGCAGACCCGTTCGCTGCTGCTGGTGCCGCTGCTCGCCCAGGGCACCACGCTCGGGGTCGCGCTGTTCGGCCGCCGCGCGGGGCGGGAGCCCTTCGGGCCCGAGGATCTGCGGCTCGCCGAGGAGTTCACGGCCAAGGCCGCCACCGGCATCCACAACGCCCGCCGCTACTCCCGGGCCCGCACCACCACCATGGCCCTCCAGCGCAGCCTGCTCCCGCACACGCTGCCCGAGCAGGCGGCCCTGGAGATCGCCACCCGCTATCTGCCCGCAGCCACCAAGGCGGGCGTGGGCGGCGACTGGTTCGACGTGATCCCGCTGTCCGGGGCCCGCGTGGCCCTGGTCGTCGGCGACGTCGTCGGCCACGGCATCCGCGCCTCCGCCACCATGGGCCGGCTGCGCACCGCCGTACGCACCCTGGCGGACGTCGACCTCCCGGCCGACGAACTCCTCACCCATCTCGACGACCTGGTGCTGCGCCTGGCCGCCGACGAGGGCAGCGCGGACCCGGCCGCCGAGACCGCCGGCGGCATCGGCACCACCTGCCTGTACGCGGTCTACGACCCGGTCTCGCGCCAGTGCACCCTCGCCCGGGCCGGTCATCCGCCGCCCGCAGTGGTCACCCCGGACGGCGCGGTCCGCTTCGTCGACGTGCCCGCGGGGCCGCCGCTGGGGCTCGGCGGGCTGCCGTTCGAGGCCGTCGAGACGGAACTGCCCGAAGGCAGCCTGCTCGCCCTCTACACCGACGGGCTGCTGGAGGCCCGCGACCACGACATCGACGAGGCGCTGGACAAGATGTTCGCCGCGCTCGCCCGCCCCGCCCCGACCCTGGACGCCGTCTGCGACCACGTGCTCACCGCGCTGCTCAGCCACCGCCCCGACGACGACATCGCCCTGCTCGTCGCCCGCACCCGCGCCCTGCACGCCGACCGGGTCGCCGCGTGGGACCTGGACAACGAGCCGACCGTCGTCGCCGCCGCCCGCCACCTCGTCGACGACCAGCTGACCGAGTGGGGGCTGGCCGAGGTCTCCTTCACCACCGAGCTGATGGTCAGCGAGCTGGTCACCAACGCGATCCGTTACGGCCGCCCGCCCATCCAGCTCCGCCTGATCCACCAGGGCGACAAGCTGATCTGCGAGGTCTACGACTCCAGCGGCACCACCCCGCACATGCGGCGCGCCCGCATCTTCGACGAGGGCGGCCGGGGCCTGCTGCTCGTCGCCCAGCTCGCCGAGAGCTGGGGCACCCGGCACGACCGCGTCGGCAAGACGGTGTGGGCGGAGCAGACGGTGGCCCCGGTCTGAGCGACGCCTGAACGAGGCCTGAGCGGCGCACGCGGACACGGCTCTGCCCCGCCGGGAGGGGCGGGGCAGCGGCTGGTTGTGCCACGAAGCGGCGGGGGTGAAGGCCATGCAGACCCTCACCCCCGCCACCGGTTGTCAGGCGCCGCCGGTGCGGCCGTCGGCGTCAGCCCTGGGTGCCACCCTGGGTGTTCCCGGCGCCACCACCCTGAGTGCCACCCTGGGTGTTGCCGTTACCGCCACCCTGGGTACCACCCTGCGTGTTCCCGGCGCCACCACCCTGAGTGCCGCCCTGGGTGTTGCCGTTACCGCCACCCTGGGTACCACCCTGCGTGTTCCCGGCGCCACCACCCTGAGTGCCGCCCTGGGTGTTGCCGTTACCGCTGCCCTGGGTACCGCCCTGCGTGTTCCCGTTACCGCTGCCCTGAGTGCCACCCTGCGTGTTCCCGTTACCGCTGCCCTGAGTGCCACCCTGCGTGTTCCCGGCGCCACCACCCTGAGTGCCGCCCTGGGTGTTGCCGTTACCGCTGCCCTGGGTACCGCCCTGCGTGTTGCCGTTACCGCTGCCCTGAGTGCCACCCTGCGTGTTCCCGTTACCGCTGCCCTGAGTGCCACCCTGCGTGTTCCCGTTGCCGATCTGAGTGCCACCAATGGTGTTGCCCTGACCACCATTTATGGTGTTGTTGACAATGTTTGTCACATTGTTCGTCACTTGGTTCACTACAGAGGGTGACAACCCGAGCTTTTGCGCTTCCGCTTTTGCTTCCCGTCGCCCTATTTCGGCTGCCTGCGCCGTGGAAGCACCCTTGCTCACTGCCTGCTGTGCCGCTTCCGCCCCCTTCGCCGTCGCTGTTGCGGCGCCGGACGCCGTGGAGCCTGAGGCTGATCCAGACGACGCGCACCGAACCGTGCCTACGGAAACCGAACCACCGCCGGTAATGGCAACCTTGACGTCGCCCTTCGGTCCAGCGGAGACACGAGAGATGGTTTTTCCGTCACGCGTGACGTCATATGCCTGATGAGGAGCGAAGCCGTTACCACGCATCACCCCGTCTCGAACGCTGCATTCCGCTGCAGGGGCTGCCATCGGAACAGTCTGGGCTGTCTGGGCAACCGCCACCCCTGCCGTTCCGGCGAGTATTGCAGTGACGCAGGACAGACCGGCGATGTGCGCAATGCGCTGCTTCCTTGCCATGGGAATCTCCCTCGAATAACAATCGGCCCAGATTCTGAAATTCACCGCAAGCCGGGGTTTCGACTTGCCCGGTGTCTCAGTTCTGCTTGACGGCCGAGTTCTTTACCTGCCACCAGATTGCCGGTTTCGGGCGCGGGGAGAAAGCGACGGAGATTCGGGGCTTGACACACGGGACGCCGGTGATACCCCCCTTCGACCTTCCTCCCAGCGAGAAGCCGGACCGACCTGTCGAACCGTGGGATTCTCCTGCGGCCTGGCTTTGTTCACGAGAACGGGCTCTGGCGCAACTTCCGTGCAGGATGCGGCCGGAGTGTCCCTGCACGCGGGCGTGCCCGAGGCTTCGGAGCCGACAGCCGAAGCAGGCTGACCGTCGGGGATCGGAGTCTGGCAGCAGTGGCAGTCGGCCTGCCCGGGGGTGCTTTGCGCGTTACAGTCCGGCCGCCTGGACCAGTGACGCCCGCTCGCCCTCGTCCAGTTGAAGGCCGGCCAGCAGTTCGTCATCGGCCAGCAGACGTCGCACCCATGCCGCGTCGGCAACGAATGCCGCTCGGCACAGGGCCCGTTCAGGATGGTCCTTCTCAGGGCCGCTGACCGCCAGATCCCACGCGTTGTCGGGGTCGGTCGGTGCGGACAGGGCGGCGGCTACGAGCACGAGCCCGAACAACTCGTTCCGGCGTGGGATCGATGGATCGGCAGTCAGTCGGAGCAGGTACGGGACGACAGCCGACATCGTCGCACTAATGGACATCGGTCCTGACATCACAAGCCAGTCCAGTGCTCGCTCTGCCATCTCAGCCGCGTCGGGATCGAGCAGCCCACGCAGGACGGCCGGGACATTAACCGGGCAGCCAGGAACGGACGACCACTCCACGTCCTCGCACCCTTCCAGTGCCGGATGTGGAGAAGCCTCTTGCCTCAGGTGCGGGTAGGCCGCCGTCAGAGCTGCTGTCGCGGTCACCGCTGCGGCCTCGTGATCCACCTTGCACACCAGCGTGCCTCCCATCTGCCAGCTCGCCCCAGGCCAGCCGCACTCCTCACCCTTTGGTCAAGAGTCGTACAGCCCACGTCGTGAAAACGCGAGGCCAAAAAAAGTTCATCACCTCGCAGAGGTTGCCTCCGCGAGGTGATGAACTCATTTATTGATCAACCCTGGGTGCCTCCCTGGGTGTTCCCGTTGCCACCTCCCTGAGTGCCACCCTGCGTGTTCCCGTTGCCACCACCCTGAGTGCCACCCTGCGTGTTCCCGTTGCCACCACCCTGAGTGCCACCCTGGGTGTTGCCGTTGCCACCACCCTGAGTGCCACCCTGCGTGTTGCCGTTACCGCCACCCTGAGTGCCACCCTGCGTGTTGCCGTTGCCACCACCCTGAGTGCCACCCTGCGTGTTCCCGTTACCGCCACCCTGGGTACCACCCTGGGTGTTGCCGTTGCCACCACCCTGGGTACCACCCTGCGTGTTGCCGTTACCGCCACCCTGGGTACCACCCTGGGTATTGCCGTTGCCACCACCCTGGGTACCACCCTGCGTGTTGCCGTTACCGCCACCCTGGGTACCACCCTGCGTGTTGCCGTTGCCGCCACCCTGAGTACCACCCTGCGTGTTGCCGGCGTGGCAGTGGTGGTGGCAATGGTGGCTCTTATGGGCCACCACATGAGCGACCGACATGGCGGGGGCCGCCATCGCGGAGGAGGCCGGAATAATGACTCCCCCGGCCATCGCCGCGGACGCGATCGCCGTCGCGAGGAGAAGACCTCGACGCTTGGGACGGGACTCGGACGTCTTGGAATTACGGTTCATGATTTCTCCTGCTTCCTGGATTGGAGCCCATTGGATGCGCTCCGAGAATTCGGGACACTGGCAGCGCAATCATTTCCGCCGTACCCCGCGGCCTCATTTCCTATCCGGTGGGGCCGCACATCCAGTAAGCCCAAAGAGGGCGGCACGGGTCACGTTCCGAGGACTCGGGACTTGACGAGGGGAAAAACGCCCGGTATTACGTCGGCCGCTGGAGAACCGGGCCGGCCCAGGCGGGCGGCTCCGGTACCGGCAGGGGCGCCGGGGCGGACGTGGGCATGGGCGTGGCGTCGTGCGGAGCCGCCTCGGCGGCCACGGCGGAACGCAGCGCCGCAACGAACTCCAGGCAGGTGCCGTACCGGTCCTCCGGGGCCTTCGCCAGGGCCTTGCGCAGGACGTCGTCCACCGCCCGCGGGAGCTCCGGCCGGCGCTCGCTCACCGCGGGCGGCGGGTCGTACTGGTGCGCCCACAGCAGTTCGAGGTGGTCGTCGCGCTCGAAGGGTGGCGCGCCCGCCAGGGTCTCGTGCACGACGCAGGCCAGGCTGTAGAGATCGGACCTGCCGTCCACCGGGCGGCCCGCGATCCGCTCCGGCGCCACGTAGTCGAGCGTGCCGACGAACTCGCCCGCGGTGGTGAACCCGGTGAGCGACAGGGACTTCTTCGCCAGCCCGAAGTCCGTGAGGTACACGTGCTCGGGGTGGTCGCTGTCGACGCCCTTGGCGACCAGGACGTTGCCGGGTTTGACGTCCCGGTGGACCAGTTCGTGGGCGTGGGCCGCGTCCAGGGCGGAGGCCAGCTGGGCGGCGATGCGCAGCGCGGCCGGTACGTCGAGGGGGCCGTCCCGGTCGAGCACGGCCCGCAGGTCGAGACCATGGACGTAACACATCGCGATGTACAGGATCCCGTCGGCCTCGCCGGCCTCGAAGACGGGCACGATGTTGGGGTGGTCGATGGCGGCGGCCACCCGGGACTCGTACGCGAAACGGCGGCGGAAGGCGTCGTTGCGGGTGTACTCGGGAGCGAGCAGCTTGAGGGCTACCGTGCGGCCCAGGCGCAGGTCGGTGGCGCAGTACACCACGGCCATGCCGCCGTGGCCTAGCTCTCGCTCGACCCGGTAGCCGGCGATCTCCGCCCCGATCAGCCCGGAGGGGCGGCTGGGGGGCCAACTCACGCCTGAATTCTACCGAGTGATCCATATATGCGCCCATGACGGGATCTCTCGATGACGGCATGGCAGAGGCCCGGGTCTCCCTCACGGAACCCGGGCCTCGCCTTTCCGGCAGCGCCTGTCACGCCGCGACCGGAACCTCCGGCGTCGCGCCGTTCGTGGCGGGCGCGAGCGCCAGCTCCAGGACCTGTCGGACGTCGGACACGGCGTGGACGTCCAGCTTGTCCAGCACCTCGGCCGGGACGTCGTCCAGGTCGGGCTCGTTGCGCTTGGGGATGATCACGGTGGTCACCCCGGCGCGGTGCGCGGCGAGCAGCTTCTGCTTCACGCCGCCGATGGGCAGCACCCGGCCGGTCAGCGAGACCTCGCCGGTCATGGCCACGTCCGTGCGGACCAGGCGGCCGGAGAGCAGCGAGGCGAGGGCCGTGGTCATCGTCACGCCCGCGCTCGGGCCGTCCTTCGGCACCGCGCCCGCCGGGAAGTGGATGTGTACGCCCCGGTCCTTCAAGTCGCCGACCGGAAGCTCCAGTTCGGCGCCGTGGCTGCGCAGGAAGCTCAGCGCGATCTGCGCCGACTCCTTCATCACTTCACCCAGCTGCCCGGTCAGGGTCAGGCCCGCCGCGCCGGTCTCCGGGTCGGCGAGGGACGCCTCCACGAAGAGCACGTCACCACCGGCTCCGGTGACCGCGAGGCCGGTCGCGACGCCGGGCACGGACGTACGGCGCTCGGCCGGGTCCTGGGCGGACTCGGGCACGTGGTGCGGGCGCCCGATCAGTCCGCGCAGGTCCTCGTCCCGTACGGTGAACGGCAGCTCCCGCCCGCCCAGTTCGTGCTGTGCGGCGATCTTGCGCAGCAGCCGCGCGACGGACCGCTCCAGGGTGCGTACGCCCGCCTCGCGCGTGTACTCGCCGGCGAGCTTGCGCAGCGCGCTCTCCTCGATCGTGACCTCGTCCTTGTTCAGACCGGCCCGCTCCAGCTGGCGCGGGAGCAGGTGGTCACGGGCGATGACGATCTTCTCGTCCTCCGTGTAGCCGTCCAGGCGGACGATCTCCATCCGGTCGGCCAGCGCCTCCGGGATGGCCTCCAGGACGTTGGCGGTGGCCAGGAAGACGACGTCCGACAGGTCGAGTTCGACCTCCAGGTAGTGGTCGCGGAACGTGTGGTTCTGCGCCGGGTCCAGGACCTCCAGCAGGGCGGCTGCCGGGTCGCCCCGGAAGTCCGAGCCCACCTTGTCGATCTCGTCGAGCAGCACGACCGGGTTCAGGGACCCGGCCTCCTTGACGGCGCGCACGATCCGGCCGGGCAGCGCGCCGACGTACGTACGCCGGTGGCCGCGGATCTCGGCCTCGTCACGGACGCCGCCGAGGGCGACGCGGACGAACTTGCGCCCCATCGCGTGCGCGACGGACTCGCCGAGCGACGTCTTGCCCACGCCGGGCGGGCCGACGAGCGCGAGCACGGCACCGCCGCGCCGGCCGCCGATGACACCCAGGCCGCGCTCACTGCGCCGCTTGCGCACCGCCAGGTACTCGGTGATGCGCTCCTTCACGTCCTCCAGGCCGGCGTGCTCGGCGTCCAGGACCGCCTTGGCGCCCTGGATGTCGTACGCGTCCTCGGTGCGCGTGTTCCACGGCAGCTCCAGGACGGTGTCCAGCCAGGTGCGGATCCACGAGCCCTCCGGCGACTGGTCGGAGGCGCGCTCCAGCTTGTCGACCTCCTTGAGGGCGGCCTCCCGGACGTTCTCCGGCAGGTCGGCGGCCTCGACGCGGGCGCGGTAGTCGTCGGACTCCTCGCCCTCCTGCTCGCCGTTCAGCTCGCGCAGCTCCTTGCGGACGGCCTCCAGCTGACGGCGCAGCAGGAACTCGCGCTGCTGCTTGTCGACCCCCTCCTGGACGTCCTTGGCGATGGTCTCGGCCACGTCCTGCTCGGCGAGGTGGTCGCGGAGCTGCTGCGTGGCGAGCTTCAGCCGGGCCACCGGGTCGGCGGTCTCCAGCAGCTCCACCTTCTGCTCGGTGGTCAGGAAGGGCGAGTAACCGGAGTTGTCGGCCAGCGCCGAGACGTCCTCGATGGCCTGGACACGGTCGACGACCTGCCAGGCGCCGCGCTTCTTCAGCCAGCTGCTGGCCAGCGCCTTGTACTCCTTGACCAGATCCGCGACCTGGCCCGGCAGCGGCTCGGGCACGCTCTCCTCGATGCGCGCGCCCTCGACCCACAGCGCCGCGCCCGGCCCAGTGGTACCCGCGCCGATCCGCACCCGGCTCCGGCCGCGGATCAGGGCACCCGGGTCGCCGTCGGCCAGCCGGCCGACCTGCTCGACCGTGCCGAGCACACCCGTCTTGGCGTACGTGCCGTCGATGCGTGGCACCAGCAGAACCTTGGGCTTCCCGGGCGTGGAACGCGCGGCGGCCTGTGCGGCCTCCACCGCGGCCCGTACCTCTGCGTCGCTCAGGTCCAGCGGAACAACCATGCCGGGCAGCACGACCTCGTCGTCGAGCGGCAGCACGGGCAGGGCGAGCGTGAACGCCGTGGACTCAGCAGCCATGATCTCCCCTTAGGCAGTCAACTTGAGTTATGCCGACTCAACTAATGCCGGTGCATGGATGTTCCGGACTGCCGTTCGCTGTGAGCGATCAGGGGGTGACGCATGGGTTTCTGCAGGTGAGAGAAGGCTGGGCCGGCTGCTGCCAGCGGCGCACCAGAGGCCAGGCCGCTATGCCGATCGACAGGGCGATCAGATGGCCCCAGTTCGTCATCGGGTCCTGGAAGGCGATCAGGTCGTTGAGGAGGGTGCCGGTGAACAGGGCGAGCAGGGGCCAGCGGAGCCAGGGGGTGAGCAGGCCGGCGAGGGCGCTGGTGCTGGCCGCGACGCCGAAGCTGATGCCGTAGTCCAGGCGGTGCAGCGAGGTCTCGGGGAGGTGGCCGAAGAGGACCGCCAGGCCCACCGGGACCTCCGTGGCGAGGGTGGCGAGGACGTGCCCGGCCAGGAACACGCAGACGGCCCGCGCCCCGCCTATGCGCCGCTCCAGCCCGGTCAGCACGAGCACGAAGGTGAGTGCGTACGGCGACAGGACCCCGCCCGCGATCCACAGCGCGCTGGCCAGCAGCACCAGGACGGGCGTGCGCACCAGGTGGGCGACGTCCGTGCTGGAGTCCTGGTAGAGCGCGTGCACGAGCCCGGGGTCGGCCAACGCCGCGATCAGCGAGGTGACGGCCAGGACGGCCGTGTAGGCGAAGGTGAAGGGGGTGCGCCCCGGGGACGGCAGCAGGTGCCAGGGGCGGAGACGCGGGGCGCGCTCTTCCGCGGGCGCGGAGGCAGGGGCGGGTGCCGTGGCGCCTCGCTGGCGTGGCATGCCGTCCAGAAAGCGGGCGATGCCGGGGGCCGAGGGGACTGCTGGGCCGTCGGCGGGAAGGGGCAGGCCCGGCGGGGGCGGGGACGCGGCCGTCACAGGGCCCTTGGCGGTCCGATCCACGGTGTGGCGCTCCTTCCGTCGCGCCCCACCCTTGGCGTTGCGCGGGCCCCTGTCTATGACCGACGCCACGCGAGAGCCGATTCACAGCAACCTCTCAAGCTCCGGGCGCGTCCGGCCTCCGCCCCTGCTCAAGGCCGCGGCAGGGAAACCACCCTCCCGTCATCCGTAATTCCCGTGCCCGCAAAGCCCCGTTCGAGCAGGATGGGCTCATGACTGCCGCGTACGACGCTCCCGTGGTCCTGGACCGGCGCGATGGCCCCTTCGGAGAAGTGGTGCTGCGCAGACACGGGGAGCTGTTGCAGATCATCGCCAACGGCTGCTTCCTGATGGACACCTCCGACGGCCGCTCGGAGCGGCTGCTGGTCGACGCCGCGTACGGGGCCCTGGACGGGCGGCCGGCGCCGGACGTGCTGATCGGCGGGCTGGGGGTCGGGTTCTCGCTCGCACACGCTGCCGCCGACCCCCGCTGGGGGCGGATCACGGTGGTGGAGCGGGAGCCCGCCGTCGTCGGCTGGCACCGGCGCGGACCGCTCGCACAGGTGTCCGCGGCGGCCCTCGCCGACCCCCGTACCGAGATCGTGGAAGGCGACCTGGTGAGGTACGTCCATGAGACTTCAGACACGTTCGACGCCCTGTGCCTGGACATCGACAACGGCCCCGGCTGGACCGTGACCGAGGACAACGGCGGACTGTACTCACCCGCCGGACTCGCTTCCTGCGCAAGGGTGTTGAAGCCGGGCGGGGTACTTGCCGTATGGTCTGCCGAGCCCTCTCCGGAATTTGAAGGAAGTTTGCGGAATGCCGGGTTCCGACAGGTGCGTACCGAAGAGGTGCCCGTTGCCCGGGGCGTTCCGGACGCCGTGCACCTCGCCGTCCGACCTGGATAGCGACGGCACGGGGAGTCCCCGTAGGGTGCTTCTCTGACGCGGATCATTCAAGCGTCAATCGCAGTCATGGGATCTCCCCACGGATTCCGGAAAGCAACATAAGCAACAGGGGCGGGCGATGGAGCAGACACACACCTCCCAGAGCGGCGCGGCGACGAGCACCCCGGGGGCTCAGCGTCGCGTGCTGGTGGTCGAGGACGATCCCACGATCGTCGACGCCATCGCGGCCCGGCTCCGTGCCGAGGGATTCCTCGTGCAGACCGCGGTCGACGGACCGGCCGCCGTCGACACGGCCGAGGCCTGGCAGCCCGACCTGCTGATCCTCGACATCATGCTGCCGGGCTTCGACGGCCTGGAGGTCTGCCGCCGGGTTCAGGCGCAGCGGCCGGTGCCGGTGCTGATGCTCACCGCGCGGGACGACGAGACGGACATGCTGGTCGGGCTCGGGGTCGGCGCCGACGACTACATGACCAAGCCGTTCTCGATGCGGGAACTGGCGGCGCGCGTGCACGTGCTGCTGCGGCGCGTGGAGCGGGCGGCCCTGGCCGCCGCGACGCCCCGCTCCGGCATCCTGCGCCTCGGCGAGCTGGAGATCGACCACGCGCAGCGCCGGGTACGGGTGAAGTCGGAGGACGTCCACCTGACGCCCACCGAGTTCGACCTGCTGGTGTGCCTGGCGAACACCCCGCGCGCGGTGCTCTCCCGTGAGCAGCTGCTGGCCGAGGTGTGGGACTGGGCGGACGCCTCCGGCACCCGGACCGTGGACAGCCACATCAAGGCGCTGCGCCGGAAGATCGGCGCCGAGCGGATCCGTACCGTGCACGGCGTGGGCTACGCGCTGGAGACGCCGACGCCATGAGCGGCGGGCGCGAAGCCGCACGGAGGGGCCCCGGGTACCCCGCGGGGGAGCCCTGGGGCGGCGTACGCCCGTTCTCGGTCAAGACCAAGCTGGGCGCTCTGGTCGTCATCTCGGTGCTGATCACCACCGGTCTGTCGATCGTCGCGGTGCACACCAAGACCGAGCTGCGTTTCATCACGGTCTTCTCGATGATCGCCACGCTGCTGATCACGCAGTTCGTGGCGCACTCGCTCACCTCGCCCCTGGACGAGATGAACGCGGTGGCCCGCTCCATCTCGCAGGGCGACTACACGCGCCGGGTGCGCGAGAACCGCCGGGACGAGCTGGGCGACCTGGCCGAGACGATCAACGTCATGGCCGACGAGCTGGAGGCGCAGGACCAGCAGCGAAAAGAGCTGGTCGCGAACGTCTCGCACGAGCTGCGCACGCCGATCGCCGGCCTGCGCGCGGTGCTGGAGAACATCGTCGACGGGGTCACCGAGGCCGACCCGGAGACCATGCGGACGGCCCTGAAGCAGACCGAGCGGCTCAGCCGGCTCGTGGAGACGCTGCTGGACCTGTCCCGGCTCGACAACGGCGTCGTACCGCTGAAGAAGCGCCGCTTCGAGGTGTGGCCGTACCTGTCGGGCGTGCTGAAGGAGGCCAACATGGTCGCCTCCGCGCGCGCGGACATCGCCTCCGGCTCGGGCAAGCACACGCGTACGGACGTCCATCTGCACCTCGACGTCTCCCCGCCGGAGCTGACCGCGCACGCGGACCCCGAGCGCATCCACCAGGTCGTCGCGAACCTGATCGACAACGCGGTCAAGCACAGCCCGCCGCACGGCCGTGTGACCGTACGGGCGCGGCGCGGGCCGCAGCCGGACTCGCTGGAGCTGGAGGTCCTGGACGAGGGGCCCGGCATCCCGCGCTCGGAGTGGCACCGGGTGTTCGAGCGGTTCAACCGCGGCTCGGTGACCCGGCCGCACGGTCCGGGCAGCGACGGGGGCACCGGTCTCGGCCTCGCGATCGCCCGCTGGGCGGTGGATCTGCACGGCGGCCGGATCGGTGTGGCCGAATCCGATCGCGGTTGCAGGATCATCGTCACTCTTCCGGGAGAGACTTCCGCCCCAAGTTGACGTAAAGTCCGAACCGGAGCCACAAGATCCATGTGCGTCCGCGCAGCCGGACACGTGTGATCTGGGACGGGCCCGGGCGCGCGCCCGCACTGATCCGCGCCGGGCCCCGCTCGGCGAACCCGCACACACCCGCTGACATGCGGAACCACGCTTGTTTCCCGCCATATCAAGCCCTGAAACAAGATTTCCGGTGTGACTTACGCGACGATGAACGGGCTCGACCTGACCTTCGCGGTCTTGGAGGCGTAGCCTTTATTTCCGCTGTCCATCACCTTGTGAAGCGGAAGAGGGCGGTTGCCGCCGTGTCGCCACAGTCCCCCAGTAACTCGAGCATCTCCACCGACGACCAAGCCGGGAAGAACCCCGCTGCTGCGTTCGGTCCGAACGAGTGGCTCGTCGACGAGATCTATCAGCAGTACCTCCAGGACCCGAATTCGGTAGACCGTGCCTGGTGGGACTTCTTCGCCGACTACAAGCCGGGCGCGCCTGCCGCCCCGGCTCCGGCGGGTACTGCGGCCACGGGGGCCGCAGAGACCACCACCACGGCTGCTCCCGCGGCCCCGAGCGCGCCCGCGGCCCCGGCCGCCGCCGCTCCCGCCCCGGTGGCCCCGAAGCCCGCCGCGGCTCCGGCCCCCGCCCCGGCCAAGCCGGCGACGCCCGCACAGGCGCCCGCTCAGCCGGTGGCGAAGGCCGCTCCCGCCGCGAAGGCTCCGGCGCAGGCCCCCGAGGGCCCCGAGCTGGTCACCCTGCGCGGCCCGGCCGCCGCGGTCGCGAAGAACATGAACGCCTCGCTGGAGCTGCCGACGGCCACCTCGGTCCGCGCGGTCCCGGTGAAGCTGCTGTTCGACAACCGGATCGTCATCAACAACCACCTCAAGCGCGCCCGCGGCGGGAAGATCTCCTTCACGCACGTCATCGGGTACGCGATGGTGCAGGCCATCAAGGCCATGCCGTCGATGAACTGGTCCTTCGGCGAGAAGGACGGCAAGCCGACCCTCGTCAAGCCGCCGCACGTCAACCTCGGTCTCGCCATCGACCTGGTCAAGCCCAACGGCGACCGCCAGCTGGTCGTCGCGGCGATCAAGAAGGCCGAGACGCTGAACTTCTTCGAGTTCTGGCAGGCCTACGAGGACATCGTCCGTCGCGCCCGCGACAACAAGCTGACCATGGACGACTTCACCGGTGTCACGGTCTCCCTGACCAACCCCGGCGGTCTCGGCACCGTCCACTCCGTGCCGCGTCTGATGCCCGGCCAGTCCGTGATCATGGGCGTCGGCTCCATGGACTACCCGGCGGAGTTCCAGGGCACCTCCCAGGACACCCTGAACAAGCTCGGCATCTCGAAGGTCATGACGCTCACGTCGACCTACGACCACCGGGTGATCCAGGGCGCCGCCTCCGGCGAGTTCCTGCGCCAGGTCGCGAACCTGCTGCTCGGCGAGAACGGCTTCTACGACGACATCTTCAAGGCGCTGCGCATCCCCTACGAGCCGGTCCGCTGGCTCCGGGACATCGACGCCTCGCACGACGACGACGTCACCAAGGCCGCCCGCGTCTTCGAGCTGATCCACTCCTACCGGGTCCGCGGTCACGTGATGGCCGACACCGACCCGCTGGAGTACCGCCAGCGCAAGCACCCCGACCTGGACATCACCGAGCACGGCCTCACCCTGTGGGACCTGGAGCGCGAGTTCGCCGTCGGCGGCTTCTCCGGCAAGTCCCTGATGAAGCTGCGCGACATCCTCGGTGTCCTGCGCGACTCGTACTGCCGCACCATCGGCATCGAGTTCATGCACATCCAGGACCCGAAGCAGCGCAAGTGGATCCAGGACCGCGTCGAGCGCCCGCACACCAAGCCGGAGCGCGAGGAGCAGCTGCGCATCCTGCGCCGCCTGAACGCGGCTGAGGCCTTCGAGACCTTCCTGCAGACGAAGTACGTCGGCCAGAAGCGCTTCTCGCTGGAGGGCGGCGAGTCCGTCATCCCGCTGCTGGACGCGGTCATCGACAGCGCCGCCGAGTCGCGCCTGGACGAGGTCGTCATCGGCATGGCCCACCGTGGCCGCCTGAACGTCCTCGCCAACATCGTCGGCAAGTCGTACGCGCAGATCTTCCGCGAGTTCGAGGGCAACCTCGACCCGAAGTCGATGCACGGCTCCGGCGACGTGAAGTACCACCTGGGCGCCGAGGGCACCTTCACGGGCCTGGACGGCGAGCAGATCACGGTCTCGCTGGCCGCCAACCCGTCCCACCTGGAGACGGTCGACCCGGTCATCGAGGGCATCGCCCGCGCCAAGCAGGACATCATCAACAAGGGCGGCACGGACTTCACGGTCCTGCCGGTCGCGCTGCACGGCGACGCGGCCTTCGCCGGCCAGGGCGTGGTGGCCGAGACCCTGAACATGTCGCAGCTGCGCGGCTACCGCACCGGCGGCACGGTCCACATCGTCATCAACAACCAGGTCGGCTTCACCGCGGCCCCCGAGTCCTCGCGTTCCTCCATGTACGCGACGGACGTGGCCCGCATGATCGAGGCCCCGATCTTCCACGTGAACGGCGACGACCCCGAGGCCGTCGTCCGCGTGGCGCGGCTCGCCTTCGAGTTCCGCCAGGCGTTCAACAAGGACGTGGTGATCGACCTCATCTGCTACCGCCGCCGCGGTCACAACGAGTCGGACAACCCGGCCTTCACCCAGCCGCTGATGTACGACCTGATCGACAAGAAGCGCTCGGTGCGCAAGCTCTACACCGAGTCCCTGATCGGTCGCGGCGACATCACCCTGGAAGAGGCCGAGCAGGCGCTGCAGGACTACCAGGGCCAGCTGGAGAAGGTCTTCACCGAGGTCCGCGAGGCCACCTCGCAGCCGGCCGACGGTGCCGTCCACGCTCCGCAGGACGGCTTCCCGGTCTCGGTGCCGACCGCGATCTCCTCGGAGGTCGTGAAGCGCATCGCCGAGTCCCAGGTCAACATCCCCGACCACTTCACCGTGCACCCGCGTCTGCTGCCGCAGCTGCAGCGCCGCACGACGATGGTCGAGGACGGCACGATCGACTGGGGCATGGGCGAGACCCTCGCCGTCGGCTCCCTGCTGCTGGAGGGCACGCCGGTCCGGCTGTCCGGCCAGGACTCCCAGCGCGGCACCTTCGGCCAGCGCCACGCGGTTCTCATCGACCGCGAGACGGGCGAGGAGTACACCCCGCTCCAGTACCTCGCCGAGGACCAGGCGCGCTACAACGTCTACAACTCCCTCCTGTCCGAGTACGCGGTCATGGGCTTCGAGTACGGCTACTCGCTGACCCGCCCCGACGCGCTCGTGATGTGGGAGGCGCAGTTCGGTGACTTCGTCAACGGCGCGCAGACAGTGGTCGACGAGTACATCTCGGCCGCGGAGCAGAAGTGGGGCCAGATGAGCGGCGTCACGCTGCTCCTCCCCCACGGCTACGAGGGCCAGGGCCCGGACCACTCCTCGGCCCGTGTCGAGCGCTTCCTGCAGCTCTGCGCGCAGAACAACATGACGGTCGCGATGCCCACGCTCCCGTCGAACTACTTCCACCTCCTGCGGTGGCAGGTGCACAACCCGCACCACAAGCCGCTGGTCGTCTTCACCCCGAAGTCGATGCTGCGCCTGAAGGCGGCGGCCTCGAAGGCGGAGGAGTTCACGAGCGGGGAGTTCCGCCCGGTCATCGGCGACAGCACGGTCGACCCGGCCGCGGTCCGCAAGGTCGTCTTCTGCGCCGGCAAGGTCTACTACGACCTGGAGGCCGAGCGTCAGAAGCGCGGTGCCACGGACACGGCGATCATCCGCATCGAGCGCCTGTACCCGCTGCCGGGTGCCGAGCTCCAGGCGGAGGTCAACAAGTACCCGAACGCCGAGAAGTACCTGTGGGCCCAGGAGGAGCCGGCGAACCAGGGTGCCTGGCCGTTCATCGCGCTCAACCTGATCGACCACCTGGACCTGGCGGTCGGCGCGGACATCCCGGCCGGCGAGCGGCTGCGGCGCATCTCCCGCCCGCACGGCTCGTCCCCGGCGGTGGGCTCCGCCAAGCGCCACCAGGCGGAGCAGGAGCAGCTGGTGCGTGAGGTGTTCGAGGCGTAAGCCTCCGGCGGTTCAGCCGACACTCAGGGCCCGGTACCGAGTTCTTGCTCGGTACCGGGCCCTTTCGCCTACCCGTCGGGGCGCTTCAGCCCAGGTACGGCTCGAAGTCCCAGTACGGCCGGGTGCGTTGGCGGGCCGAGATGGTGTGGGGGTGTTGGGCGCCCAGGATGCGGGTGAGGGCGAGGAGGCCGTCCTCCTCCAGCTTGGCGGCCTCCTCGTGCTCGCGGGCCGCCCGCAGGTCCGCCGCGAGTGCCACCTGGCCGGAGAGCGTGAGCGGGTGCTCGTCGCCCAGTACGCTCCGGGCCCGGCGCAGGGTGTCGCGGCTCAGGCCGACGGCGTCGGCGATACGGCCGTTGAAGTTCCGTGCGCCGGCGGCGTTGAGGGCGCAGCCGAGGACCCAGGGGTGGTCCGGGCCGAGGGTGACCGTGAGACCGGCGAGCGCCGCCTCGAACATCGACATGGCCTCCGCCCGTTCGCCGGCGGCCTGCATCACGAGAGCCGTGTTGCAGACCATGCCGGTGGCCACCGGGTGCGCCGGGCCGAGGAGGGCGCGGTATCCGGCCTCCGCCTCGTCGATCAGGTCGCGGGCCTGGCTCAGGTCACCGTGCTCGCGCATGTAGTTGCCGTAGTTCGTGATGAAGGACAGCGCGCGGTAGTGCCCCCGGCCGTGGACCTGGGCCAGCTGGTCCATGAGGCTGGCCAGCAGGGGGCCCACGTCCTGGGTGTGACTGCCCTCGCGGCGGTAGCACATGGCCAGCCTGGCGCGCGCCTCCATGGTCTGCGGATGCTGCGGGCCGAGCACCTGGACGTGCAGCCGGACCACCGGCTCCTGCCGGGCGAGCGCTTCGCGGTAACGGCCGAGGAGCCGCAGGTCCTCGGCGACGGCGCTTGCCGAGTTGAGCGTGCTGATGTGCCGGACCCGCAGGACGTTCTCGCGCCGGGTGAGGGTGTCCAGGTCGGTCTCGTACGCGTCCGCGTACCTGCCGAGGAGCCGGAGGCTGACCCCGAGATTGTGCCGGGCGAGCAGGGTGGGGACCTCGTCCTCGCCCAGCAGCCGGCCGTTGCCTTCGAGGACCTCCATCTGGAGTTCGTACGCCTCCTCGTAGCGTCCCAGGTGGCGCAGGCTGCTGGCCATGGCGCCCTTGGTGTTCAGTTCCCCGATGGGGTGGTGCTCCGCGGCGGCCTGCAGCTTCTCCAGGATGCCGCGGTCCAGTTCGTAGGCCTCGCGGAACCTGCCGCTGGCCCGCAGCATGTTGCTCTCCTGGGCGGTCAGGTCGAGCACGGGCTGGGCCAGGGGCTCCATCGTCCGGGACCAGTGGCTGCGGATCCGCTGGGCCAGGTCCAGGCCGCCCTTGTACTCCCCGCTCCTGAAGCAGTACCGCAGACAGTTCAGGACGGTCTCCTGGATCCGGGGGTGCCCGCTGCTCAGCGCTCCCGACGGCTCCAGGTGCGGCAGCAGTTCCGCGTAGCGCGGCCAGTTTCTGCTGTCCAGGGGGTTGCCGGGGTCGGCCTCCGCGAGGAGGTTGCGGACCGCCTTGCGGTGCACCGCGCGGCTCTCCTCGCTGGTCAGCTTGGACACGATGTCGTGGACGAGCCGGTGCATGTGCACGGATTCCTGGTGCGGGCCCATCTCGATGCCGGCCGGGCCGCGCGTCTCGCGGGTGAGCACCGAGTAGTTGACCAGCGTGTCCAGGGCCCGCGTCCAGGCGGGCAGGTCGGCCGCCATCCACCGCAGCTCCTCGGGGAAGTCGGCACGCGGGTAGGCGCGGATGAGCCCGAGCGGAATGCGTCCGGGAGCGAACGACGTGCACAGCCCGAGCACGTCGATGGCCTGCGGCTGGGCGCGGCGCAGCCGGTTGAGCAGTATCGACCAGGAGGTCATGGACGACTGCGGGAAGCCGTCACCGGTCGCGGGCTCGTCGACCGTGGACAGCCGGCGCTCCCGCACCATCCGCAGGTACTCGGGCACTTCCATGCCCGACTCGCCGAGCCAGGAGGCGGCCTGCACGAGCGGCAGCGGCACGTCCCCGAACTCCGCGGCGACCTCGTCGGCCTGGTCCGCGGTGATGTGGGGGGCGCGGCGCATCAGATAGGCGGTGGACTCCCCGCGCAGGAAGGCGGGGATCTCCAGGACGTCGGTGTGCTCGCTCCAGCCGCGGTTGCGTGAGGTGATCAGGACGTGCCCGGAGCCCTGGGGAAGCAACGTGTTCACGCCGTCGGTGTCGTCCCAGCCATCGAAGATCAGCAGCCAGTTGGCGTGCGGTTCGCCGCGGCGCAGTGCGTCCCGTACGGCACGGATGCGCTCGCCGGGTTCGCTGCCGATGCGCAGACCGAGTTCGACGGCGAGTTCGCCGAGGCGGTCGCGCTGGATGCTGCGGTCATCGGAGTTGACCCACCACACCAGGTCGTAGTCGGTGCTGAAGCGGTGTGCGTACTCCGCGGCCAGCTGGGTCTTGCCGATGCCGGACATGCCCATCAGCGTGCAGGCGGCGGCGCCTCGTTCGGCGTCGGCGAGGCGCTGGTGGAGGTCGGTGAGCAGATCGTCGCGACCGGTGAACCGCGGGTTGCGGCGCGGCACCTCGCCCCAGATCTCGCAGCGCGTGTCCGGGTAGCGGATGCGCGTGAGGGGAGTTCTCGGGCTGCGCCGCCGCTCCAGACCGAGCCGGCTCAGCAGCCGTTCCTCCGCGCCGTCCTCGCCCAGTCCCCACAGGCTCGCCGGTTCCAGGACCGCGGTCGCCGGCAGCAGCGGACGGTTGGTCAGGTTGACGGCGGCGAAGCGGTCCGCGTGCGCCGCCACGAAGCCGCGCAGCACGTCGTTCCACTCTCCCGCGGGCCGCGGGCCGAGTTCGAAGAACCAGTCGTTGAGGACGAGGATCACCCGGCCGCTGGAGAGCAGCAGGTCGCCCAGCGAGGCCTCCAGCGGGACCTCGCGCGGCGGGTCCCAGCGCTGCAGTGTGGCCCGGTGGCCGTGGCGTTCCAGGCACTGTGCGATCCACGCCGCCCAGGAGCGGTGGTAGCCCGGGAAGACCACCAGAAAGTGCCCGGGCGCCCCCGGCCCGTCCTCGCCCGACCGCCGCTGTTCCGCCATCGCCGCTCCCTGTTCCCGCGTCTGCCGCGCTGCCGGGCAGACCGTGCACAACGTAACGTAGTCAATGCGTCATGGAGTGTTACGCCAGGCTTCGGGCCGTCAGGCCGAGCCCGGCATGGTGCCTGCCCATGTGCCCGACGAACTCCCGTCCGGCAATGGTCAGTTCATCGGATTCACGGAGGATCAACAAGGCGTCGGCGACCTGATCCCGGTAGGTCTCGAACTGGCGGGCCGCCCGGCGTCGCCACACCCCGGAGGCGGCGGGGCCGTTGAGCGACCGCCAGGCGAGGTCGGTCAGGGCGAGATGGGCGTAGGCCCCCTGGATCACCGCGGGAACCGGGCGTGGGTCGGGGCGCCAGCCCACGCGGTGCAGGGTGCCCCCGTCGGGGCGGCACAGCGGTACGAGACCGTCGAGCACGGCCAGCTTGGTGTGGTGGATCTCGTGCACCAGGGCTTCCATCAGCTCTCCCGCGGCAGCGGGCAGCTGGGTGAGCGCGGCGCCGGGAGCGGCCCTGAGCGTGGCGCTCACCGGGACCCCTTCACGCTCCCGCGGCTGGGCCAGCGGCACTACGACGCGCAGCACGGCCCTGGTCTCGACGGCGCGCGCGGGGTCGGTCGCCGACAACAGGTCGTGCACCGCGCGCCATGCGTCGGCCCAGAGCCGGTGGGCGACCTGCGGATGTTCTGCCGCGGGCAGCGCCGAAGGGCCGATGCCCCGGGGTGGCACCCGGTAGGGATCCAGGTCGTCGAGTACGGAGGTACCGCCCGGCAGCATCCGCACCGCGGCCCAGCCGTTCCCGCCGCCGGCCGGCTGGCGCACGCCGGGTCCCCCGCCCGCTTTCGGCGCGAGGAGTGTCACCTCGCTCTCGCCCTCGCTGTCCGTCATCCGCACCAGCCCCGCGTAGCCGTCCAGGCGCACCTGGCCCGACGGGCACCGCAGCACGCCGATGCCCGGCAGGGTCAAGGACCCCGTAGGCGCGGTGAGCGTGCCCCGGACCGGGCATCCGGCGCGGACGGCGGCGGCGACGGCCACGCCGCCCAGGTGCGCCAGATGCCGTTCGAAGGCCGGGCCGTCGGGTGCGGCGAGCGCGCCGGCGAGCCAGGCTCCGATCGTCGGGTAGTCGAGGACGTCACGCACCGCGGCGGCGTCGGCCCGCTCCGCCCGCTCCAGCAGGGCCCAGTCCCGCTCGAAGTGACGGCGCCCCTCGGGGGACAACGGGACGCGCCGCCGATCGACCTTGACGAGCAGCGACTTCACGAGCAGCATGCGACGCGCGTGGAGTGCGGCACGCAGCACCGCGTGGGCCGCCGGCCGGGGCCTGGTTCTGCCGAGTTCCGCGAAGACCTCGGGCGGTATGGCCGACGCGAGGGTCATTTCCGGCCGTCCTCGCCCCGGACCGCCCCCGTGAGTCCGGCCGAAAACGTACCCACGTCACTGGCCCTCGTCGGAGTACCAGACCTCCGTGTATCCCTGCGAGTCCGCGAAGATCCGCCCGACGGCCGCCATGAGCCCCGGGTTGTCCATGGCACGCAATGCCCGCAGGTCGACGTCTGCGAGGTCGGTCAGAAGCAGTGTCCGTGCGGCTTCGTCGCCGGGGCCGACCCCCCGTGTCCTCCGCTCCGCCACCCTCGACTCCTCCCTGCCCGCGCCCGCCCCGCATGGCCGCAACGCTGCCCAGTTCTTCCCGACAGGCAAGGATCAGAAACCCGGGGCGGATCAACTTCGGTCAGGTTCAACCAAGTTGGTCCGTAACTCCGTCCAGGGCCACCACGGCGGCGCCACCGCTCGCCACTCCTCCTCCGGCACGCCCCGAAGCGCGTCCGGCCGCGCCGGTCCCGCCGCGGCCCGCTCCGCCAGGTGCCGCGTCAGCTCCACGTCCGCCCATTCCACTTCCCGCAGCGCCCCCACCAGCCGTTGCCACTGCTCCCGCGCCGCCCGGAACGCCTTCCGGGCCGCCCCCGGCCGCCCCATGAGAGCAAGCACCGTCGCGTGCCCGTGGAGGGCCCGCGCACCCGTGACCGACCCGGGGTCGCCGCCGTACGCAGCCCGTGCCTCACGCTCGGCGTTCTCGTACGCCTGCAGCGCCTCCATCAGCACCGGAGCCCCGGCGTGGTACCAGCCCTCCAGCCGTACCCGCCCCAACTGCAGCCAGGCCTCAGCCCGTACGCCCGGGTCGGCCGCCGCGCGCACCGCCTGGCCGAGCAGGTGCCGGCTCTCGAACAGGTCGGGCAGGAAGCCGACATGGCGGAACCGCTGGGCGAGCGCGCTGCCGACCAGGCCCTGCAGCCGGCCGCGGTCCGCGGACCTCGCGGGCAGCGAGTTCAGCGCCTCGCGCAGCACGTACTCGGCCCGGTCCACGACGTCCGCGCCGTCCGGTCCGGACGCCCGCTTGAGCAGCGACTCGCCCCAGGCGGTGAGAAGCCGCCCGCGCCGGGCGCCGTCAGCAGGCGCGAGCAACGCGGCCCGCTCGTACGTCTCGTCGGCCTCCCGGTACTCGCCCGTCCCCTCGTGGAAGGCGGCCAGCGCGACCAGACAGGGCAGCAGCAGGGCGGGATCGCGCCCGGCGACCCGCTGGGCCATCAGCAACGTCTCGCGCGCCTCGGCGTCATCGGCCCCGGCTCCCCGCAGAGCCCGCGCCAGATCCAGCAACGCAGGCGCCCGCACCCCGTCACCAGCCCCTTCGGCCGCCAACAGGGCACAGCCCTCGCGGAGTTCGGCGACGGCCACCCCAGGGCGCCCGAGATCGAGCAGAACCCGGCCGCGCAGCAGAGCCCGAGCCCGGTGCGCGGCCACCTCCCAGGGCTCCTCGTCCGTGACGTCTCGGTGGCGGTACCACCCCCTGGCCCGCTCGGCCACCCCCGGCCACGGCGGGCTGTCGGCGGCCAGGGGGGCCAGCACGGCGGTGAGGGCGGCCGGCTCTGCCGTCTGTTGCCACAGTTCGCGGTGGCAGGAGGCGAGTTCGAGGGCGGTGTCGGCTCGTACGCGGCTGTCGGCGGGAGTGTCCGCGTGGGCCGCGGCGAGTTCGGCGGCGGCCTCGCGCAGCAGCTCGGTGCGCCGGCCCGCCGCTCGCGCGGCGGCCGTGCCGGCCTCGGCGCGCAGCACGCGGCCGAGTACCAGGCGGGCCCGGACGCCGGGCTCGGTGCCGGTCGCCGCGGCGAGGGCCTGTTCCCGGGCGCGGCGCAGTACCTCCGGGTCGGCCAGCTGGTGGAACTGGTCGAGCAGGTGCTCGGCCTCGGCCAGCGGGTCGGAGGGGATCAGGCCCGGCAGGTAGAAGCGCAGGACGCGGGCGGGCACGCGCGCGAAGAGTTCGGCCTCGACCCCGCCCCCGCCGTCCCGCGGCCCGGTGTCCTCGGCCGGCCCCCCGGTGCCCGCACCGGCGCCCGCGGCCGGGTCCTGGTCGGCGAGCCGGGCCGAGGCGAGGGCGGCGAAGTTGCGGGTGCCCTTCCCGAAGTGCCGTTCCACATAGGCCGAGCAGTGCTTGAGGACGAGGGAGGCGGTGTGCTGGTCGAGGGAGGCCAGCAGCAGGTGCTGGACCCGTTGGGGGTACACGAAGCAGGGCTGGTCCTCGGTCCCGGGAAGCTGCCGCAGCAGCCCGCCGAGCAGCACCTCGGCCAGTTCCATCGGGCCGGTGTCGGGCAGCATCGCCCGCTGGACCAGCTGCATCACGGGCAGCGTGAGCGGGGCCGCGGCGAAGTAGACGGCCAGCCGGAGGGCGCCGGGCGAGGCTCCGGCGCGGAAGGCGCGCAGCAGGTCGTCCTCGCTGCGCTGCACGGGGGCGAGGGGTGCGACCGGCGCCGTCGTACCGGGTCCCGCGTAGGCGGCCCAGGCGTGTTCGCTCGTGGGCCCGGTGCCGCCGAGCAGCCGCGCGAAGGCCTCGAACGCCTCCGGGGTGGGCTGCAGCACCGGCACGGGCCGGGCGCCCGGGTCCGGTTCGTCCCAGGGCTCGTCGTCCGGCAGGAAGTCCAGGCGCCCGCCCGCGTCGGCGGCCCGGACCAGCCGGCCGGGCTCGGCGGGCAGCGCGGTACGGCCCCACAGCCGCGGCGGCAGCGGCTGGACGACGGCCAGTGGGGCCGTGCGCGGCCAGGCGTGCAGCAGGCGCTGGGCGCTGCCGTTCTGCCACAGGGGGCCCACGCAGTCGCTGATGACGAAGGTGATCCGGCGGCCGGTGGGGTCGTGCAGCTGGTCGGCCGGGCGCAGCCGGGTGCGCCGGCCGGGACCGGCGGTCGTACCGATGACCGGGGCTCCGGATTCGTCGGCGTACAGATGGTGGACGCGGACGGAGACGAACGCGCCGGACTGCTGGCAGGCCTGGCGCAGCTCCTCCACCAGCCGCCCCCACACGGCCATCGCGGGCCCGGTGTCCATGAGCAGCTGGACCTCGCAGCGCGGGCGGCGCACGGGCCGGGTGACGGGGAGCAGGATGCCGCTGGCGGCGGCCCAGTCGGCCGTGGCCTCCTCGTCGATCCGCTCGTCCCGGTCGCGCAGGGAGGCGGTCCGGTAGCGGCCGAGCGCGCGCAACGCCCGTTGCAGGCCGAGCAGTCCGGGCAGGGCACCGGCGGCGGGGGCCCGTACGGGGAAGGAGGCGTAAGGGGCCGAGGGGGCCCCGCCGTCCAGGGTGGCGTCCTCGGTCCGCGTGCGCGGCCCGAAGCCCGGGGTGTGCAGCGGGACGGCGGGGACGCCCGCGGGCGTGCGCCGCGGCTCGGGGCCGTCGTACGGCTCCGGGGGGCCGCCGGACGGCTCGGCGGCCGGAGGTACGTCTGCGTCGGGTACGTCGGCGAATCGGCTGCCGGAGGGAGGTGCGGACGGCCCGGGGTCTGCGCCGTCCGGTGCCGCGCCGAGCGAACGGGCGAGCCAGAGCGCGTCCGCCACGTCCTCGGCGGTGATGTCGAGCCCGCCTCGGCGCAGTTTCCCGATCAGCTCGTCCAGCCGCATCCCCGGCATCCGTCCCTCACCTCGTACGGTCGAGCGGCTGCATGAGCATCTCCGCGATCCGCTCCCGGGTGAGGCTCTGCGCCCGCGGGTCGTGCCGGGTGAGGAAGAGGGCGTTGAGAAGCTGGTCGGCGGCGAGCACCTCACCGGGTTCGCGCGCCAGGAATCTGCGGATCAGATCGGCGCCGCCCTCGACGCCGTCGATGCCGAGGTGGGCCTCGACCATGGCGGTCAGCTGCTCCTCGCCGGGCGGGTCCAGCTCCAGCTGGATGCAGCGGCGCAACAGCGGGGCGGGGAAGTCGCGTTCGCCGTTGGAGGTCAGGACGATCACCGGGAAGGAGGTGCAGGCGATCCGCCCGCCGTGCACGGCGATCCGGTCACCGTCGTGGGTGAGCACGTCCACCATGGGTTCGCGGTCGGCGAGCCGCTCCAGCTCCGGGATGGAGAACTCGCCCTCCTCCAGGGTGTTGAGCAGGTCGTTGGGCAGGTCGAGGTCGCTCTTGTCCAGCTCGTCGATGAGCAGGACGCGGGGCAGTTCGCAGGGCAGCAGCGCGGTGCCGAGCGGACCGAGCCGGATGTACGAGCCGATGCCGGAGGCGGTGGCGGCGGCCCCGTCCCCGCCTCCCGCGCGCTCCAGCTGGACGTCCTGCAGGCGGCCGATCGCGTCGTAGCGGTAGAGCCCGTCCAGGAGGGTGGTGCGGCTGACGATCGGCCAGCGCAGCACCCTGCCCAGGCCGAGTTCATGGGCGATCGCGTACGCCAGCGTCGACTTGCCGGTGCCCGGGTTGCCGGTGACCAGCAGGGGCCGGCGCAGATACAGCGCGGCGTTCACGGCGTCGACCTCGGCGGGGCGGGGCGCGTAGTTCTCGACCACGCGGCGGCGGACACCGAGGCGGCGGGCGCTGCTGGGATCCTCCAGGCCGGACTCCGAACCGTCCTCCGGGCCGGGATCCGCGCCGTACCGGGACGCCGCGAAGTCGCGCCAGGGCGGTGGTTCGGGCAACCGCTGGATGCCGTCGTGCGGCTGACCCACTCCACGGTAGATCCGCCAGTCGTTCACCTTGGGCTCCTCCCGGCTCTGGTGATCATGCAGCGGGCCCGGCCGGCCGACCATGAGGCTACCGCCCGCCGGCCGTGCCTGCCGAGGTTCGGTGCGCCCCGCATCCGGTTCCGGCCGGGGCAACACCCCTGATTTTCAAGCATTTTGACGGTGCGTCCGGTCGGCCCTGGGCGGTTCAGCCGCCGGGTGCCGCCAGCGGCGGCGGTCGCATGGCCTCCGTGCCGTACGGGGGCCGGTCCGGCGGGTCCAGCAGTACGGCGAGCTTGCCACGCAGGCCTTGAGCCCGGGCGGTGTCCGGGTCGGCCAGCCGTATCCGCAGGTCACGCACCGGGCCGTGCAGCCCGTCGGCCTGCTTGGCGAGTCCCAGCACCTGGGCGGCCTGGCGGTGGAAGTCCCCGCACTCGTCGTGATCGTGCCGGTCGCGGCGCCACAGCACCACCGAGTGCCCGGCCATCAGCGCGTCCTTCATCGCCGCCTGCCCCTCGCCGCTGCCCACGGGACCGCAGTACACCGGCACGCACGCGTCCCCCATCGCCGACAGGGCGCCGTAGTACGGGAGCTTGCCGCCGATCCGCGCCCCGGCGGGGTGGCCGTCGGCGGGGGGCCGCCCGTGCAGCGACTCGTGCGCCAGCGGCCCGCGGGTCGCGCCCCGCCAGCGGCGGCGCCACTCCGGGGAGGGCGGCCGGTGATGGCGCCGGACGTCCCGGATGACGACGGTCCGGCGCATCCCGAGCGGTATCGACCGCTCGTCCACGAAGTCGGCGTCGTCCACGAAGTCGGCGTCGTCACCGAAGTCGTTGTCGTCACCGTCGTCGTCCGAGTCGCCCTCGGAGCGGGCGGGAGGGCCGGCCCCGTCCGGCAGCAACTGCCACTCGTCCACCGGCAGATCGAACAGCTTGCTCGGCAGGAACACCTCGATCGCGGCCAGGTGCTCCCCGTGGTCGCCCTGGCTCAGCGCGAGGGCCAGCGGCCCCCGGAGCACCTCGGCCAGCTCCTCGGCACGTACGCCCCGGTCGTCGCCGTCGACCGGGGTGACGTCCTGGCCGTCGTAGAGCAGCTGCACGCTCCACGGGTAACGCCCGTCGTACATCGGCGCACCGACCTTGACGAGCACATCGGTACGGCCTTCGGCGGGCGGCTGGGGCGCGGTGGGATCGAGCTGCCCGGTCTCGATCGCAGGCAGGGTGTCCAAGGGACCGTCGGCGCGGCGGTCCTGATCGTCGTCGATGCCGACCATGCCACCTATGCCGTCCATGCCGTCCATGCCGTCCAGCAGGGCCCGGATGGCCTCGCCTACCGCCCAGTGGCGGTGGCCGTCGGCCTGGCCGGCGATCCAGTCGGCGAAGGCCCGCAGCCGTTCCGGCGCCACCTCGCCGGCCCGCTGCCGGGCGGTCCTGCGGGCCACCTTGGCCGCGTACAGCAGAACGGCGTCGAGGTCGACCAGCGTGCCACCGCCGCCCTGCTCAAGCGTGCGCAGCCCGTACAGCAGCCCGGCACCCTGGCGCCAGGTGCGTACGTTCTGGAGCACCGGCGACCGCAGCCGTTCGCCGCGCACCTGCTCCTTGACCTCGTCCACGAGGTGCACGATCTCGCCCGCTCCGGACGGTGGCGGCAGCTCTGCCAGGTGGCCGTGGAGCCGGGTCCGCAGCTCGGCGCCGATCCCGGAGGCGGGCGGCAGATACGCGGGCAGGGCGGCCTGGAGGACCGTCCAGTCCGGGTACGGCGACGGGGCGTCGAGCCGGCCGAGGTGGTGCCGGTCGTGCGCGCGCAGCACCTCGCGCACCACGCGGCCTCCGTCGCGCGTGTTCAGCAGCTCGTACAGCGCGGTGACGGGGACGACGAGCCCCTCCTCCCGGCCGCGCCCTTTGATCACGCCGACGACGGAGCCGTGCCCGAGGTCGAGCACCGGCCCACCGGACAGCCCGCCGATCGGCAGGCTCCCGGACAGCATCAGGAACGGGCCGTCGGCACCGGCGAGTTCCCCGGTGCCGTGCCGGATGCCCGGCTCACCGGTCTGCACCGACCAGCCGTAGAGCCCGACCGGGGTGCAGGCGCCCGGTTCCCGGTCGGCGAGCCACAGGCAGGGCACGTCGTCGGCACCGCTCACCCGGACCAGCGCGAGGTCGGGGAACGGCCACGGCTCGCGCAGCGCCTGCCCGGCGTCGGGCAGGGGCGTGACGAGGACGGCCGTCCCCTCGCCGGTGCGCTCCTCCCAGGCTCCGACGGCGGTGCGCTCCAGCCAGGTCACGCTCATCGCGCTCTCCCCTCGGCACACCGCGGCTCCCCCGTGCCCCACGACATGGGCGCAGGTCAGCATCCAGCCGGGGGCTACGAAGAACCCTGATCCCCAGTACGGGTCACGGTCCGTTGCATACCCGTTACGCGGTGCTCCGATGCGCGCGAGGGAGGGGCGCACCATCTCGCTGAAGGCGCTCATGCGCCATCGAGGTCCGGAGATCCGGGCGGTACGGCGCCACCGCCGGCCGTCGCGGGGTCGGCGCCGGGGGCCGTCGCGGCGGGTTCGGTCCAGGTCAGGGACACCGTCAGGGAGGACTTGCCGCCTCCCTGCCCGATGGCGCTCACGATCTTGCCGGACTGCGCCGTCAGTTCGATTCCGAAGCTGATGGACACCTCGACCGGGGCCGGGGTGTCCAGACCGGCGCGCAGGGAGCGCACGATTCCGCCCACCGTGCCGGCGAGTCCGTCCGCCATGTCGATGACCCGGTCCCCGAACCCGGTGTCCCAGTAGCCGCCCCCGTCCAGCGCGCTCCCGTCGGCCGCGCCGACCCTGGCCCAGACGACGGTCCCGTCGTCCAGCCGGATGCGTTCGACTCCTCCACCCATGACGCCCCCGTTCACCGAATGGGAGGAGAAGGCTAACTCCCGAGGAAGGAGAGAGGGAGGGGCTGCGGACGATACGGCTGATTACGTGCGTGATGCGCCTGGTCACACGTCTGGTTACGCGTCTTACGGCTTACTCGTCATCCTCGTCGTCCAGGCGGGCGAGCCAGGTGGCGAGCCGCTCGACGGGCACCTCGAAGTCAGGGTTGAGATCGACGAACGTGCGCAGCTGTTCGGCAAGCCACTCGAAGGTGACCTCCTCCTCGCCGCGCCGCTTCTCCAACTCCTCGATACCGCGGTCGGTGAAGTACATGGGGTGCGTCTCCTGCGTATACATCCAGACCGGCGGCGGTTCCGCCATCGGTGGGTCCAGGGACAAGCGTAGGCGCACGAGCCGCCCGCGCCCGCGCGTCCCCTCGCACGCCGGCCCCGGCGCCCCACGCGCCCGGCGCTCACGCGAAAGGGTGTCTTGACTTTCCCCGTCCGCGATATATCGTGAATCCCGGAAGACGCGATATGGCGTGTCGCGACTCCTGTCCGGCCGAGGAGGTCCCCATGCCCGAGTGGTCCGTCACCGAGCCCCAGAAGCTCACCTTCGACACCCCCGTGAGCGACCTGAACGTACGCATCGTCAACGGAACGGTGAACGTCGTGGGCACGGACGAAGGTTCCGCACGCCTGGAGGTCTCGGACATCGAGGGCCCACCGCTGACGGTCACCCAGAAGGGCGGCATCCTCACGGTGGCGTACGAGGACCTGCCCTGGAAGGGCTTCCTCAAGTGGCTCGACCGCAAGGGCTGGCGGCGCAGCGCCGTCGTCTCCCTCACGGTCCCGGCGGGCACACGCGTGGAGGTGGGCGTGGTGGGCGCCGCGGCGGTCGTCTCGGGCATCAGCGGCCCCGCGACGGTCAAGGGCGTCACCGGCGACACGACCCTGGTCGGCCTCTCCGGCCCCGTCCGCGCGGACACCGTGTCCGGGAACCTGGAGACCCAGTCCGTCACCGGCGAACTGCGCTTCAACTCGGTCTCGGGCGACCTGACCGTACTGGAGGGCTCCGGCCCCTCCGTGCGGGCCGACTCCGTCAGCGGCTCCATGATCATCGACCTGGACCCGGACGGCCCCACGGACGTCAGCCTGACCAGCGTCTCCGGCGAGATCGCCATCCGCCTGCCGCACCCGGCGGACGCGGAGGTGGAGGCGAACACGGCGAGCGGCACGATCTCCAACGCCTTCGACGGCCTGCGGGTGCACGGCCAGTGGGGCGCCCACAAGATCACCGGCCGCCTCGGCGCGGGCAACGGCAGACTGCGGGCCACCACGGTCTCCGGCTCGATCGCCCTGCTGCGCCGCCCGCCACGGGAGGACGAGGAGGACGCCGCCCGGGCCGCGTCCGGCCCGGGGGCCGACCCCGCGACCGGCACCGCGGCCACCCCGGGGGACAATTCCGTCTCCGGTCAGGATGCCGACGCCGCCGGCGTCCCGGCCGACGGCACGACCCACAAGAAGGTGCTCTGACATGCCCCCCGTCTTCGCCCACGGCCGCCTCCGCCTCTACCTGCTCAAGCTGCTCGACGAGGCCCCGCGCCACGGCTACGAGGTGATCAGGCTCCTCGAAGAACGCTTCCAGGGGCTGTACGCGCCCTCGGCGGGCACGGTCTACCCCCGGCTGGCCAAGCTGGAGGCCGAGGGCCTGGTCACGCACACCACCGAGGGCGGTCGCAAGGTGTACGCCATCACGGACGCCGGCCGCGCCGAACTGGCCGACCGCAGTGGTGAACTGGCCGACCTGGAGCTGGAGATCCGCGAGTCGGTCGCGGAACTCGCCGCCGAGATAAGGGCCGACGTGCGCGGCGCGGCCGGTGATCTGCGCCGCGAGATGCGCGCCGCCGCCTCCGAGGCCCGCCGGGGCGCGAAGGCGGGCGGCGCCGAGGCGGGCCCCTTCGCGGAGTACGGCGAGCTGACCGACAAGGAGGCCTGGCGGGCCGCCAAGGAGGAGTTTCGCCGGGTCAAGCAGGAGTGGAAGGAGCAGGCCCGCCGCGCCAAGGACGAGAGCCGCCGGGCCCGTGACGAGGCCCAGCGGGCCCGCCGCCAGGCCCAGGAGGCCCAGGCCGAGGCGCGCGCCCAGGCACAGGAGGAGATGCAGCGCATCGCCCGCCGGGTCCAGGACCACGTCCAGGACCACTTCACGCGCGGCGACTGGCCGACCGGCGTACGGGAGGGCCTGACCGAACTGGCCAAGGAATTCGGCGAGTTCGGAAAGGACTTCGGAAACGGCTTCGGGAGGGGGGCCAAGACGGACTTCGAGAAGGAATCCACCAAGGAGTCCGGGAAGGGATCCGCCGAGGAGTCCGGCAGGGACCGGGACTCCGGCCGCCCTGCCGGCGAGCCGGCCACGGCCACCACCCCCGGCGCGCCCCTCCCCGACTACTCCGCCACCCCGGAGGACTTCCCGGCCGCCTACGAACCGGCCTGGGCGCACGAGGACTCCACCGGCGACCCGGCCCGCGACCTGGACCGCCTGCTGGACCGCTTCCGCGACGACATCCGCGACGCGGCCCGCGACCACGGCGTCACCGCCGACCAGCTCCGCGACGCCCGCCGCCACCTGTCGACGGCGGCGGCCCACATCGGGGCGGCACTGCGCGCCCCGAAGCCCTGAGTCACCCTGTGGGGCGGGCCCGGCATTCCGGACCCGCCCGGGGACGTCAGAAGTTGGTGAGCACGATCTTGCCGAACTGCTCGCCGGACGCGAGCCGTTCGAAGCCCTCCCGGGCCCGGTCCAGCGGAAGCAGTTCGTCGATGACGGGCCGCACCCCGGCCGTGGCGCAGAAGGAGAGCAGTTCGGCCAGCTCCTCCTTGGAGCCCATGGTGGAGCCGACGACCTTCAGTTCTAGGAAGAAGATCCGGGTCAGCTCGGCGTGCGAGGGCCGGTCGCCGCTGGTGGCGCCGGAGATGACCAGCGTGCCGCCGGGCCGCAGCGACTTCACCGAGTGGGACCAGGTGGCGGCGCCGACCGTCTCGATGACGGCGTCCACCCGCTGCGGCAGCCGCGCTCCCGGCTCGACCGCCTCGACGGCGCCCAGCTCCAGCGCCCGCTTCCGCTTGGCCTCGTCCCGGCTGGTGGCGAAGACCCGCAGACCGGCCGCCTTGCCGAGCACGATCGCGGCCGTGGCGACACCGCCGCCCGCGCCCTGCACGAGGACCGAGTCACCGGGCCGTACCCCGGCGTTGGTGAACAGCATCCGGTACGCCGTCAGCCAGGCCGTCGGCAGACAGGCGGCCTCCGCGAAGGACAGCTCCTTGGGCTTGGGCAGGATGTTCCAGGTCGGCACGGCGACCTGCTCGGCGAAGGTGCCCTGGTAGCGCTCGGTGAGGATGGAGCGCGGCTCGTTCGGGCCGACGCCGTGGCCGGTCTGGCCGATGACGGAGTGCAGGACGACTTCGTTGCCGTCCTCGTCCACTCCGGCGGCGTCGCAGCCGAGGATCATCGGCAGCCGGTCCTCCGGGAGGCCCACGCCTCTCAGGGACCAGAGGTCGTGGTGGTTCAGGGAGGCGGCCCTGACATTGACCGTGCTCCAGCCGGGGCGGGCCTCGGGCGCCGGGCGCTCCCCCAGCTCAAGGCCGGAGAGCGGCTGGTCGCGGTCGATTCGGGCGGCGTAGACAGCGAACATGCAGCCGACGATAGGTGCGCAACGCAACGGACGGAACCACAGGTGCCTGTGACACACGCCCTCTTGCGCAAATCAACAGCCCGCCTCCCCAGTGACCCGAACCGGCGGGCGGGCAGGCGGGCAAAGAAAACGGCCCCGCCCGACCGGGCGGGGCCATTCACCACAACGTCAGAGCCGGGCAACGCCCTCGGCCCGGGCCGCAGCCGCGACCGCCGCGGTGACGGCCGGAGCGACGCGCTCGTCGAACGGCGACGGAATCACGTAGTCCGCGGCGAGGTCGTCCCCGACCACCGAGGCCAGCGCCTCGGCCGCCGCGATCTTCATGCCCTCCGTGATCCGCGTGGCCCGCACCTGAAGGGCGCCCGCGAAGATGCCGGGGAAGGCCAGCACGTTGTTGATCTGGTTCGGGAAGTCCGACCGCCCGGTCGCGACGACCGCCGCGTACTTGTGCGCGACGTCCGGGTGCACCTCGGGGTTCGGGTTGGCCATCGCGAAGACGAAGGCACCCTCGGCCATGGAGGCAACGGCCTCCTCCGGGACCGTACCGCCGGAGACGCCGATGAAGACGTCGGCGCCCGCCAGCGCGGTCTCCAGCGACCCGGTGATGCCCGCCTTGTTCGTGAAGGCGGCCAGCTCCCGCTTGACCGAGGTCAGGTCCTCGCGGTCGGCGGACACGATGCCCTTGCGGTCCGCCACCGCCACGTCCCCGATGCCGGCCTCGACCAGCATCTTCGCGATGGCGACACCGGCCGCGCCGGCGCCCGAGATGACGGCGCGCAGCTGCCCGATCTCGCGCCCGCTCAGCCGCGCCGCGTTCCGCAGCGCCGCGAGCGTCACGACGGCCGTACCGTGCTGGTCGTCGTGGAAGACCGGGATGTCCAGGCGCTCCTGGAGCCGGCGCTCGATCTCGAAGCACCGGGGCGCCGAGATGTCCTCCAGGTTCACACCGCCGAAGGACGGGGCGAGCCGGACCACGGTCTCGACGATGTCGTCGGCGTCCGTGCAGTCGAGCGCGATCGGCACGGCGTCCACGCCGCCGAACTGCTTGAACAGGATCGCCTTGCCCTCCATGACGGGGAGCGAGGCCCGGGGACCGATGTCCCCGAGTCCGAGCACGGCCGTTCCGTCGGTCACGACGGCGACCACGTTGGACTTCCACGTGTAGTCGTTGACCAGCTCCGGCTGCTCCGCGATCGCGGTGCACACGCGCGCGACGCCGGGCGTGTACGCGAGGGAAAGGTCGTCCTTGTCGCGGACCGGCACGGTGGCCTGCACGGCCATCTTGCCGCCACGGTGCAGCGCGAACGCCGGATCGATGGAATCGAGAGGCTCGGTGGCCCCGTCCTGATCCGTATTGTCGCTGCGAGGATTGACGGTCTCCGCTGCCACTTCGTTTTACCCCTTAGGTATGCATGATTTGAGGGTCGACCACTCCTGGTGAGGGGTGGGCGGGCACCGCGTACGGCCCGATTGCTGATACGTACAGGCCCTACGCGACGGGCGCGCCGCACACGCGCCCTGAGCCCCGGATGAGGGGTGTAAAGAACCTTCTTACCGGACGGACGGTGCCCACGACGAGTCCATTGGGTACAAGGTCACATCCTGGGATCCGAAAGCCACCGGAAGATGACGTGCCGCTGACGGGTGTACCGAGTCTCGAGTGATCGTCAAGACGACCGCGTGCGGGGCTCCTTGCCCATCACAGGCCGGTCACGCAGGGGGGTTCGAATGACGCAAAAGGCCCGACCCGGCACGCCCACATCGTGAGACACGCCGAAGGTTTTCCGGCAGGAAAGCTTGATTTCCGCAGATGTTCGGTGGCGATGGACCGAGGTTGTACCGACCTGCGCCGGTTCGGGGGTCACCCGTTATCCGATTTTGACATAGGAGCGCCCCTGAATGGCCTAGTCCGAATGGCAAGATGCCGTAAACACACGAGGTCGCGACACCCGAAGGTGCGTGTTCTCGTCGACCCATCGGCAACTCTTCCCACCAGCCGGAGGAACCCACGATGACCGCAAGCTCCACCCGTCGTACGACCGCCGCGCACTCCCGGCTAGCAGCGGTCGGTGCGATCGCGGTCGCGGGCGCCCTGGTACTCACCGGCTGCGGTGACCAGACGAAGAAGAAGAGCAACGACAACAGCTCTTCCGCCGCCAGCGCCCCGCTGGCGAGCAAGCTCCCGCAGGACATCCGCGACAAGGGCGTCATCAAGGTCGGTTCGGACATCGCGTACGCCCCGGTGGAGTTCAAGGACTCCTCCGGCAAGGCCGTCGGCCTGGACCCCGACCTCGGTGCCGCCCTGGGCAAGCAGCTCGGCGTGAAGGTCGAGTTCGACAACGGCACCTTCGACGGACTGCTCACCGGTCTGCGTTCGGGCCGCTACGACATCGCCATGTCCGCCATGACGGACAACAAGAACCGCCAGGAGGGCGTCGACCCGGACACGGGCAAGAAGGTCGGCGAGGGCGTCGACTTCGTCGACTACCTGACCGCCGGTGTCTCGATCTACACCCGCAACGGCGACACCAAGGGCATCCAGTCCTGGTCCGACCTGTGCGGCAAGAAGATCGCCGTCGAGCGCGGCACCGTCTCCAACGACCTGGCCAAGGCCGAGGCCAAGAAGTGCCCGAAGGGCAAGAAGCTCAGCATCGAGCCCTTCGACGACGACCAGCAGTCGCAGACCCGTCTGCGCTCGGGCGGCGTGGACGCGGCCTCCTCCGACTTCCCGGTCGCCGCGTACGCGGTGAAGACCTCCGGCGGCGGCAAGGACTTCCAGATCGTCGGCCAGCAGGTCGAGGCGGCCCCGTACGGCATCGCCGTGGCCAAGAAGGACACCCAGCTGCGGGACGCGCTCCAGGCGGCGATGAACGCGATCATCAAGAACGGCGAGTACCAGAAGATCCTCGAGAAGTGGGGCGCCCAGGACGGCGCCGTCAAGGAGTCCGTGATCAACGGCGGCAAGTGACCCGCGCATCCCGAGCGGCCACTGAGAGGCAACACCCGTGACTGACATCGACAAGACGGCCGGGGCGGACACCACGCCCCCGGCCGGCCCGGAGGCCATCAGGGCCATCCCGGTCCGGCACTACGGACGATACGTCTCCGCCGTCATAGCCATCGCGCTCCTCGTCGCGATCATCTACGCGTTCGGCCAGGGCAAGATCAACTGGCACGCGGTACCCGACTACTTCTTCGACCACCGGATCACGACCGGTGTCAGCAAGACCCTCCTGCTGACGGTCCTGTCGATGCTGATCGGCATCGTCGGCGGCATCGTCCTCGCGGTCATGCGCCTGTCGAAGAACCCGGTGACCTCGTCCATCGCCTGGTTCTACATCTGGTTCTTCCGCGGCACCCCGGTGCTGGTCCAGCTGTTCCTCTGGTTCAACCTGGGCCTGGTCTTCGAGTACATCAACCTGATGCCGTTCTACAAGGACTACTGGTCGAACTTCATGACGCCGCTGCTGACGGCGCTGCTCGGCCTGGGCCTCAACGAGGCGGCGTACATGGCGGAGATCTGCCGCGCCGGTCTGCTCGCGGTGGACGAGGGCCAGACCGAGGCCGCCCACGCGCTGGGCATGAGCCACAGCAAGACGCTGCGGCGGATCATCATCCCGCAGGCGATGCGCGTGATCGTGCCGCCGACGGGCAACGAAGTGATCAACATGCTGAAGACGACCTCGCTCGTGGCGGCCGTCCAGTATCCGGAACTGTTCCGATACGCCCAGGACATCGGCCAGAACTCCGGTGCCCCGGTGGAGATGTACTTCCTCGCCGCGGCCTGGTACCTGATCATGACCTCGGTGCTGAGCGTCGGCCAGTACTACATCGAGCGGTACTACGCCCGCGGCTCCAGCCGCCAGCTGCCGCCGACGCCGTGGCAGAAGGTGAAGGCCAACATGTTCTCCCTGGGCCGCCCGAGGGGAGCCGTGAGCGCATGAGCGACAACAACAAGCTCAGCAAGACGGACAGCACGGACACCCCGTCGGCCGCGCCGAGGGACAACAACGTCCCGATGGTCAAGTCCGAGGGCGTGCACAAGTCCTTCGGTTCCGTCGAGGTCCTCAAGGGCATCGACCTGGAGGTGAAGCCCGGCGAGGTGTTCTGCCTCATCGGCCCCTCCGGCTCGGGCAAGTCGACCTTCCTGCGCTGCATCAACCACCTGGAGAAGATCAACGCCGGGCGGCTGTACGTGGACGGCGAGCTGGTCGGCTACCGCCAGCAGGGCGACAAGCTGTACGAGCTGCGCGACCGCGAGGTCGCCATGAAGCGCCGCAACATCGGCATGGTCTTCCAGCGCTTCAACCTGTTCCCGCACATGACGGCTCTGGAGAACGTCATGGAGGCGCCGGTCCAGGTCAAGGGTCAGAGCAAGAGCGAGGCCCGGGAGCGGGCGCAGCAGCTGCTGGCGCGGGTCGGCCTGGCGGACAAGTCCGGGAACTACCCCTCCCAGCTCTCCGGCGGCCAGCAGCAGCGGGTGGCGATCGCCCGCGCCCTGGCGATGGAGCCCAAGCTGATGCTGTTCGACGAGCCGACCTCGGCCCTCGACCCGGAGCTGGTCGGTGACGTCCTCGACGTCATGCGCGACCTCGCCGAGTCGGGCATGACGATGGTCGTCGTCACCCACGAGATGGGCTTCGCCCGCGAGGTGGGCGACAGCCTGGTGTTCATGGACGGCGGTGTGGTGGTCGAGTCCGGCCACCCGCGCGACGTCCTGACGAACCCGCAGCACGAGCGGACGCAGTCGTTCCTGTCCAAGGTGCTGTAGTTCGGCGTGTGAGCGTGTGAGCGTGTGAAGGGGCGGTACGGGATCCTCGTACCGCCCCTTCGTCATGTCCGTCTACGCTTCATCTGCCCCTACGGCAACAGCTGCGGCTTCAGGGCCAGTTCGCGCAGCTGGGTGCGGGTGAGCGGGAACGACTTCAGCACCGGGCCGAGGGCTCCCTTGCCGGCGAAGCCGGTCCAGTCGCGGATGCTCACCAGCGTGCCGTCCTTCAGGAGCAGGGTGGCGTTCAACTCGGGACCGCTGTAGGCGGGCTGGACCGCCTTCTGCGCGGGCCACTGCCACAGGGTCAGCAGGCCTCCGCCGGAGACCTTCTCCTGGGTGCAGTTCTCCTTCCGGGGGCTCTCGTGGGGCATGGCGCACGGGGCCTTGTCGACGTTCTGGGCCTTCTTCACCACGCGGACCGTGATGAATCCGGTGCCCCCGCCGCGGGTGACCGCGTACTCCCCGTCGTAGGGCCCCACCTTCGCGACGCCGAGCGGCTTCGTCGTGCCCTTGATGATCTGTCCCAGCGACACCTCGCGAACCGTGCCGACGCCAGGGGGCAGCAGCTTCCCGAAGCCCGTCTCGGCGGCGGTCGGCGAGGCGGCCACGTTCTGGCCCTCCCGGCCGGGCAGCACGCCCGAGCCGAAGACGACTCCCGCCGCCACCGCCGCCGCCACCGCGCCGGTGGCCGCCGCGCGCCGGCCCCGGCGCACCCGCGAGGCCCGCGCGAAGACGCTCTCGCTCCCGCGCCCCGCCGGCACCGGGACGGTGTCGACCGCCCGGCCGAGCAGTTCGCGTACCGGCATGTCGTTGTCACTCATACGTGCTCCTCCAGCACCGCGGCCCGCAGGGCCGCCAGTCCTCTTGCCGTGTGGCTCTTGACCGTGCTCTCCCGCATCCCGAGCAGCTCGGCGGTGGCGGCCACGCTGAGGTCCTCCCAGTAGCGCAGCACGAGCACCGCCCGCTGTCTGGGCGCGAGTCCCGCGAGAGCGGCCCGGACCATCAGACCCGTGTCGCTGTCCACCGACCGGCCGGGCCGGTCGGGCAGTTCGCCGTAGGCCTGCTCGCGCCGCCAGAAGCGGCGGCGGGCCGAGATGAAGGTGTTGACCAGCGTCTTGCGCGCATAGGCTTCGAGGTTCTCCAGCCGCCCGTGCCTGCGCGCGCCGAGGACGACCTTCACGAGCGTCGTCTGGACGAGGTCCTCCGCCTCGTCGCGGTTGCCGCACAACAGGTAGGCGCTGCGGAACAGCGCCGTGCGCCTGCCCTCGACGAAGGCGTGCAGAGCCGCTTCCGCGCCCCGCGTCATCCCTCCCCCTTTCCGCCGGTCCACCGGAAACGGACCGTCTCACCCGTACCAGTGCGGTGGGGGACTGCCGGGGACGCAGCGGAGGCGGTACGAATTTCCGTACCGCGGCTCGGCGAAGCCGTTCCCCCGGACGCGTAATACCCTGAAGGCACGACCGTCTGTTACCACCGGCTGTTACCCGACCGCACTCCCGACCACAGAGCGCCCCGTAAGGAATACAAGTGGAACTGGCCTATTACTCGGATTACGCCGTGCGTCTCGTCAACAGCGAGGAGCCGGCCCGGGGCAAGGACTCGCTGACCTCGGTCGAGGCCGTCCGCGATCTGTTCGGCATCAACGCGACGGCGGCCCGCCGCGCCACGGACGCCGACGTCACACGCTTCCGCTCGGTCCGGGCCCGGCTGCGCGCGGTGTTCGAGGCGGCCGACAAGGGCGACGAGACGCTCGCCGTGGACCTGCTGAACTCACTCCTCCTGGAGTTCCCGGTCAGCCCGCAGATCTCCGGGCACGACCACCGCGACGAGGACGGCCGTCCCCTGTGGCACATGCACCTGGCCGACCACCCGTCCAACGCCACCGCGGGCTACGCGGCCATCGCGGCGATGGGCCTGGCCTTCCACCTGACCGAGTACGGCGTGGACCGCCTCGGCCTGTGCCAGGCGGCGCCGTGCCGCAACGCCTACCTGGACACCTCCACGAACCGCTCCAGGCGCTACTGCTCGGACCGCTGCGCGACCCGGGCCAACGTGGCCGCCTACCGGGCCCGCAAGCGCCTGGAGGCGGACAGGGGGGAGAACAGCGGCCTCGCGGCCGACAGTGCCCAGCGCAGCAGCGCCAGCAGCGAACGCTGATCGGCCCCGCGCGGACGGTACCGGAACCGGGCCGTGCCGAGGATCAGCTCCTCCGGCACCACCCCGTAGTCGGTGCTGTCCCCGCCCGCGTACGGATTGTCCCCGAGCACCCACCAGCCGCCCTCGCGCCGCTCCACGGCCCGCTTGACGACCAGCAGGTCCTGCTGGAACGGATGACGCAGGACCACGATGTCCCCCGGCCTGACCACGGCCCCGTACTGCAGCAGCAGCCGGTCCCCGTGATGGAGCGTGGGCACCATGGACGGGCCGGTCACCTCGGCCACTCCGAAGGGCGCCCCGGCCCTCCCCCGCTCGGTCTCCTGCGACAGCTCCGGCATCACCGGCACCTCCCCGGTCCGTTCCTCCACCAGTCTCAGTCTGACCCTGGACTTTTGTCCTAAGCCGTAGGGGGCACTCGCGAAAACCCGTGGCTCAGGGAGTAATGTCCCACCTGAGAAGACGATCACGAGGAAGGAATGCTCCATGCTTTCCCGCCTGTTTGCCCCCAAGGTCAAGGTCAGCGCGCACTGCGACCTGCCCTGCGGTGTGTACGACCCGGCCCAGGCCCGCATCGAGGCGGAGTCGGTGAAGGCCGTGCAGGAGAAGATGGCCGCCAACGACGACCCGCACTTCCAGGCGCGCGCCACCGTCATCAAGGAGCAGCGCGCGGAGCTGGCGAAGCACCACGTCTCCGTGCTCTGGAGCGACTACTTCAAGGCCCCGCACTTCGAGAAGTACCCGGAGCTGCACCAGCTGGTCAACGACACCCTGAAGGCCCTCTCGGCCGCCAAGGCGTCCACCGACCCGGCGACGGGCCAGAAGGCACTGGACTACATCGCCCAGATCGACAAGATCTTCTGGGAGACCAAGAAGGCCTGATCTTTCGATCACGCTGCTTGACCTGCGATTTCTTTGGTCGCCTGGTCTTCCTGCCCGCACCCGGTCCGCAGGCCGCCGAGCACGGCGTCCATGGCGGTCCGGGTGCGGTCTTTCTTGCGGCCTTGCGTTCGGCTGCCCCGCAAGGTTGAGCGAACTGTCTACGGAACGTGACCGACGCCCTGTCCAGCCCCCACGGCACCCTGCGCGTGACCGATGCCTTGCTATCGTTCCCGCCCCATGAGCGACACCACAGACCGAGTCCGCGAACTCAACCTCTACCGCCAGTACTTCGACCTCGTCGCCGCAGGCACCAAGACCATCGAAGTGCGGGTCAAATACCCGCACCTCGCCGACCTCGCCGCCGGCGACACCATCCGCTTCCGGGTCAAGGGCACCGACGAGGCCTGCGAGGTCAAGGTCAAGCGCGTCACCGAGTACCCCGACTTCGAGGCCCTGCTCGACGGCGAAGGCGCCGCCGGCGTCAACCCGACAGCCACCCGCGAACAGCAACTCGCCGACATCCGCGCCATCTACCCGCCTGCGAAGGAAGCCCTCGGCGCACTCGCCATCGAGATCCAACGCGCTGGTGCATGATGCGACCGGAGAGAGCTAGGGCCTTTGCCAAGGACCGCCTCCCACGCGGCGCGGCCGTCACTCGGTGTGCAGGACCCGGGCGATGGCCTGCCGGGCCGCCGCGCGCGCCGGTACCACCGCGCCCAGTGCGGCGATCACCACCCCGGCCAGCGCCGGCAACACCATAGTCCCGGGGTGCCACACATCCAGCATCCGTGCCGGGAAGGCGAGATGGGCGCTGTGCTCGGTCAGCGGGATCACCACACGGTAGGCCGCGACTCCCAGCGGCAGCCCCAGGACTCCGCCGACCAGACCGAGCCCGGCCATGGACACCACCAGCATCACCGTGACCTGCCGTGGCGTCATGCCGATCGACTTCAGCATGCCGAGGTCGCGCCGCCGCTCCCGGGCACTCAGCACGACCGTGTTGAACACCCCCATCGCGGCGACCGCCGTCAGCATCAGGGTCAGCACGGACGCAGAGCTGATCACCGTCACCGCCCCGGCGTTGACCGAGGGCTGCTCGGCCGGGTAGAGCCCGGGATCGGCGGCTCGAACCGCCTTCGTATAGGCGCTGACCTCGGCTCCGGGGGTGAGCCGCACCCAGTACTGGTTGGCCCGCGCCTCCGGTGCCAGGGCGGTCACCGCCGCCCAGTCCGCACGCATCCAGTCCGACGGCCCGGACATGACCTCCCCGACCAGGGTCACGCGCTCCGTCCGGCCGCCCGCCGCGCCCAGCGTGAACGAGTCACCGACGTGCAGACCGTACTTGGCCAGGAACCTGCCGGAGGCCACCACCTCGCCGGGCCTGCCCGCCCACCGGCCCCTGGCCAGGTCGTCCTGGAGCACGGACCGGCCCCCGCGCGCTCCCTCGATCGTCACGTCCTGGCTCTGCCCGAGCATCCGCACCTGGGTGAAGCCCACGGCGGACACGTCCGCCGCATGGGGCAGAGAGCGCAGCAGCGTCTGTGTCGCGGCGTCGCCGTGGTGCGGAACGGTCTCCCCGAACCTGGCCTGCCCGGCCCGGACGACCACCTGCATCCTGCCGACGCCCTCGATGGCGTCGCTGTAGGAGACCATGGTGGCCGACAGACCGGTGGCGAAGGTCACCGTCGCCACCCCGAGCAGTACGGCGGAGACGGTGAGCAGCGCCCGTCCGGGCCGGGCGAGGGGCAGGCCCAGGCCCAGCGTCACCGAGCGCGGCAGCCGCACTCCGCTCAGCCACCGCTGCACCGCCGGCCGCCGACCGCCAACGGGCGCGCCGCCCGCGCTGATCGCCCGTGCCGCGGAGAGCCGGTGCGCGCGCAGCGCCGGGATCAGCGCGGCCAGCAGCACGACTGCGGGCATGCCCAGCGCCGTGGTCACGTACACCCAGGAGCCGACTGTCGGCCTGACATTCACCGAGCCGAAGTCAGCGCCGTAGAAGACCTGGCGCAACAGCGGCCGTGCCACCACCCCGCCCAGGGCCGTGCCGATCGCCGCGCCCACCGTCGCCGGGACACAGACCATCACCAGGTAGACCGCGACCACCTGGATCGGCGTGAATCCCACGGACTTGAGCACCCCGATGTGCCGGAAGCCGGACACGACGGCACCGCTCACCACATTGGCCACGATCAGGACCGCCACCAGCAGGCCGAGGATGCCGAAGGCCATGAGGAACGGCACGAAGGTGTTGGGCTCGGCCGCGAGCTGCTCCTTCAGCGTCAGATACGACTGGTGGGCGACCAGCGATCCGGACGGCAGGCCGGCGCTCACCGCCGAGGTGTCCGCCCTGATCTGCCGGGCCGACGCGGCCCGGTCGAACCGGTACAGCATCTGGTACGTCGTGGGGTGCAGGGCCCCGATCTGCCGCGGGGAGACCCATGCCTGCGCGGTCCCGCTCACGCTGGAGGCGAGGCCGACGACGGTCAGCGGCGCCAGTCCGGGCAGCCGGATCCGCTTCCCGATCGGAGAGTGCGGCCCGTCGCCCATCCCGGGCGCGTCCGGAAGCTCCAGGACGAGCTGACCGGGGCCGGTGGCCCAGTGCCCGGCGAACAGGTCCAGCCGGTCGACCGGGCCGCCGGGGTCCGCCCGGCCCACCACGGTCAGCGGGCCGGGCCCCATCCCGGGCAGCTCGGCGACCGCGCTCTGCGGCAGGTCGACCACCGCTTCCGGGAACGGCCCGGCCGAGGCCCGCACGCCCGGTCGGTGCGCGGTCCGTGCCAGCCGGGTGCCGGAGACCTTCGTCGCGTCGAACGTGGCGACGACGTGGGCGCCATGGGCCTGGGAGAAGATCCGGTCGAACGGCCCGGACGCGACGTCCAGCAGCCCGAGAGCGACCACCAGGGCCATGCTGGAGACCAGGACCACCACCCCGATCACCGAGGTCTGCAGTCGTCGGCGGCGCACGGCCGCGCGCGAGGCCCGCCACACCGCGCTCATGCCGTCCGCTCCAGGGTCCGCTCATTGGTGATCCGGCCGTCCGCCATCGTCACCAGACGGCTCGCGCAGCGCATGGCCAGCGTCTGATCGTGCGTCACCAACAGCAGGGTCTGACCCAGTTCGTTGAGGTCGATGAGGAGGTCCATGACCTGCTCGCCCGCGTGGCTGTCCAGCGCGCCGGTGGGTTCGTCCGCGAGCAGCAGCGCGGGGCGGTTCATCAGCGCACGGGCCACCGCCACCCGCTGGCGTTCGCCGCCGCTGAGCGCGGCGGGGTAGACGTTCCTGCGGTCGGCGATGCCGAGTTCGTCCAGCAGTTCCAGCGCCCGGCGCCGGGCCTGACGGGTGGGCGTTCCGGTGAGCTGGGCGGCCAGGGCGACGTTGTCGATCGTGGGCAGGTCGTCGATGAGGTTGAAGAACTGGAAGATCATGCCGATCCGGCGGCGCCGGAAGAGCGCCAGCCCGGTCTCGTTCATCGCGCCCAGGTCCTCGCCGTGCACGTGCACCCGGCCGGCGCTCGGCCGGTCGAGGCCGGCGATCATGTTGAGCAGGGTGGACTTGCCGCAGCCGGACGGCCCCATCACCGCCACCGCCTCCCCGGCGCCGACCTCCAGCGACACCCCGTTCAGGGCGACGGTGTCGCCGTACTCCTTGCGCAGGCCGTTCACCCGGACGACTTCCTGCTCGCGCACGGCGGCCGGGCCGGCCCCCGCAGTCGTGCCGCTGATGTCTTCGGTGGTCATGACAGGGACGGTAGGCGGGGTGGCAGCCCCGGACGTCAGCCCCCGGAGGTATCCCGGGACGGCGGTCATCCTGGGGATGTACGGGGTGGCCCCGAAGTAGGACGTCCGCCGGTCGGCCGCCTGGCACGATGGGCACCGTGTGGGGATCGGGAACGGACTCGCTGCTCATCGCCCTTGCGACGGTCGGCCCGGCGGTGGCCGGAGCCAGCGTCGTACTGCTGGCGCGCGCCCGCCGCCGCTACCGCAGGGCTCTGGAGGACCGGCGCTGGCTGCTGGAGCGCGAACGGGAGGCGGCTGCCCGCACGGCGGTGTCGGCCGAGCGTGCCCGCATCGCCCGCGAGTTGCACGACATCGTCAGCCACAAGGTCAGCCTCATGGTCGTGCAGGCGACCGCCGCCCGGGAGGTGCTGGCCACCCTGCCGGACGCGGCGGAGACCGCGCTGGAGGCCGTCGAGAGCGCCGGACGGGACGCGATGACCGAACTGCGCCATCTGCTGGGCCTGCTGGCGCCGTCGCCCGACGGCGACGACGGTGACGATGGCGGGGCCGAGCGGTACGCCGAAGGAGATCCCTCCGGGCTCGCGCCGCAGCCGAGCCTGCGTCAACTGGGCACCCTGATCGACCGGATCGCCTTCGCCGGCCTGCCGGTCGAGGTACGCATCTCCGGGGAACCGCGTCCGCTGCCGCCCGGCATCGACGTCACCGCGTACCGGATCATCCAGGAGGCGCTGACCAACACGCTCAAGTACGGCGACGGTGGCACGGCGACCGTGACGGTGCGCTATGCCGACCACAGTCTGCGGGTCGAGGTGCTCAACAGCGGACCGAGCGTGCTGTCCGCCGACCCCGCGAGCGCGGGTACCGTACCGGATCCCCGCACGGCACGGGACGACGGAGCGGGACGCGGCCTGATCGGCCTGCGCGAGCGCACAGCCGTCTACGGAGGCCACTTCGAAGCCCGGCGCCGCATCGGCGGCGGATACCGTGTCCGCGCCCGCATCCCTCTGGAGCGCCCGTGAACTCACAGGACCCTGGCGCGATCCCCGGCCGGGAGCCCGGTGCCCCGCGCGTCCTCGTGGCCGACGACGAGGAGCTGATCCGAACCGGCTTCCGCCTCATCCTCACCTCGCGGGGCATCGAGGTCGTCGGCGAGGCCGCGGACGGCGTGCAGGCCGTCGCCGAGGCCGAACGGCTGCGCCCGGACGTCGTTCTGATGGACATCCGAATGCCGAACCTGGACGGCCTGCAAGCAGCCCGACGCGTCCTGCGGCTGCTCCCCGACTGCCGGGTCCTCATGCTCACCACGTTCGACCTCGACCGTTACGTCTACGCGGCGCTCGCCGCCGGGGCGAGCGGCTTCCTGCTCAAGGACGTCACGGCCGCCCACCTCGCCGCGGCCGTGCGACTGGTCGACACCGGCGACGCGCTGCTGGCCCCCTCGATCACCCGCCGTCTGGTCGAACGCTACGCGACCGCCCAGAAGACCGACCGGGCCGGGACGGCTCGCCGCCCCGCCGCCGCGGGGACCGGGGACCGCGCGCCCGCGTTGCACCGCGACCTCGCTCCGCTGACCGCCCGTGAGCGCGAGGTGCTGGCGCTGATGGGCCGGGGCCTGTCGAACACCGAACTCGCCGAAGCCCTCACCCTCAGCGAGGCCACCGTGAAGACCCACGTCGCCCGGATCTTCGCCAAGCTCACCCTCCGCGACCGCGCCCAGGCGGTCGTCCTCGCCTACGAGACGGGCCTGGTCACCCCCGGCGGCCCCGCCGCCGGCTGACATGCGAAGCTGAAGCCGTGACCCTGGAGGACCTGGTGCGGTTGCGGCGGGCGCGGGATCGTATGGACCGTGAGTATGCCGAACCGCTCGACATGACCGAGCTGGCCCGTGGCGCCCTGATGTCCCCAGGGCATTTTCAGCGGAGCTTCCGCAAAGCCTTCGGGGAGACGCCGTACAGCTATCTCATGACCCGGCGGGTCGAGCGGGCCAAAGCGCTGCTGCGGCGAGGGGACCTCAGCGTGACCGAGGTGTGCCTGGCCGTCGGGTGTACCTCGTTGGGCTCCTTCAGTTCCCGGTTCACCGAGCTGGTCGGGGAGACGCCGAGCGCGTACCGGGCTCGTTCGCACGAGGCGGGCGCGGTGATCCCGTCCTGCGTGGCCCGGAAGTTCACCCGCCCCCGCCGCCGGCCCTACTGACCGTACCGAGGCACGGCACGCCCGCCGGCCTTAGCGTGGGTTCATGAACGTGAATGACGTGAATGACGTGAGTGGCGTGAAACTCGCTCAGTGCTTCATCGCCGTGGACGATCACGACAAGGCCCTCGCCTTCTACCGTGACGTGCTCGGCCTGGAGGTCCGCAACGACGTGGGCTTCGAGGGGATGCGGTGGGTGACGCTGGGCTCGCCGCTCCAGCCGGACGTGGAGATCGTGCTGGAGCCGCCCGGCGCGGACCCGGACGCCTCCCCCGCCGACCGGCAGGCGATGGCCGAGCTGCTCGCCAAGGGCCTGCTGCGGGGCGTCATCTTCACCACCCCCGACTGCGACGCGCTGTTCGAACGGGTCCGGGCGTCCGGGGCCGATGTGCTCCAGGAGCCGACGGACCAGCCGTACGGCGTCCGCGACTGCGCCTTCCGCGACCCGGCCGGCAACCAGCTCCGCTTCCTCGAACGACCTGCGCGCTGAAATCCCCTGGGTTTCCAGTGAGTTCCCCGCCTACACTCGCCGCGTGATCATCCGCTGGACGTACGCCTTCGCCGACCGCCCCGCGGCACGCCTCGCCGCGGCCCAAGCCTTCTGGACGGAGGTCACCGGCACGCGGCTGTCCGAACCGCGCGGCGAACAGGGTGAGTTCGTCACCCTGCTGCCCGACGGCGCGGACGCCTGCGTGAAGCTCCAGGGCGTCGACGCGGGGGACGGCGGGGCCCACCTCGACCTCTGCGTCGAGGACATACGGGAACTGGTCCGGGCCGCCCGCGCACTCGGCGCCGGCCTCCTCGCGGACCACGGCGACTGGGCCGTGCTGCGCTCCCCCGCCGGCCTGCCCTTCTGCGCCGTGCCCTGGCACGGGGAGGCAGTACGGCCTCCGGTCGTAGTCGGCAGCCGACTCGACCAGGTGTGTCTCGACATCCCGCCGTCCGTCTACGACACCGAGCGCGCCTTCTGGGCCGACCTGACCGGCTGGGAGCCGGCGGCCGGCTCGCGTCCCGAGTTCTACGTCCTGAAGCCGCCGGCCGGTCTCCCCGTGCGGATCCTGTTGCAGCGGCTCGACGCCGAACGCCCCGCCTCCGCCCACCTGGACCTCGCCTGCGCCGACCAGGCCTCCGTCCGCGCCCGGCACGAGCGGCTGGGAGCGGAGGCGGTCCATCAGGGCCCGCACTGGACGGTCATGCGCGATCCGGCCGGCGGCACGTACTGCCTGACCGGCCGGGACCCGGAGACGGGCGGTCTGCCGGGCGGGGGCAGCGGCAGCGGTCAGGGAGCCGTCGTCGCGTAGGCGCAGCGGGTTGCGGTCGGGGGTGTGGGACTGGGCGGGCAGGCTCGGCTCCCGTCGCCCTCCGGCGGGGCGTACTGTCCGTACGGCTCACCCGCCCCCGGTGCCGCCGGGGGCGTTCCGCCCCCGTTCTCCCAGACGTACGGGCCCTGCGGGCGGGCCGAGTCCTGGAGCCACAGGGTGAGTCCTCCCCCTACGGCCACGGTCAGCACCCAGGCGGCCAGTGCCCAGCGCCACCACCCGCGGCGGGCACCGCTCCCGCGGCTCACCCCCAGGGCTCCACGTCCACCACTGCGTCGACCGGCACGGGACCGTACACGTGCGGGAACTCCTCGCCGCCCGGCTCCGCCGACTCGTACTTCACCGGCACACCGAGCAGGGCCGGGTCCACGACCAGGACCACCAGGTCGTCGGGGCCGTCGTACGTGCCGTAGAGCAACTCGGCGATGCGCGGGAGCTGTTCGCGGGTGGAGAAGTGGATGAAGCCCTCCTCCTGGAGGGTGCGGCCCCGGGTGGACATCTCGAAGGCGCCACGCGCGCGGGCCGCGTCCCACAGGGAGCGTTCGGTGACGTGGAAGATGCGCGGAAGTTTCGGCATGCGCCCACGCTACGGCCTGAGCCGGTCCGTTCGTCCCGCGTCGTGCTGTTCATCCCGCGTCGTCGCCGCCGGGGCCTTCCATGATGGGCCGGATCACCACGGGGTAGTCCGCCAGGCCCTCGGGGCCGGGGCAGCGGGTGACGCGCTCGGCGATCTCGGTGGCCCGCTCCAGCCCGGCGCAGTCCAGCAACCAGTAGCCGACCGTCACTTCCTCGGTCTCGCCGTAGGGGCCGTCGGTGATCACCGTGCGGCCGTCCTTTCCGCGCGCGACCAGCCGGGTGCGGGCGGGCTCGGCCAGACCCTCGGCGTCGAGCAGCTCGCCTTTCTCGGCGAGGTCGTCGTTGATCGCGCTCATGTACGCGTACATGGCCTTCAGCTGCACCTCGGTCCAGGCCGGGGCGTGCGGGGTGGGCTTGCCGGCCATCGCGTCGTAGTCCGCCTGCGTGCCCCGCACCATCACCAGGTACTTCATGGTCCGCTCCTTCGGCTCGGGCCGCCCTCGCGGGCGGCTCTCACAGGGGACGTCGGAGCCGGGCCGGGATTCTCGACACGGGCTCAGGAATGTTTCGCGGTGGATTCCCCGGCCTGCCTGTCTGCCTGCCGTTCCGGGGCCGAAGCCACGGCCTCGGGGCGTTCGGCGTAGGCCCGGCAATCAGGGTTGCGGCACGGGCCGGAGCCCCAGACCGGCACCCAGGCGCCGAGCGTCTTGTGCCGGCCGACGACCGTTCCGACGGGCTGTCCGCAGACGGGACAGAGCGGTTCCTCGCTGGCCATGCCCTCAGGGTAGGCCGGGCGGGGGCTCGGCGCTTCCCGCCGTCAGCGCTTCCTGCTGTACGTCCGCACGATCACCCCGTTCTGGAACGTGCGCACCGATTCCAGGGCGAAGTCGGTGACGGCGAAGCCGGTGCCGAACATGGGCATGCCGGAGCCGTACACCTGCGGGTAGGTCTTGATGACGAGTTCGTCGATCTCGTCAAGCAGCTCGCCCGCGAGCTGGGAGCCGCCGCAGAGCCAGATGCCGAGTTCGCCGTCCTCGGCCTTCAACTCGCGGATCCTGGCGACCAGATCGCTGTCGATCACGGTCACGGCGGGGTCCGGCGAGGCGCCGAGGGTGCGCGAGGCGACGTACTCGCGCAGGTGCCCGTAGGGGCTGGTGACGCCGATGTCGAGGGCCAGCTGGTAGCTGCCGCGGCCCTGGATCACGGTGTCGAAGTGCCGGTTCTCGGCGTCCTTGACGCCCAGCGGCTCGCGGCCCTGGGCCGCGATGGTCTCCGGGTACGTCGAGGTCAGGTACCCGAGGAACTCCTCGTCGAGGAACGTGAACATCGACGAGGCATCGCCGCCGGGGTCTCCGATGAAGCCGTCGATGGAGCAGGCGACGAAGTATGTGAGCTTTCGCAAGCTGGTCTCTTTCCGTAGGCTGCGCGCGTTGACAACGACAGTTGTAGTACTTCGACTGTAGTGGTTGCAAGGGTGCTTCCCGAGAAACAGTGGAGACAGGGCAAGTGAGAGAGGGGATTCCGCATGGCCGGTAATCCGGAGCGGCGGGCGGCGCTGGTGGACGCCGGGATCGCGGTGCTCGCGCGCGAGGGTGCGCGGGGGCTGACGTTCCGCGCGGTGGACGCCGAGGCGGGCGTGCCCACCGGTACCGCCTCCAACTACTTCACCGGGCGCGACGAGCTGCTCCGCCAGATCGACGCCCGGCTGCACCTCCGGCTCGCCCCGGACCCGCAGGTGCTGGAGAAGCTGCTGCGGCAGCGGCGGGACCGGTCACTGGTGACGGCCTTCATGCACGACCTGATGAACCGGGCCACCGGGGACCGCGACGGCTATCTGGCCCTGCTGGAGATGCGCCTGGAGGCCACCCGGCGCCCCGAACTGCGCGCCTCCTTCACCGAGTCGGTGCGCGCGGAGCTGGAACAGGGCATGGAGTTCCACCGCGAGGCGGGACTGCCGGGCGGGGACGAGACCGTCACCGTGCTCTACCTCGCGATGCTCGGCCTCCTCCTGGAACACCTCACCCTGCCCGGTGTCCTGGACGGCGCCCTGCCGGGGGTGACCGTGCCGGAGGGCCTGGTCGAGCGCATCGTCACGACGATCGTCCCGCAGGAGCCGGGCGGGGAGTAGCGGGAGCCGGCTCGGGGAGTACGCGGGCGGGTGCAGGACCCCGTATGCCGCGGGCCCCGCACACTGTGGGGATGTGCGGGGCCCGCCGGACCGGAGCCCGGTGACCGTGCGGGGTCAGGATCCGCACGGTCCCCGCGACTCCGGCGTTCCACCTGGCCGCCGGACACGGCCTCTCGACTCGGCGCCCGGCAACCTCAGCTGCTCCGCCTCGTCGCGAACTCCGCCAGTGCCAGCAGTCCGTCCGCCGTCTCGGGGTCGGGGACCCCGAGTGCCAGGTCCTGCATGGCGCGGGCCATACGGTCGGCTGCTTCGGCCTGGGCCCAGTCACGGCCGCCGGCGCGTTCCACGGCCAGGGTGGCCCGCGCGAGTTCCCCGGAGGCCTCGGCCTCCTCCTTGACGTACGGCTTCCCGTACAGCGTGGCGAGTTCGGTCGCCGCCGGGGTGCCGGAGGTGAGCGCCGCGACCACCGGGAGGGACTTCTTACGGGCCGCGAGATCCGCGCCGGCCGGTTTGCCGGTGCGCTTCGGATCCCCCCATATGCCGATGACGTCGTCGATCAGCTGGAAGGCGAGCCCGACCTGCCGGCCGAACCCGTCCAGCGCCCTCGCCCCGTCCTCCCCCGTGCCCGCGTACAGCGCGCCGAGCGCGCAGGCGCAGCCCAGCAGGGCGCCGGTCTTGGCCTCGGCCATGGCGAGCGCCTCGTCGAGGGTGACCTCGTCCGGAGCGCGCCGTTCCAGGGCCGTGTCGATGCTCTCCCCGGCGCACAGCTCCACGACGCAGGCCGCGAGCCGGGCCGCGGCCGGGCCGGAGGCGGGGTGCGGGTCCTCCGCGAGCAGCCGGAAGGCCAGCGCCTGGAGGGCGTTCCCGGCGAGGACGGCGTCGGCGTCGCCGAACACCGTCCACGCGGTCGGCCGGTGCCGGCGGGAGGTGTCGCGGTCCATCACGTCGTCGTGCAACAGCGTGAAATTGTGGACCAGTTCGACCGCCACGGCCGCCCGGACGGCCGCCGCCCGCGCCGCCGGGCCACCCAGCGCGCCGGCCGCGGCCAGGACGAGCGCGGGCCGCATCGCCTTGCCCGCGCCGCCCGCCGCCGGCGAGCCGTCCGCGTTCTCCCACCCGAAGTGGAAGAGCGCGATCCGGCGCATCCGGCCGGGCAGCGACTCGACGGCCGCGCGCAGCTCCGGGTCCACGAGGGCCCGGGTCCGCTCCAGCAGTGCCGCCGCCTCCTGCCCCTCGGGCAGGCTGCCCCTGGCGCCCGCCGCGTTCCCCCGCGGGTCCCCCGCCGCACCGGGGCGCGGTACGGCGGGTGCCATGACGTGCGGAAACGTCACCTCCAGCGGCCGATCTCGACGTTCTCCAGCACGCCGAGCGCGTCGGGGACCAGGACGGCCGCCGAGTAGTAGGCCGTCACCAGGTACTTGATGATGGCCTGTTCGTTGATGCCCATGAAGCGGACGGACAGGCTCGGCTCGATCTCGTCCGGGATGCCGGACTGGCGCAGGCCGATGACACCCTGGTCGTCCTCGCCGGTACGCATCGCGATGATCGAGGTCGTACGGGCCTCGGTGACCGGGATCTTGTTGCACGGGTAGATCGGCACACCGCGCCAGGTCGGGATGCGGTTACCGCCGATCTCGATGGTCTCCGGGACCAGTCCGCGCTTGTTCAGCTCGCGGCCGAACGCGGCGATCGCGCGCGGGTGGGCGAGGAACAGCTTGGTGCCGCGGCGGCGGCTGAGCAGCTCGTCCATGTCGTCCGGGCCGGGAACGCCGTCGTGCGGCTGGATCCGCTGGTCGTACTCGCAGTTGTTGAGCAGGCCGAACTCCCGGTTGTTGACGAGTTCGTGCTCCTGGCGCTCCTTCAGCGCCTCGACCGTCAGCCGCAGCTGCTGCTCGGTCTGGTTCATCGGCTGGTTGTACAGGTCGGCCACGCGCGAGTGGATGCGCAGCACGGTCTGGGCGATGCTCAGCTCGTACTCGCGGGGCCGGGCCTCGTAGTCGACGAAGGTGTGCGGGATGTCGGGCTCGCCGCTGTGGCCGGCCGCCAGCTCGACCTCCTTCTCGCCGTACTTGTTGGTCCGCTGCTCGGGAACCGCGCGCAGCTGCTGGAGGTGCTCGCGCAGCGAGTCGGCGCGCTCCGCGACCTGCTCGAAGTCCTGGCGGGTGAGGATCAGCACCGTGCACGCGGTGTCCGCACGGGCGGTGTACTCCCAGATGGCGTCCGGGTCGAGCAGCGACTGCTCGCCGAAATAGGCGCCGTCGGCGAGGACTCCGAGGACCGCGTCGTCGCCGTAGGGACCCGTGCCGATCTTCTCGACGCGGCCGTGGGCCAGCAGATACACCTCGTCGGTCTGGTTGCCGAAGTCGGCGATGACCTCACCGGGGGCAAAGTCCCGCTGGCGGCAGCGCCGCGCCAGTTCCGTCAGCACCTCGTCGTCCTCGTACGACCGCAGCGCCGGCAGTTCGCCGAGTTCGGCCGGGATGACCTCGACCTGGTCCCCGGTCTTCACGAAGGTGATGCGGCCGTCTCCGACCGCGTACGTCAGCCGCCGGTTCACCCGGTACGTGCCGCCCTGTACCTCGACCCAGGGCAGCGTGCGCAGCAGCCAGCGGGAGCTGATCTCCTGCATCTGCGGTACGGACTTGGTAGTGGTGGCCAGGTTCCGCGCTGCCGCCGTCCCGAGGGACTGCTGCGGCTTGTCCTGCCCTGTGCGGACCTCTTCGCCTACCGACATAAGAAAGTGTCCTCCCAGTACATGCCCGGCCCGCGGAGGCACCCCGGGCACCGGTCTCGGGACCGAGCCTTCCACCGCCGACCGGGGCGGCACCATTACCCGAAAGAGCGGGAATGGATCACCCGCCGACCGGGCAGAAGGAGGGCTCCTGTCCACCCCCCGCCACCTGCACGGTTTGGCCAAATCGGCTCGCACGGTGTGCGAACGATGCAGCCCGGGACGTCCGGTTTCGGTAGAAGCAAGGCCGTACGAGAGGGCCGCAGCGGGCGGCCACCGGGCACAGCATTAAGGAGGCGGCATGGCCCCACCCATGTCCGCGAGCGGATTTCTGGCCGCGCTTCGCGCGGAGGGCGTCACCGTCGTCGAGGTCGGCGACTGGCAGAACCACAACCGCAACCACAAGGGCCCCTGGGGGCCGGTCCACGGCGTGATGATCCACCACACGGCGACCCAGAGGGACGACCGCACGGTGGCCCTCTGCCGGGACGGCCACCCGGCTCTCCCGGGCCCGCTGTGCCACGGCGTGATCACCAAGGACGGCACGGTCCACCTGGTCGGCTACGGCCGCGCCGACCACGCCGGCCTCGGCGACGACGACGTACTGCGCGCGGTGATCGCCGAGAAGGGGCTGCCGCCGGACGACCAGGCGAACACCGACGGCAACCGGCACTTCTACGGCTTCGAGTGCGAGAACCTCGGCGACGGCGAGGATCCCTGGCCCGAGGCGCAGCTGGAGGCGATCGTGCGGGCCGCGGCGGCCGTCTGCCGCCGGCACGGCTGGACGGAGCGGTCGGTCATCGGCCACCTGGAGTGGCAGCCGGGCAAGGTGGACCCGCGCGGGTTCACGATGGACTGGCTGCGGGAGCGGATCGCCGAGCGCCTGAAGGGATAGCACCGCAGGGCAGAACCGCCGACGGGCGAGAATGGTGCCGTGACCAGCCCCGTGACCGGCCCGGACCCGCTCGCCCCCCGCCTGCCCTCACCTCTCCAGGAGGTGCGGGACGAGCGCTTCGCCCGGCACGGCCTCCGGCTCCTGCTCAAGCGGGACGACCTGATCCACCCGGAGCTGATCGGCAACAAGTGGCGCAAGCTCGTGCCGAACATCGAGGCGGCGCGGGGCCGGGCCCTGGTCACCTTCGGCGGGGCCTACTCCAACCACCTGCGGGCCACGGCCGCTGCGGGCCGGCTGCTCGGGCTGCCGACCGCCGGCGTGGTCCGCGGTCAGGAACTGGCCGGCCGCCCACTCAACCCGTCCCTGTCCCGCTGCGCGGCCGACGGCATGCGGCTGCACTTCGTCGACAGGTCGACGTACCGGCACAAGAGCGAGCCGGAGACGCTGGCCGCGATCCTGCGCGGGGCCGGCGCCGAGGGGGCGTACGTCGTCCCCGAGGGCGGCAGCAACGCCGAGGCCGTGCGCGGCTGCCGGGACCTCGGCGCGGAGCTGCGCGGCCGGGCCGAGGTCGTCGCGGTGGCCTGCGGCACCGGCGGCACGCTGGCGGGGCTCGCCGCCGGGCTGGCGGCGGGGCAGCGTGCGCTCGGGGTTCCGGTCCTCAAGGGAGGCTTCCTGGAGGCCGACATACAGGCCCTGCAGGAACGTGCCTTCGGCGCCCGCAGCGGCTCCTGGACCCTGGACGACCGCTTCCACTTCGGCGGCTACGCCCGTACGACCCCGGAGCTGGAGGCGTTCGCGACGGACTTCGAGGACCGCCACGGCCTGCCCGTCGAACGTCTCTATGTCGCCAAGTTGCTCTACGGACTCGTCACCCTCGCCGGGGAGGGCGCCTTCGCGCGCGGAACGACCGTCGCGGCGGTCGTCACCGGACAGCCGTTCCCATAGGGCTCCGTAGCCCTTACGCGGCCTCCCGGTAGGCGGCGGCCTCCTCCAGGTCCAGTCTGCGCAGCAGGGCGCGCAGCATCTCGTCGTCGATGTAGCGGTGGTCGCGGAGCTTGACGAAGACCTCGCGTTCGGCGCTGATCATCTCGCGGGACAACCGGCGGTAGGTGTCGTCCACGGACTCGCCGGTCACGGGGTTGACCTGGCCGAGGCGCTCCCAGACGGCGTTGCGGCGGCGTTCCAGGACCGTGCGCAGGCGGTCGGCGAGCGGCGGCGGCAGGGCGTTGCGCTCGTCGGCGAGGAGGTCGTCCAGGTGGCTCTCGGCGGCCCGGGAGGCCTGCGCCTGGGCGTTGGCCTCGGCGAGCGTCTCGGCCTGCTGGTCGCGGGCGGGGAACTTCAGCAGGCGGATCAGCGGCGGGAGCGTGAGGCCCTGCACGACCAGCGTGCCGATGACGGTGGTGAAGGTCAGGAAGAGGATCAGGTTGCGGTGCGGGAAAGGGGCGCCGCTGCGCACCGTGAGCGGGATCGAGAAGGCGATGGCCAGCGAGACCACGCCGCGCATGCCCGCCCAGGACGTCACGATCGGCGCCCGCCAGGTGGGGTTCTCCTCGCGTTCCCGGATCCGGCCGGAGAGGGCGCGCGGGAGGAAGGTCCCGGGGTACACCCAGGCGAACCGGGCCGCGACGACGACCAGGAAGACGACGATCGCGTACCAGGCGGCGTCGACGCCCCGGTACGCGGCGAGCCCCTTGAGCACGCGCGGCAGCTGCAGGCCGATCAGCGCGAACACCGCCGACTCCAGGACGTAGGCGACCATCCGCCACACCGCCTCCTCCTGGAGCCGGGTGGCGAAGTCGACCTGCCACGCGTGGTGTCCGAGGTAGACGGCGACGACCACGACCGCGAGGACACCGGAGGCGTGCACCTGCTCGGCGACTCCGTAGGCGACGAACGGGATCAGCAGGGAGAGGGTGTTCTGCATCAGCGCCTCCTTGAGGTGCGTGCGCAGCCAGTGGATCGGCACCATGAGCACCATTCCGACGGCGACACCGCCGACCGCCGCGATCAGGAACTCGCCGATCCCCTTGCCCCAGCTCGCGCCGGCGCCGACCGCGGCGGCGAGGGCCACCTTGTAGGCGGTGATCGCGGTGGCGTCGTTCAGCAGGGACTCGCCCTGGAGGATCGTGGTGATCCGCGAGGGCAGCCCCACCCGGCGCGCGATCGCGGTGGCCGCGACAGCGTCCGTCGGCGCCACCACCGCGCCCAGCACCAGGGCCGCGGGCAGCGGCAGCCCGGGCACGACGGCATAGGCGGCCCAGCCGACGACGAAGGTCGCGAAGAGCACGTACCCGACCGACAGCAGCCCCACGGGCCGCAGCTGCGCCCGCAGGTCCAGGTACGAGCTCTCGGTGCCCTCCTTGTAGAGCAGCGGCGGCAGCACCAGGGGCAGGACGACGTCGGGGTCGAGCGTGTAGTCCGGGACACCGGGGAGGTACGAGACCGCCAGGCCCACCGCGACCAGCAGCAGCGGCGCCGGCACGGGGCTGCGCCGGGCGGCCCCCGACACCGCGGCACTGCCCGCCACCAGCAACAGCAGCGGCAACACGTCCATGATCCTCGCCCGCCCTCGATTTTCCGCGCGGTCACCCGCACACCCGTCGTAATCTGGCAATCATGAAACAGTGCACGCACGCCGACGCGCTGCCGCACCCGGAACCCGAGCCGCTGAACGAGACCTGCCCGGAGTGTCTCGCGCGCGGGACACACCCGGTCCAGCTGCGGCTCTGTCTGACCTGTGGCCACGTCGGCTGCTGCGACTCCTCACCGGGAAGACACGCGACGGAGCACTACGAGACGTCCGGTCACCCGGTGATGCGGACCTTCGAACCCGGCGAGGACTGGCGCTGGTGCTTCGTCGACCACGTTCTCGTGTGACACTGCATGCGGTGGTGGCCGTATCACGGTTCGGGCGTCTGACGTCTGGGTACGTCAACCCGGCGCGCCCTCTTCCCATTTGGGACCGCAAACCCTCTAGACACGGAGCGTATCCGCAGCTTTACTGTGAGTGACGCCAGGGGGTTGGGGTCCCGGGGACAAGAGCGTTCGGAGCGCGATAGCGTCACCGCGGAACCACGTAGGCGTTACCCCGGGGGGAGATCCCTCGGCCCCGTAAAGCTTGTACCACCATGGAGGTGAGGGTGTCCCAGATCGCAGGCGAGCCCGCGGCGAACCAGGACTTCGTGGAAGTCCGGCTGCCGGCTGCGGGTGCCTACCTGTCGGTGCTGCGGACGGCCACGGCCGGTCTCGCGGCCCGCTTGGACTTCACCCTGGACGAGATCGAGGACCTGCGCATCGCCGTGGACGAGGCCTGCGCGATCCTGCTCCAGCAGGCCGTGCCGGGCTCCGTGCTCAGCTGCGTCTTCCGGCTCGTCGACGACTCGCTGGAGGTCACGGTGTCGGCGCCGACCACGGACGGCCATGCCCCCTCGCGGGACACCTTCGCCTGGACCGTGCTCTCGGCCCTCGCGGGCAAGGTCTCGTCCGCCGTCGACGAGGACAAGACCGTGTCGATCAGCCTCTACAAACAACGCGGCGCGGGTCCCGGGCCGGCGTGAGGAACGGGGACGGGCCGGTGCGGGACGAAGAGCGCGGCACACGGGAGCTGCCGGCCGGGGACGGCCCCGCGAACGGCTCCCGACGCATGGCTGACGGCATCGACGGCATCCCCGAGCAGGCCAGACCGCATCCGGAGGACGCCTCCGCACAGGCCGTCGGCGACGGTGCCGTGCAGAGCGCGCCTCCGGAAGGACACGGCGGGACCGCTTCCGCCGTCCGCGCGGAGGCGAGGGCTCGGGGAAGGGCTACGGGCGGGACGATGAGCGAGCACGAGCGATACGCCGAGGACGACACGCTGGGCCCGGGCGTGCCTGCCGTGCGGCACGACCCCCAGGACCGCAGCGGGGCACGGGCGCTCTTCGTCGAGCTGCGCAAGCTGAAGGAGGGCAGCCCGGAGTACGCGGAGCTGCGCAACCAGCTGGTCCGTATGCACCTGCCGCTCGTGGAGCACCTGGCGCGCCGGTTCCGCAACCGCGGCGAGCCGCTGGACGACCTCACCCAGGTCGCCACGATCGGCCTGATCAAGTCCGTCGACCGCTTCGACCCGGACCGCGGGGTGGAGTTCTCCACCTACGCCACCCCGACCGTCGTCGGCGAGATCAAGCGGCACTTCCGCGACAAGGGCTGGGCGGTCCGCGTGCCGCGCCGGCTCCAGGAGCTGCGGCTCGCGCTGACCACGGCGACGGCCGAGCTGTCCCAGCAGCACGGCCGCTCCCCCACGGTCCACGAGCTGGCCGAGAAGCTGGCCATCTCGGAGGAGGAGGTCCTGGAGGGCCTGGAGTCCGCCAACGCGTACTCGACGCTGTCGCTGGACGTCCCCGACACCGACGACGAGTCCCCTGCGGTCGCCGACACGCTCGGCGCGGAGGACGAGGCGCTGGAGGGTGTGGAGTACCGGGAGTCCCTCAAGCCGCTGCTGGAGGACCTGCCGCCGCGGGAGAAGCGGATCCTGCTGCTGCGCTTCTTCGGGAACATGACCCAGTCGCAGATCGCGCAGGAGGTCGGCATCTCCCAGATGCACGTCTCCCGGCTGCTGGCCCGGACCCTGGCCCAGCTGCGGGAGAAGCTCCTCGTCGAGGAGTGAGGCCTATTCGGCCGACCGGCCCGGTCCCTTGATCCCGAGGGCCTGGGCCGTCGCCGGGCTCATCAGCAGGACGAGCCCCGTCGCGGCGACCGCGCCGATGACGATGCCGGCCGGGATGGCCGCGCCGTCGCCCTTCAGCAGGTAGTAGGCCACGCCCAGCGCCATGAGCTGCGTGATCAGCGCCGGGCCGCGGCTCCAGCCGCGCCGCAGCAGCAGACCGCGCGCGGCCAGCAGCGGCAGCAGCGCGAGCACGACCAGGGTGATCCCCAGGGTCACGGCCTGCTGCCGGTCGTCCGGCTTGCCGACGAGCCCGAGTACGAACACCCACAGGCCGCCTGCCAGCACAGCGACGCCCTCCAGTGCGGCCAGCACGGCCGCGTACGTCAGCCGGCGCGGGCGCGGTCCGGCGGTCTCGGCGCTCTCCGGGGCGGGTTTCTGCTCGCTGCTCACCCCAGAAGGGTAGCCCGCGCCCCGTACGCCCCGGCCGGGAAGGGCCCCCGGCGTCCGGGCGCCCGCGGCCCCGGAGTGTCCAGACTCACGCAGCCCCCTCTTACCGGATCCCTACCTCGGTCTGGGCCGGGTACCACCCAGTAGGTACGCTGCACATCATGCGTGCACTTCTCGTGGTGAATCCGGCGGCTACCACTACAAGTGCACGCAGGCGTGACGTCCTGATCCACGCGCTCGCGAGCGAGATGAAGCTGGAAGCGGTCACCACCGAGTACCGCGGCCACGCGCGCGATCTCGGCCGGCAGGCGGCGGAGAGCGACGACATCGACATGGTGGTCGCCCTCGGCGGCGACGGCACCGTCAACGAGGTCGTCAACGGCCTCCTGCACGCCGGTCCCGACCTGGATCGCCTGCCCGGCCTCGCCGTGGTCCCCGGCGGCTCAACGAACGTCTTCGCCCGCGCTCTGGGCCTGCCCAACGACCCCGTCGAGGCCACCGGTGCCCTGCTGGACGCGCTGCGCGAGAAACGCGAGCGCGTCGTCGGCCTCGGTCTGGCCTCGGGCACGCCCGGCACGGAGGACGAGGCGGTACCGGAGCGCTGGTTCACCTTCAACGCGGGCCTCGGCTTCGACGCGGGCGTGGTGGGCCGGGTGGAGCAGCAGCGCGAGCGCGGCAAGAAGTCGACGCACGCGCTCTACGTCCGCCAGGTGGTCCGGCAGTTCCTCGGCGAGCCGAGCCGCCGGCACGGCGCGATCACTCTGGAGCGCCCGGGCGCGGACCCGGTCGAGGATCTTGTTGTCGCCATAGTCTCGAACACGTCCCCTTGGACGTATCTCGGCAATCGCCCGATGTACACGTCACCTAAGGCCTCGTTCGACACGGGCGTCGACGTGCTCGGTCTCAGCCGCCTCTCGACGGCCGCGGTTGCCCGGTATGGCACCCAGTTGCTCACTTCGTCCCCCGAGCGCGGACCCCATGGAAGGCACGTGCTCTCACTGCACGATCTGGACCAGTTCACCTTGCATTCGAAGGTCCCCCTACCCCTCCAGATGGACGGCGACCACCTGGGACTGCGTACGAGCGTGACGTTCACAGGTGTACGCCGCGCACTGCGTGTGATTGTGTGAGCGGAACGGGCGAAAGTCCTTTCACTCGAACGTTTAGGCCAGGATCCACCCCATGGAAGTACGGCTGTGACCCAGTCGACACCGAGGAATCAAAAAAAACTTTCCGGAAGGGGTTGTATCCGTCGCTGAGGTTTGCGAGTCTCTACGTGGCGATCGGGACGGCCCGCAACACCGGCCTCCACTGATCACCAGAACCCCTCTTCAACCACAGGACCACGCCGGGGAAGACTCGGCGGTCGGCCCTTCACTTGTTGAGGGATTCGTGAAAGCGTTCACATTCACAAGCAACTTGCATGTAATACCAAGGAGAGGTAGCAGCCATGGACTGGCGTCACAACGCCGTTTGCCGCGAGGAAGACCCCGAGCTCTTCTTCCCCATCGGCAACACCGGTCCTGCGCTGCTGCAGATCGAGGAAGCCAAGGCCGTCTGCCGTCGCTGCCCGGTGATCGAGCAGTGTCTGCAGTGGGCGCTCGAGTCCGGTCAGGACTCCGGCGTCTGGGGTGGTCTCAGCGAGGACGAGCGCCGCGCCATGAAGCGCCGCGCCGCCCGCAACCGGGCCCGTCAGGCCTCCGCCTGACACACCCACCCCTGCTGACAGCCTGAGCTTGGCGGCGCGCACACCACGTACGCATCTCCCGCCCCCGAGCCGCAGCGCGCAGTATCCCCCGATGCCGCTAGCGATTTAGCAGAGCAGCAACGAGCACGAGCCTCGGACCGACGAACGGTCCGAGGCTTTTTGCTGTGCCCAGGAGTTCTGGGCCCCGTGCTTCCGCATCGGCTACTTCTGTGCGCACACCGGAATGTCGAGGATCACCCGGGTCCCCCGCTCCGGCGCCGGGACCATGTCGAACGAGCCGCCCAGCTCGCCCTCCACCAGCGTCCGTACGATCTGCAGGCCCAGGTTGCCCGCGGTCTTCGGGTCGAAGCCCTCGGGCAGGCCGACGCCGTCGTCCTGGACGGTGACCAGCAGCCGGGCCTCCCGGGTGGTTCCGCCGCGGACCGCGGAGACCTCGACCGTGCCGGTGTCGCCCTCGCGGAAGCCGTGTTCCAGGGCGTTCTGCAGGATCTCGGTGAGGACCATCGACAGCGGGGTGGCCACCTCGGCGTCGAGTATCCCGAACCGCCCGCTGCGCCGGCCGGTCACCTTGCCCGGCGAGATCTCGGCGACCATCGCCAGCACGCGGTCGGCGATGTCGTCGAACTCCACGCGCTCGTCCAGGTTCTGGGAGAGCGTCTCGTGCACGATCGCGATCGAGCCGACCCGTCGCACGGCCTCCTCCAGGGCCTCCCGGCCGCGCTCGGAATCGATGCGCCGGGCCTGGAGGCGCAGCAGCGCGGCGACCGTCTGGAGGTTGTTCTTCACCCGGTGGTGGATCTCCCGGATGGTCGCGTCCTTCGTGATCAACTCGCGCTCGCGGCGGCGCAGTTCCGTGACGTCCCGGCACAGCACCAGGGAACCGATGCGGGTGCCCTTGGGCTTGAGCGGGATGGCCCGGAGCTGGATCACCCCGTCGTTGGACTCGATCTCGAACTCGCGCGGCGCCCAGCCGCTCGCCACCTTGGCCAGCGCCTCGTCCACCGGACCCCGGGTCGGGGCGAGTTCGGCGGTGGTCTGCCCCAGGTGCTGGCCGACCAGGTCGGCGGCGAGGCCGAGGCGGTGGTAGGCGGACAGGGCGTTCGGAGAGGCGTACTGGACGACGCCGTCCGCGTCCAGCCGGATCAGGCCGTCGCCGACGCGCGGCGAGGCGTCCATGTCGACCTGCTGGTCCGGGAAGGGGAAGGAACCGGCCGCGATCATCTGCGCGAGATCGGAGGCGCTCTGGAGATACGTCAGCTCCAGACGGCTCGGGGTGCGGACGGTCAGCAGGTTGGTGTTGCGGGCGATCACGCCCAGGACGCGGCCCTCGCGCCGTACGGGGATCGACTCGACCCGTACGGGGACCTCTTCGCGCCACTCCGGGTCGCCCTCGCGCACGATCCGGCCCTCGTCCAGCGCCGCGTCCAGCATGGGCCGCCGGCCGCGCGGGACCAGATGGCCGATCATGTCGTCCTGGTAGGAGGTCGGGCCGGTGTTGGGGCGCATCTGGGCGACCGAGACGTACCGGGTGCCGTCGAGGGTGGGGACCCACAGGACCAGGTCGGCGAAGGAGAGGTCGGAGAGCAGCTGCCACTCCGAGACCAGCAGGTGGAGCCACTCGAGATCGGAGTCGTCGAGGGCCGTGTGCTGGCGTACGAGTTCGTTCATGGAGGGCACCCTGCGAGCGTACCTGGGTGGCCGGATCTGGCCGAAAAACACCCGCGGGCCGCGGCGCCTGGGAGGGACCCTCAACCCACCCGGCACCGCAGCCCGGAGCATCATCGGCCGTGGGGTGTGCGGTCCCAGTCGGCCGAAGGTCGAGGAGCCGGGGCAGTCAGGGCAGAGAGCTCCGGTTCCTCGGTCCGCCTTCCTGTGCGGGGAAAGCGGAGGCTGTGCAGCTGTTTCCCTGTGCATTGTGGACTAGACCACTCGGCCTGTCCATGGGTGCGGGGGCGTGCGCCAACGACTACTGGCACCCGATGCCATGAAGCCTAGCCCGCCGGGGTCCACTGCGGGGCCAGATGGCGACGGCAATTTCCGCGAATACCTCCCGAGGCACCCTCCCCTTCCGCCCCTTCTCCCCCGCGCCACCGGCCCCCGATTCTGTTAGATTGGTCTAAACCACATAGACCTCAGAACGGCAGGCCCAGCGTGGAAGTTGTCATCGTTCCGGACGCGGCGGCGGGTGGCGAGCTGATCGCCGAGGCCATGGCCCAGCTGCTGCGACGCAAGCCCGACGCCCTGCTCGGCGTGGCCACCGGCTCCACCCCGCTGCCCGTCTACCAGGCGCTGACCGCCAAGGTGCGCTCCGGCGCCGTGGACGCCTCGCGGGCGCGGATCGCGCAGCTCGACGAGTACGTGGGGCTGCCGGCCGAGCACCCCGAGTCCTACCGTTCGGTGCTGCGCCGGGAGGTGCTGGAGCCGCTCGGGATAGGCATGGGCCAGTTCATGGGCCCGGACGGCACGGCCGCGGACATCCCGGCGGCGTGCGAGGCGTACGACCGGGCGCTCGCCGCGGCGGGCGGCGTGGACCTCCAGCTGCTCGGCATCGGCACGGACGGGCACATCGGGTTCAACGAGCCCTGCTCCTCGCTCGCCTCACGCACCCGGATCAAGACGCTGACCGAGCAGACCCGCATCGACAACGCCCGCTTCTTCGACGGCGACATCGACCAGGTCCCGCACCACGTCATCACCCAGGGCATCGGCACCATCCTGGAGGCCCGGCACCTGGTGCTGCTCGCGACCGGCGAGGGCAAGGCGGACGCGGTGGCGGCGACGGTCGAGGGGCCGGTCGCGGCCGTGTGCCCGGCCTCCGCGCTCCAGCTGCACCCGCACGCCACGGTGGTCGCCGACGAGGCCGCCGCGTCCAAGCTGAAGCTGGCCGACTACTTCCGCCACACCTACGCCGACAAGCCGGAGTGGCAGGGGATCTGAAGGGGGTCCAAGGAGACCCAGAACCGGTGCGGCAGGGCGTCCAGGCCCTGCCGGCCATCGATGGACTAGACCAACACTGAGTGCAACGGTATACAGAGGGGATCACGGAGCGTGCGGGTGGAGCCTCACGCGCGAAGCCGTGCCACGATGTGAGCCGTGGCCGATGTCTGTCGGTCGCTTTCGGCAGCCGGAGCCGGGAAGGCAGAGCATGAGCACCGACGTCAGCAGTGCGGAGAACGAGGCCGGGACGAACGTCCGTACCGCGCGCGTGCCCAAGTACTACCGCCTGAAGAAGCACCTGCTCGACATGACGGAGACGCAGGCGCCCGGCACGCCGGTCCCGCCCGAGCGCACGCTGGCGGCCGAGTTCGACACCTCCCGCACGACCGTCCGCCAGGCCCTGCAGGAGCTGGTCGTCGAGGGCCGGCTGGAGCGCATCCAGGGCAAGGGCACCTTCGTCGCCAAGCCGAAGGTCTCCCAGGCGCTGCAGCTCACCTCCTACACCGAGGACATGCGCGCCCAGGGCCTGGAGCCGACCTCGCAGCTGCTGGACGTCGGCTACATCACCGCCGACGACCGGCTCGCCGAGCTGCTCGACATCACGCCCGGCGGACGCGTGCTGCGCATCGAGCGGCTGCGCATGGCCAACGGCGAGCCGATGGCCATCGAGACCACCCATCTCTCCGCCAAGCGCTTCCCCGCCCTGCGGCGCTCCCTCGTGAAGTACACGTCCCTCTACACCGCGCTCGCCGAGGTCTACGACGTCCACCTCGCCGAGGCCGAGGAGACCATCGAGACCTCCCTGGCCACGCCCCGCGAGGCCGGCCTGCTGGGCACCGACGTCGGCCTGCCGATGCTGATGCTCTCCCGCCACTCCCTCGACCGCGAGGGCAAGCCGGTGGAGTGGGTGCGCTCGGTGTACCGCGGGGACCGCTACAAGTTCGTGGCGCGGCTGAAGCGGCCGTAGCGCAGTCGAGGTAGCGGATATTGGACGCTCACGCGCGTCTGATGATTGAGTACGCTCCGTCAATACAGCACAGCGTGATGATATTTGGGGGAGCCGCGTGAGCCCTGCTTTGCCCGTGGCAGTCGCCGATGCGGGGTTGGCCGAAGACCTCACCCGGAACATGGAACTGGCCGAGCAGCACCTCCTCGCCTCGGTGGAGTCGGACCACGGCCTGCTCACCGAGTCCGCTCGCCATCTGATCAACGCCGGCGGAAAGCGGCTGCGGCCCTTTCTGGTGCTCCTGGGCTCGCAGTTCGGGGAACAGCGGGACGAGCGCATACTGTCGGCCGCCGTCGCGATGGAACTCACCCACATCGGCACGCTGTACCACGACGACATCATGGACGAGGCCACCATCCGGCGCGGCGTGCCGAGCGCGCACGCGCTGTGGGGCGGCAAGGTCGCCGTACTGACGGGGGACTTCCTCTTCGCCCGCGCGTCACGGCTCGTGGCCGAGCTGGGCGAGTCGGCGATCCAGCTGCACGCCAGGACCTTCAGCCGGCTCTGCGTGGGGCAGTCGGCCGAAACGGCCGGCCCCCAGTCGCAGGACGACCGGCTCCACCACCACATCGGCGTCCTCAGCGACAAGACCGCCTCCCTCTTCTCCGCCTCCGGGGAACTCGGCAGCGCGCTCGCGGGGGCGCCCGGTGAGGTCACCGCGGGCATCAGCCGGGCCTGCGAGGCCTGGGGCATCGCGTACCAGCTCCTGGACGACGTGCTCGACGTGACGAGCGAGACCGACGAGAGCGGCAAGCCCGCGGGCGCCGACCTGCGCGAGGGCGTCCCCACCCTGCCCATGATCTTCGCGCTGCGGTCCGCCCTGCCCGCCGACCAGCGCCTCGTGGAGCTGCTCACCTCCGGCCGGCTGACCGACCCTGACCTGCACTCCGAGGCCCTGGCACTGCTCCAGGAACACCCGGCGATCGACATGGCCCGCGCGGAAGTGCAGAAGTGGGCGAACCTCGCACGGCGGGAGATCCGCGCGCTGCCCGGCTGCCCGGCACGGGACGTCTTCGAGTCGCTCTGCGACTACGTGGTGAACAAGACCCAGTCAACTACCCGTCGCTAGAGCGACGGGCTTGCACAACGGGCGTCACTGGCTGTGGCGCTGCGTTTGCGTCCAGCCCCGCCCCGCTGCTGCGGTGGTGGGGCGGGGGCCGTTGACTGGGCCCCGCGTCGCCACAACTCCCGCGCGCGGGCGCGGATGTTGCGGGAGCCGTTCCGGTCCGCGTGCGCAACGACGCCGCAGTTCCGGCAGGCGAACCGGGCCTGACTGACCCGGTTCGCCTTGTCGATGTGCCCGCAGTCGGCGCAGGTGCGGGAGGTGTACGCCGGATCGACATACACCACCGGCACCCCCACCCGGCGGGCCTTGTACGCGATGAACGCCCCCAGCTGGGCGAAGGACCAGCTGGAGTGGGCGGCCCGTTGGGGCTTGCGAAGCCGTACCCGCTCGCGGATGCCCATCAGGTCTTCCAGGGCGATCCCGCGACCGGTGCGTTCAGCCTCGGCCACCACATGTTTCGCGATCTTGTGGTTGATGTCCCGCGCCCGCCGCGCCTCCTTACGCCTGCGCTTCTTCAGCCGACGTTTCGCGGACGGGGTGTTCTTCTTCTGCAGCTTGGTGCGCAACTTCCGCTCCCGCACCCGGACGCGGTTCAATTCACGTCCGGCCATGATCTCGCCGTCACTGGTGGTAGCGATGTTCACGATGCCCAGGTCAATGCCGAGGAAGTCCACGCGATCGGTGTTCGATTCCCGCTCCGGGATCTCGCAGGTGGCGTTGAGAAACCACATGTCGTCCCGGCACACGAGATCGGACTCGCCCTTGCGGTACAGGGCCAGGGTGGCCAACTGCTCAGGGCCAGCGGTGAACCCCACGTCCTTCACCCGCCCGTGCACGGTCCAGATCGACACCCGCCGCTCGCCGATCTGCCAGGACAGCATCCGGTCGTCGTACGGCTGCGCGCTCTGCGGCCGGAAGACGACCGGCTTCCCAGTCGCCTTGCGGTGACGCTTCGATCCCGGATTCCCAAGGTTTCCTGCCTTCAGGTTGGCCTTCATCACCGCGTACGCGTCACACGTCTTCTTGATCACGTGCTGGGCGGCCTGCGCACCCAGCCCCCACCGGGCCTTGATCTCGCCGTAGGTGTGCTCGCGCAGCGCGAAGTTCCGCTTCACGCCCTTCTCGAACGCCACACCGCTTGCCCAGGTGGCCGCCTCGTTGCAGGCGCGCAGCGTCGCCTCAAGCGCCGCCGCCTGCACGGGCGTCGGCAGCAGCTTCACCTGCACCACCAGCTTCACGATCACCCAACGTATACATGCGTACGACCGCCTACCGCATGTTCACCACCCATCACCCAAATCGGTGAGCCAGGCATCACATGACAGGCGACACTGGCCTCGCGGGCCACAGCATCCGGCCGCTGCGCGGCCTGGCACACACCAGCGACACCACGGTGTTCCCCGCCTCCCAAGAACCCGCTGAACGCAGACCATTCGGCACACCAGAACGCACACCAACTCCAGGTACCGAGATTCGGACGAGGTCTTCCGCTTCCGTGATCCCGTCGCCTACATTGCCTGCGCATTACACGGGTGATCAACACCCGGGTGATCAACGAGGGTACGGAGGCGCGGCATGTCCGAAACACCTGAAGTGAGACCCCCGCTCGTCACACCGATCCGGATGATCATCGGCCTGTGCCTCGCCGCGCCCTTCGTGGCGATGCTGTGGGTCGGCTCCTACGCCAAGACGGACCCGGCGTTCATCGGGATCCCGTTCTTCTACTGGTACCAGATGCTCTGGGTGCTGATCTCCACCGCGCTCACGGTGACCGCGTACCGACTGTGGCAGCACGACCAGCGCTCCCGCGCCGCTCAGAAGGGCGGTGCTGCCCGGTGAAGAACGGCGTCAACGGCGTCGCGCTCGGCGTCTGCATCTTCTTCTTCCTGGCCGTCACGGTCATGGGCTTCCTCGCCGCACGCTGGCGCAAGGCGGACGACGAGCACTCGCTGGACGAATGGGGCCTGGGCGGACGGTCGTTCGGCACCTGGATCACCTGGTTCCTGCTCGGCGGCGACCTGTACACGGCGTACACCTTCGTCGCCGTACCGGCAGCGGTCTACGCGGCGGGCGCGGCCGGCTTCTTCGCGGTGCCGTACACGATCCTGGTCTACCCGCTGATCTTCACCTTCCTGCCCCGCCTGTGGTCGGTGTCCCACAAGCACGGCTACGTGACGACCTCGGACTTCGTGCGCGGCCGGTTCGGCTCCAAGGGCCTGTCGCTGGCCGTGGCGGTCACCGGCATCCTCGCGACGATGCCGTACATCGCGCTCCAACTCGTCGGCATCCAGGCGGTGCTGGACGTGATGGGCGTGGGTGGCGGAGAGAGTGCGAACTGGTTCGTGAAGGATCTCCCGCTGATGATCGCCTTCGGTGTCCTCGCGGCCTACACGTACTCCTCGGGCCTGCGCGCCCCGGCGCTGATCGCGTTCGTGAAGGACGCCCTGATCTACATCGTCATCGCGGTGGCGATCATCTACATCCCGATCAAACTGGGCGGGTTCGACGACGTCTTCGCCAAGGCGAGTCACGCGCTCAGCCAGGTCAACCCGGCGACCGGCAAGCCACACGGCGCGCTCACCCCGCCGGAGGCGGGCCAGTGGACGTACGCCACGCTGGCGCTCGGCTCCGCGCTGGCCCTGTTCATGTACCCGCACTCGATCACCGCGACCCTGTCGTCCAAGAGCCGTGAGGTGATCCGCCGCAACACCACGATCCTGCCGCTGTACTCTCTCATGCTCGGCCTGCTGGCCCTGCTGGGCTTCATGGCGATCGCGGCCGGAGTGAAGGTCACCAACGCACAGTTGGCGATCCCGCAGCTCTTCGAGGACATGTTCCCGGACTGGTTCGCGGGCGTGGCCTTCGCGGCGATCGGCATCGGCGCACTGGTGCCGGCGGCGATCATGTCGATCGCGGCGGCGAACCTCTTCACCCGCAACATCTACAAGGACTTCATCAACCCCGACGCGACGCCCCGGCAGGAGACCCGGGTCTCCAAGCTCGTGTCGCTGCTGGTGAAGGTGGGCGCGCTGGTCTTCGTCCTCACCATGGACAAGACAGTGGCCATCAACTTCCAGCTGCTGGGCGGCATCTGGATCCTGCAGACCTTCCCGGCGCTGGTCGGCGGCCTGTTCACGCGCTGGTTCCACCGCTGGGCGCTGCTCGCCGGCTGGGCGGCCGGCATGGTGTACGGCACGGTCGCCGCGTACGGGATCGCCTCCCCGACACAGAAGCACTTCGGCGGCAACGCCAAGGAGATCCCGGGCATCGGTGAGATCGGCTACATCGGCCTGACGGCGTTCGTGCTCAACGTGGCGGTCACGGTCGCCCTCACCCTCGTCCTGAAGGCCGTCAAGGCCCCCGAGGGCCTGGACGAGACGCGGCCGGAGGACTACACGGCGGACGCGGGCGATGCGGGGGCACAGGCGGAACTGGCTCCCACTGCAACCCCCTAGGACTTCCACACGCACAGCGGGCCGCCGAAAACCACGCACCACGGCGGCCCGCTGTCGTACCCACTCACGGACCCTCCTCGGCGGCGTCGCCTTCGTGCCGTCCGGCGGTCCGGTGGCCGACATCGCCCGTCGCGGCGAGGCCGAGATCCGGATGCCGGCCGTCGCCCACGCGGCCCGCGGCCGGGGCGCCGGCGAGGCCCTCGTACGCGCCTGCGTGCAGCGCGCACGGGCCACCGAGGGCTGCACGGCGGTCGTCCTGTCGACCCAGCGCACCATGCACACCGCCCACCGCCTCTACGAACGCCTGCGCTTCGTCCGCGTGCCGGAACGGGACTGGAACCCCGTCCCGGAACTCGACGACGTCACTCTCCTCACCTACGAGTTGACGCTGTGAAGCCGTCGCGCCACGCATGAGACACAACATGTGGGGGTGCCACGACAGCCCGGCACTAGATGTATGCTCGTCCTCGCTGTCGCCGCAGGGGAATCCGGTGCGAATCCGGAACTGTCCCGCAACGGTGTACTTGTGCGTGGCCGCCTGAAGCGGAACGCACTCGCGTCAGTCCGAGGACCTGTCGGCAGCGTGCGCCCGGCCGTCCGGTCCGGGTGTCTTCAGACGTCCGGGCCTCGCGGAGTGGGCTGGTGGACGCGACGCCGTGCGCGCTCGTGCCGTCCCCTGCCCTCCGCCAGGCCCCGTGCCGAGCGAGGGAGAGCCCCACGTGACCATCGCGCCAGCCGAACCGGCTTCAGCCACCCAGGCGATCGCGGCCCCGGTGGAGAACGACGGTCCCGGTACCGCGCTGCTGCGGACCCTGACCGAGCTGACCGCCGACCTCCCTGACGCCGACCCCGGCCGGGTCGCCGCCGCCGCGCTGCGCGGCCGGTCCGCGAACGGGGCCGTGCCGGATGTCATCGCGGAGTTGCGCGAGCTGGCCACGGAGGCCGCCGCCGGTCTCATCTCCGAGGACCCCGCCTACTCCCGGCTGGCCGCCCGGCTGCTGACGATCTCCATCCGCGCCGAGGCCGCCTCGCAGGGCGTGACGACCTTCACCGAGTCCGTCGCCGTGGGCCACCGCGAGGGCCTCGTCGCCGACCGCACCGCCGAGTTCGTACGGCTGCACGCCGAGCGGCTCGACGCGCTGGTCGACGTGCACGCCGACGACCGCTTCGGCTACTTCGGCCTGCGCACCCTGCACAGCCGCTACCTGCTCCGGCACCCGATCACCCGCAAGGTCATCGAGACGCCCCAGCACTTCATGCTCCGGGTCGCCGCCGGGCTCGCCGAGGACGACACCCTCCGTTCCGTCGACGAAGTCGCCGCGCTCTACGGGCTCATGAGCCGGCTCGACTACCTGCCCTCCTCCCCCACGCTCTTCAACTCCGGCACGCGGCACCCGCAGATGTCGTCCTGCTACCTCCTCGACTCCCCGCTGGACGAGCTGGACTCCATCTACGACCGCTACCACCAGGTGGCCCGGCTCTCGAAGCACGCCGGCGGCATCGGGCTGTCGTACTCCCGGATCCGCAGCCGCGGTTCGCTCATCCGTGGCACCAACGGGCACTCCAACGGCATCGTCCCGTTCCTGAAGACCCTGGACGCCTCGGTGGCCGCCGTGAACCAGGGCGGCCGGCGCAAGGGTGCCGCGGCCGTCTACCTGGAGACCTGGCACTCCGACATCGAGGAGTTCCTGGAACTGCGGGACAACACCGGTGAGGACGCCCGCCGGACGCACAACCTGAACCTCGCGCACTGGATCCCGGACGAGTTCATGCGCCGCGTGAACGCCGACGAGCAGTGGTCGCTGTTCTCCCCGGCCGACGTGCCCGAGCTGGTCGACCTGTGGGGCGCGGAGTTCGACGCCGCCTACCGCAAGGCGGAGCAGGCGGGCCTCGCGAGGAAGACCATCCCGGCCCGCGACCTGTACGGCCGCATGATGCGCACCCTCGCGCAGACCGGCAACGGCTGGATGACCTTCAAGGACGCCGCCAACCGCACCGCGAACCAGACGGCCCTGCCGGGTCATGTCGTCCACTCCTCCAACCTCTGCACGGAGATCCTGGAGGTCACGGACGACGGCGAGACGGCGGTCTGCAACCTGGGGTCGGTCAACCTCGGTGCCTTCGTGGCCGACGGGGACATCGACTGGCAGCGCCTCGACGAGACCGTCCGCACCGCCGTCACCTTCCTCGACCGGGTCGTGGACATCAACTTCTACCCGACCGAGCAGGCCGGGCGGTCGAACGCCAAGTGGCGTCCCGTCGGCCTCGGCGCGATGGGCCTTCAGGACGTCTTCTTCAAGCTGCGTGTGCCCTTCGACTCGCCGGAGGCCAAGGCGCTCTCCACGCGGATCGCCGAGCGGATCATGCTCGCCGCGTACGAGGCCTCCGCCGACCTGGCCGAGCGCAACGGCGCGCTGCCGGCCTGGGAGAAGACCCGTACCGCCCAGGGCGTGCTGCACCCCGACCACTACGACGTGGAGCTGACCTGGCCGGAGCGCTGGGCGGCGCTTCGCGAGCGGATCGCCTCCGTCGGCATGCGCAACTCGCTGCTCCTCGCGATCGCCCCGACCGCCACCATCGCCTCCATCGCGGGCGTGTACGAGTGCATCGAGCCGCAGGTCTCCAACCTGTTCAAGCGCGAGACGCTGTCGGGTGAGTTCCTCCAGGTCAACTCGTACCTGGTGCAGGACCTGAAGGACCTGGGCGTGTGGGACGCGCGCACCCGTGAGGCGCTGCGCGACTCCAACGGCTCGGTGCAGGACTTCGCGTGGATCCCGGAGGACGTGCGCCGGCTGTACCGCACGGCGTGGGAGATCCCGCAGCGCGGGCTCATCGACATGGCCGCGGCCCGCACCCCCTTCCTCGACCAGGCGCAGTCCCTGAACCTGTTCATGGAGACGCCGACGATCGGCAAGCTCTCCTCGATGTACGCGTACGCCTGGAAGTCGGGCCTGAAGACGACGTACTACCTGCGCTCCCGCCCGGCGACCCGGATCGCCCGCGCGGCCCAGGCGCAGGCCAAGACCCCCATCCCCGTGCAGCAGGTCGCCGACCCCGACGCCGTCGCCTGCTCCCTTGAGAACCCCGAGTCCTGCGAGGCCTGCCAGTAATGTCCACCCGTAACACCAAACTTCTCGACCCGGGCTTCGAGCTGACTCTGCGTCCGATGCGCTACCCGGACTTCTACGAGCGCTACCGGGACGCCATCAAGAACACCTGGACCGTCGAGGAGGTCGACCTCCACTCGGACATCGCCGACCTCGCGAAGCTGACGCCCGCCGAGCAGCACCTCATCGGCCGGCTGGTCGCCTTCTTCGCGACGGGCGACTCGATCGTCGCGAACAACCTGGTGCTGACGCTGTACAAGCACATCAACTCCCCGGAGGCGCGCCTGTACCTGTCGCGCCAGCTGTTCGAGGAGGCCGTGCACGTCCAGTTCTATCTGACGCTGCTCGACACCTACCTCCCGGACCCGGACGACCGCGCCGCCGCCTTCGCGGCCGTGGAGAACATCCCGTCCATCCGCGAGAAGGCCGGGTTCTGCTTCAAGTGGATCAACGAGGTCGAGAAGCTCGACCGCCTGGAGACCCGGGCCGACCGCCGCCGCTTCCTGCTCAACCTCATCTGCTTCGCCGCGTGCATCGAGGGCCTGTTCTTCTACGGCGCCTTCGCATACGTCTACTGGTTCCGGAGCCGGGGTCTGCTGCACGGCCTGGCCACCGGCACCAACTGGGTGTTCCGGGACGAGACGATGCACATGTCCTTCGCCTTCGACGTGGTCGACACGGTCCGCAAGGAGGAGCCGGACCTCTTCGACGACGAGCTCCAGCAGCAGGTCACCGACATGCTGAAGGAGGCCGTCGACGCCGAGCTGCAGTTCGCGCGCGACCTGTGCGGTGACGGCCTGCCGGGCATGAACACCGACTCGATGCGGCAGTACCTGGAGTGCGTCGCCGACCAGCGCCTCACGCGCCTCGGCTTCGCCCCGGTGTACGGCTCGGAGAACCCGTTCTCCTTCATGGAGCTGCAGGGCGTCCAGGAGCTGACCAACTTCTTCGAGCGCCGTCCGTCGGCGTACCAGGTGGCGGTCGAGGGCACCGTGGACCTGGACGAGGACTTCTGAGTCCTCTGAGTCCGCCCTTCCCTCACACCTACCGGCGCGCGTTCCGGGGCCCTGAGGCCGCCTGAGCGCACGCCGGTACCAGGTGTGGGTCGTGCTGTGTGCCGCGTCCGTGTCCGTGTCCTACCAGGACACGGGCGTCAGCAGCAGCTTGTGCGGGCGCAGGGTGATGCCCACCCGGGTCGTGTCGTTCGACCCGCTGACCTGCTCGAAGCGGTACTTCGCCGAGATCGCCGCGGTGATCAGGGTCAGCTGGGTGGTGGAGAAGTGGTCGCTGGGGCACTTGCGGTTGCCCACGCTGAAGGGGCTCATGGCGTACCTGGGCACCTCCTTGGACCGTTCCGGCTGCCACCGGTCGGGGTCGAAGCCGAGGTTGTCGGCGTAGGAGCGGCCGTCGCGCTGGACGGCGTAGGGGCTGTAGACGATGTCCGCCCCAGCCGGAATGCGATAGCCGCCGAGTGCGGTATCGGTCACCGCGCGGCGCGTCAATATCCATACGGCGGGCCGCAGCCGCATGGACTCCGTGACGACATTGTTGGTGTACGTGAGCCGGCGGACGTGCTCGAATCCGACCGGCCGGCCTCCCGTCACGGATTCGACCTCCGCGCGCACCTTCTCGGCGTGTTCCGGATGTTCCGCGAGGACCTGGAGCAGCCACATGATCGTGGAGGCGACTGTTTCACTGCCGGGGGTGAGTATCGCGACCACCTGGTCGTGGATCTCCTGTTCCCCGATGGGGTCGCCATTGTTGTCCTTCGCTTCCAGCAAGGCCGTCAGCAAATCGTCCGGCCTTTGACCAGATGCCCTGCGCTCGGCGACGATCTCGTCGACCAGGAGATGCAAATCGGCCAGTGCCCGGTTGAATTCGCGGTTGGCCGGAAACGGCAGCCGGTACAGCGGTCCGAGCGGGATCACCATCCGGCGGTACATACCACGGAAAACGGTGGCGAGGTCGATGCTCAGCCGTTCCGCGCGCTCGTCCATGTACTCGCCACGCAGCAGGCAGCGGGCGGCGATGCGGACGGCGACCCGGAAGGACTCGGAGGTGCAGTCGATGGTCTCGCCGGGCTGCCAGCGCTCGGTCAGCGCGTGCGCCTCCTCCTCCATGACCGAGCCGTAGTTCGGTATCGCGTCCAGGCGGAACGCGGGCTGGATGGTGCGTCGCTGGCGGCGGTGCCGGGGGCCGTTGGCGGTGGCGACGCCCTCCTTGCCGAGCAGTCCTTCGAGGGACTCCCACAGCGGGCCGTCGATCTTGTAGTCGGGGCTGAGGGCGAGGGCTCCGGTGAGCGCCGGCGTGGTGACCGCGTACACCGTCTTGGGGCCCAGTTTCAGGCGTACGACCTCGCCGTCGTCGCGTAGTCGGGACATGAAGGCGAGCGGGTCGCGGACCAGTTTCAGGCCGTGCCCGAGGACCGGCACGGCGCCCCCGGCGAGCGGCGGCTCCCGCAGTTCCCGCGCCTCCTGGGTCACGGGCTTCACAGACTCGACGGTCATGACTCACCTGCCGTTTCGTTGTTGACGTACGGGGGCGTGGACCGGTCGTCCCAGCTGTCGACCATGTAGCGGCCGGATTCGTGATGGAACCAGTAGACGGAGCTGAACCAGTTCCGCATGAAGCCGACACAGGTGCGTACGGCGGTGCTCAACTCCTTGCCGCTCATTGTGCCGTCGGCAAGTGCGTCGGCGAATTGCAGGGCGCCCTGTTCGACTTCAAGGAATTCTGCGATGCATTTCTCGACGCGCCGCCGCAAGTCGTCGACGGCTTCTTCGAGGCTCATTCCCTCATGGGTGATGAGGGAGATTCCGAGATTGTGGACCTCGTCGCCCGCTATTTCCTTCGGCAGTGAGCAGAGGTCGTTGTACCAGGCGGCGAATTCCTGACTCAGCAGTGCCGCCCGGCGATAGGCGGGGTTTTTCCTTACGGCGTCGGGCAGTTCGATCCCGGCGCTCGGTTCCAGCAGGTCCGTCCATATCCAGTGGGCGAAGGTGAGGCGGCGCAGCGCGAGGTATTCCTCGACCCCGGGAATGTATCCACTGGTGCGGTTGTGGAACTCGCGGTCGTAGGCCTCGATCACCGCATGGAAGTGCCGCGCGAAGCGCTGGTTCCAGGTGCGCGGCAGGAACGAGAACAGCCGCAGCACGCTGTCCGCGAAGCCCGCCACCAGCGGGTCCGGATGGTGCAGGTGGTGCCGGGGCGCATCGGTGGCGGCGTGCAGGCGGTGCCTGAGCCTGCGCCAGTCACCGGCCCGGCCGTGGACGACGTCACGGTCGTGGCGGTCGTCCCAGACGAAGAACCATGCGCTGTAGTCGGCTATGGCCTGCAGAACCTCGTCGGAGGCCCCGGTGTAGTAGCCCGCCATGAGGTCGGTGTAGCACAGGCCATCGGCATATTCCTGCACCTTGTCCGCCGGCATCAACCGTTTTTCCAGCAGCCACAGCCGGGTCTTGTCCTGTAGCTGGGGCCAATACGGGTGCAGTTGCCGGGGAAAGGCAGACTCGATCACCGGGAGTGCCAGTGAGGGTGGGACTACGACCGCCGTGGGCGTCACTGTGGTGCTGTGTGGGAAAGCTTGCACGAACAAACCCCTCTCAGCCGCCAGGAGGCTCACGCCCCTCCCGTTGTGCCGGGCGTGCGCCGTTGCGTATCCCCGCACTTCCCATTCAGCACCACAACTGACCGCCATGGGAACGGATTTGCTCCACTCACTACCCCAAGGTGCCGAGAATCCCCCTTGTGTGACTGATTAAGGATCACTAGAGACGCAGAAGCGACCGCATGTACGAAGTACGGACGCGCGAACGACAGCAACATGAAGGCGCCCGGCCGGGAGAGATCCCGGCCGGGCGCCCAACAGCCCTGAGCTGCCTAGTCGTTGGCGACCACGGGGTAGCGTGGCTCGTTCTCGGCCATCTGCCGCAGCGCGTCCTTGCGGTCCCGCTTGGAGAGCCGGTCGATGTACAGGTAGCCGTACAGGTGGTCGGTCTCGTGCTGCAAACACCGCGCGAAGTAGCCGGTGCCGCGGACCCTGATCGGGTTGCCCTTCTCGTCCTGGCCGGTCACCTCGGCGTAGTCGGGACGCGCGAGCGGCGCGTACGCCGTGGGCACGGAGAGGCAGCCCTCGTTGCTCTCGTCCAGAAGGCGCTTGTCGGCGGGCAGGTCGACCAGCTTCGGGTTGCAGACCACGCCGACGTGCCGCTTGCCCTCGTCGTCCTGGCAGTCGTAGACGAAGACCTTCAGGTCGACGCCGATCTGGTTGGCGGCCAGGCCCACGCCCTCGGCGGTGCGCTGGCTGGCGAACATGTCGGCGACCAGCTGGTCCAGCTCGGGGCCGAACTCGGTGACGTCCTTGCACTCCCTGTGCAGGACCGGGTTGCCGACGACCGTGATCGGCCGCGAGGTGCCGCGCTCGCGCCAGGCCTGCTCGCGCTCCTCGCAGTCCTCCGTGTCGACGACGTAACCCTCGTCATCGACGGGGAGCACGCCCGCGTGCTGCTGATCGGTGTCCTGCTGCGCCATGACCGACGTACGCCTTCCTGCAAAAAAGGGGTGTGATGCTGATACAGGGTACGGCGATCCCTCAGCAGACCTCTTCCAAGTCACGCCAATCCCTGGAATCCGGGCTGTCCGCGACCCACCCGTCCAGCAGCCCCCTGACCAGCGCGGCCGGTGCGGCGACGCCACACTCGCGCTCCGGCACCCACAGCTGTCCGTCGGTGCGGTGGCCCAGGGGGCCGGGGTGGCCCGGCTCGCTGTGGTCGTGGGGGTCGAGGTGCACCCCGTCGCCCTCGTCGGACGGCATCCGTGACTCCGAGCACATCCGGCACAGCAGCCGCACCGAGGAGGACCAGTCCTCCGCGGCGAACCCGGCGTCGGCCGCCAGCTGCTCCAGGGCGTCCCGGTCGGCCTCGGTGTCCGCCTCCAGCAGGACCACCCAGGTCGGCACGGGCGAGGGCGCCCACAGCTCGATCTCGTCGAAGACGGGATACGCGTGCCCGGCGGACGTGGTGCGCTCGCCGTGCGGGACGCCGTCGTGCAGCACGACCTCGCCCCAGCGCCGCCCGGAGGAGGGCAGCGGAATCGAGAGAACCTCGATCCGCGCCGGATCGAGCCTGCGGCCCCACACGACCTCGGCCTCGCCCTCCGGGGACAGCCGTACGGCCGCGCTGCCCAGCTCCATGCCGAGCGGTTCCCCGGCCTGGGTGGCCCCGCCGGGCACCTTCAGCCCGTAGGCCTGCCAGGCGCGACGGGCCAGCGGCCAGTCCTGCAGGGCGGTGGCCGCGATGCCGACGTTCCACCAGTCCGGCGCCCCGGACTCCCGGTCCAGGAGGGCCACGGCACGCAGTCCGGCGGCGCGGGCCTGTTCCCAGTCGTGCCGGAACTTGTGCAGCAGGGCCAGGTTGAACCAGGACTCCGCCAGCCAGGGTTCCAGGTCGGCGGCGCGCGTCAGCAGCTCGCCCGCGTCCTCGTACCGGCCGTCGCCGATGAGCGTGAACGCGCGGTCGGTGGCCTGCCGCCAGGAGGCGGAGGGCCGGTGCCGTCCCTTGCCGAAGATCCTCACGATTCCCGCCTGCCAGTTCCAGTTCCGCACAGTGGGCTGGCTTGTGCCCCCGGACACCCTCTCCCTCGCATCCAACCACGTACGGTGGGAGAGCCGCTCATTACCCATGGGTTACCCAGCCTTGGGCAGGGTCAGACAGTCCCGGGACAGGACCCTGGCCAGGGCCTCCACGACCTCGGGCGCGTACTGGCCGGCGGTGCCGAGCCGCAGTTCCTCCAGGGCGTGCAGCGGCCCGTCGGGACCGGCGTCGCGGGCCTTCTCCTCGTAGGCGTTCACGGCACGCACGATCCGCGCGGCGACCGGCTGCTCCCGGTAGGGGTCGGCCTGCCGCTCCACGACGACGGCGACGGCCGTGGCCACGCCGGTCTGCCGGACGACGGCCCCGCCGAGCAGGGCGATGCGCCGCTGCTCCTCGGGCGGCAGTGCGGCGGTGGCCCCCGCCGGGACAGGGTCGACGAGGCTGAGCTGGCCGATGTCGTGCATGAGGGCCGCGTACTCCAGGACGGTCAGCGCGGGCCCGGACAGCCCGAGGTCCCGGCCGACGGCGAGACTGAGCACGGCGACCCGGCGGGCGTGCCCGGACGGGGTGTATCCGGCTATCTCGGTGGCGCGGGCCAGGGAGGCGATGGTCTGCCGGTAGGTCGCGCGGACGGCGGTGTACCGGCGCAGCGAGAGCTGGGTGAGCAGCAGCGGCAGGCAGAAGACGGGCAGCGCCCACAGTCCGACGACAGCGACCGCGAGCGCCATCACCGCGCCGGTCGCGCAGACCGCCGAGCCGATGCCGAGCAGTCCGCTCAGTTCGTCGCGGAGCAGCGGTCCGAAGGGCCAGCCGGTGCGGGAGTGGGCGAGGGCGGCGGCGAGGACGGCGTCGCACAGCGCGGTCAGGCAGAGCAGGGCGAGCAGCAGCAGGGCGTAGGAGGGGCCGGTCCAGGCCGCGAACGCGCCCTCGTTGTACAGGGGTTGGAAGCAGACGGCGGTGAAGCCGACGGTGAGGATGCGGCGGGCGAGGTGATCCAGGGTGGGCGTGCGGCCCTGCCAGATGTGCGGGACGGCGCCGAGCAGGGCGGCGGCGAGGACGACGGTGACGACCTGCGCCGCGCCGTGCCGGGTGGGCGCTCCCGCGTCGGCTCCCAGCAGGGCGTACGACAGCGATCCGGCGGCGCCGAGCGGCGCGGCCTGCTTCAGGTGCGGGCCGCTCCACCGGGACAGCTCGCCGACGGCTATGAGCAGCCCGAAGGCGAGCGCGACGCCCCGCTGCTCTACGCCGGTCCACAGGGTGACGGCGAGGGAGACGGCGGCGGTGAGGGCGGCGGAGCCGTGGATGAGCCGCAGGGCGGTCACCGGGATGCCCCGGTGTCGCTGCGCGCGGGCTCGGCGGGCGGGGTCGCGCCCGGGACCGGCTCCTCGGCGGTGACCGTGGGATGCCAGCCGCCCCCGTGCTCCAGGGCCCGGACGAGCGCCCCGACCATGCGCGGATCGAACTGGGCGCCCGCGCACCGCTTCAGCTCCGTGACCGCCGTCTCGACGGAGCGGGCGCGGCGGTAGGAGCGGGTGGAGGTCATGGCGTCGAAGGCGTCGGCGACCGCGACCACGCGGGCGCACTCGGGGATCTGGTCGCCGGCCAGGCCGTACGGGTAGCCGCTGCCGTCGAGCCTTTCGTGGTGGTGCAGGATCGCCGCGCGGGCCTCGCCGAGGAAGGAGATCCCGCGGACCATCTCGTGCCCGTACTCGGGGTGCAGCTCGATGATCCGCCGTTCCTCGGGGGTGAGCGGGCCGTCCTTGCGCAGCAGCCGGGTGGGCACGCCGAGCTTGCCGACGTCGTGCAGGATGCCTGCGAAGCGCAGCACCTCGACGCGTTCGTCGTCCATGCCGAGTTCGCGGGCGATCAGTACGGAGGCCTGGCCGACGCGCTCGCTGTGGCCGCGCGTGTAGCCGTCCTTGATGTCGACGGCCTGCACCAGGGCGCGGATGGTGGCCTGGTGGGCGGCGCGTTCGCGGTGGTACTGGGCGAAGATCCAGCAGGAGACGCCCATCGGCAGCAGCACGAGCAGGGCGGCGACGGGTCCGTACGGGCTGCGCCACAGCACGGCCATCATCAGCCCGGCCAGCCCGTGCACCGCGACCGGTGCGAGGGAGCGGGAGAGCAGCCCGCGCCAGGCCCGCCGCAGCGGCACCCGCCCGGCCGCCGCGAGCATGCCGCCGTCCAGCACGGTGAGCACCAGGCAGAAGGCGAGGACGGCCGCCCCGGCGGGCACGAGGGCGTACGGGAAGTCGCAGCCCACGACGGCGTCCCGGCCGCCGAGCGTCTCGTGCACCCGGGCGGCGCCCCACACGGCGAGCGAGGGCTGCGCGGCCCGCCACACGCGGCGCAGCGGCGCCGCCCGGTGCTCCGCGGGGTCCACGGGGGACAGCAGGGCGGCGGGCAGCGGGACGAGCGCCGCGGCGGGCGGGGGCAGCAGGAACGCCCCCGTCAGCAGGACGGGGTAGAAGGTGCCGCAGCAGCGGCGCCGTACGACGTGCTCGCAGGCCGCGTAGACCGCCGCGAGCAGGGCAAGTGCCCACCAGGGGGTGCGGGCGTCCGGCAGGGGCAGTGCGCAGAGCACGGCGAGCAGGGCTACGCAGGCCACGTAGCCGCGCGCTCTCGCCGGTAACGCCTCCATCGCCCCTCCCCCGACCGTGCCTGTCCAGGCGACCGTGCCCGTCCAGGCTCGGAGCCTAGGGCGGGGATCGGGGGGTGCGGGGGCCTATGAGCCGAGGATTAGCACGTTCGGGTGATGGCCCGCGAGCCGTGACGGGCCGTGGACGAGCCCTTGGGCTCAGCCCTCCTGCGGTGTGGCGGTGATGTCGTGCTCGGGGACGGCCTGCCCGGAGCGGATCAGGTCGATCCGCCCCATGACCTTGGCGCGCAGGTCCGAGGGCACATCGTCATGCCCGCAGCACCGCTTGACCAGCTTCTTCACGGCCTGCTCCAGGCCGTACTTCTCCAGGCACGGCGAGCATTCCTCGAAGTGGTGCTCGAACTTGGTGCAGTCGGAGTCCGGCATCTCGTGGTCCAGGAACTCGTAGAGATGGTCGAGGACCTCACTGCAGTCAGTCTCGTGCGGCTCTCCGCAGCTCATGAGCCCGAGCCTTTCGCTTCGTTCGACTCTCCGGCGCCCGCCGGGACCAGCCCGCGCTCACGCGCGTAGTCCTCCAGCATGCCGCGCAGTTGACGGCGGCCCCGGTGCAGCCGGGACATCACCGTACCGATGGGTGTCCCCATGATGTCCGCGATCTCCTTGTACGCAAAGCCCTCTACGTCCGCGAGATACACGGCGATGCGGAACTCCTCGGGAATCGCCTGCAGCGCTGCCTTCACGTCCGAGTCGGGCAGATGGTCGAGCGCCTGCGACTCGGCGGAGCGCAGACCGGTCGACATGTGCGACTCGGCGCGGGCCAGCTGCCAGTCCTCGATCTCCTCGGCCGCGCTGCGCTGGGGTTCGCGCTGCTTCTTGCGGTACGAGTTGATGAAGGTGTTCGTGAGGATCCGGTACAGCCACGCCTTGAGATTGGTGCCCTCACGGAACTGGTGGAAGGACGCGTACGCCTTGGCGTAGGTCTCCTGCACCAGGTCCTCGGCGTCGGCCGGGTTGCGCGTCATGCGCAGGGCGGCCGAGTACATCTGGTCGAGGTATTCGAGCGCGTCCCGTTCGAAGCGCGCACTGCGCTCCACGGCCGACTCGGAGCCCGGCGCGGCGTTCGTCGCCGCGTCCGTCCCTGCGCTCATGCCCTGGCCCTCGGGCAGCTCCGCCTGGCCGTTGTCGGTCCCTGCGTCGGTCCCAGTGACCGGACCCACCTCCTCAAGATCCCGGGCAGGACCGAAGCCGGTCCCACTCGTTTCGGAGGATAGAACACGACCCGTGCCTCCCGCCGCTCGAATAGGAGCGGTCTTGGCCGCGTGCAGCACCGTCCAGTCCAGGTCAGTGCGGCTGCTGCGGCTCGGGCAAATGGTCGAACCCATGCGGCGGACTTCCTCTCCTACGACACCTACGGCACCGGTGCTGAGGCCTCAGCACTTCCGCCCCGCACAACAGCGCTCCGCCGCGTGGCATTCCCGGGGGTCACCCGAGTGACGCGATCCACCTCGTGACGCCCTCGGTGACCAGCTCCAGCGCCCGCTCCTGGGTGAGCTCCGCGCGCTTGGGCACGGCGAAGGCGTGATCGCCGTAGGGCACCTCGACCAGCTCGAACGCGCCCTCCGGAAACTCGGCCGGCTTCCCGAAGGGGTCGTTGCCGCCCTGCACGACCAGCGTGGGCACCCCGGCCCCGAGCAGTTCGTCGGCGCGGGACCTCTCCGGCTTGCCCGGCGGGTGCAGCGGGAAGCTGAGCGCGAGCACGGCACGGGCGCCCAGCTCGGTGGCCGTGCGGCAGGCGACGCGGGCGCCGGCGCTCCGGCCGCCGGAGATCACCGGCAGCTCCATCCCGGCCAGCGCGGGCCAGATGCCGCGCCAGGCTGTGTCCAGGGTCTTCGGCGCGGGCGCGACCTTCTTGCCCGCGACCCGCCAGGGCTGCTCGACGAGGGCCACGGTCACACCGTGGTCCGGGAGCACCCGGGCCAGGGCCTGGAGGTCCCGCGCCTCGACGCCGCCGCCGGCCCCATGGCTCATGGCCAGGACCAGCCGTGCGCGCTTCGCCCGGTGCCAGGTGACGCGTGCGGTCCCGGCGTCCGTCTCGACAATCTCGATCACGCTAGAAGAGTGTGCCCGCTTCCGGTGCCGCCAGCTCCTCGAGCAGCTCCGGGCCGTTGTTGCGGACGTTGCTGACGGCCGTGGGGACCGGGTAGGCGCGCATCAGGCCGGGCGGCGGCGGGGTCAGCAGGGTGCGCAGGTCGTCCGGGTCGGTGCGGGCGGGGTCCAGCCAGGCGTCCCAGCGGTCCGGGGTGAGCATGAGCGGCATCCGGGGGTGGATCTCGGCGAGGGTGTACGGGCCCTCGGCGGGGGCGACGGCCAGCGGGGTCGTCTCCGCCTCGGTGGTGATCACCGAGCAGGTCACCCACCAGGCCTGCGGGTGGTCGTCGGGCAGCGTCCGGTCGCGCCAGAACTCGTACAGGCCGGCCATCGCGAACACCGAGCCGTCGGCGGGCAGCACGAAGTACGGCTGCTTGCGGGGGCGCTTCTTCTTCCCCTCGACCTCCAGGTCCCGCTCATCCTTGCCGGTGACCCACTCGTAGTAGCCGTCGGCGGGCAGGATGCAGCGGCGGGCGGCGAAGGCGCGGCGGTAGGAGGGCTTCTCGTGCACGGTCTCGGCGCGCGCGTTGATCATCCGGGCGCCGCCCTCGGGCGTCTTGGCCCAGGACGGGACGAGCCCCCACTTCAGCTTGCGCAGCTGGCGAACCGGACGCGGGTCTTCCGCGTCTTTCAAGGGACGGTCGAGGACGGCGTAGACCTCCTTGGTCGGCGCCACGTTGTAGTCGGGCTCCAGGGTCTCCTCCGGCTCCCACTTCTCGATCTCGAAGATCCCCGCGAGATCCTCGGGCCTACGACTGGATGCATACCGTCCGCACATACGTGCCACACTGCCAGGCCCACCCGTCACCCGACCACCGCCCCTCAACGACGGCGCTACAGCCGACCCCTATTGATCACGCCGACCGGGAGCGCCTCAGACATATGCACAGCCTCGCCGACACCACGCTCTCCGGCCTCTGGGACCGGCTCACCGGCACCCAGCCCGACCCCGATCTGTGGGTGGTGCTCGCCACTCTGGGCGCGGCGCTCATCGTGACCGTCCCGCACGGTCCGTGGCGCCTGTCACGCAACGCCATCACCATCGCGCACGAGGGCGGCCACGGCCTGGTGGCCCTGTTGACCGGCCGCACCCTGACCGGCATCCGCCTGCACTCCGACACGAGCGGCCTGACCGTGAGCCGGGGCAAGCCGTACGGCCTCGGCATGATCCTGACGGCCGCCGCGGGCTACACCGCTCCCCCGCTGCTGGGCCTCGGCGGGGCCGCGCTGCTGGCCGCCGGCCGCATCACCCTGCTGCTGTGGGTGGCGACCGCCCTGCTGGTGGTGATGCTGGTGATGATCCGGAACGCGTACGGGGTGCTGACGGTGGTGCTGGCCGGCGGCGCGTTCCTGCTGGTGTCGTGGCTGGCGGGGCCGCAGGTGCAGGCGGCCTTCGCGTACGCGGTGGTGTGGTTCCTGCTGCTCGGCGGAGTGCGGCCGGCCTTCGAACTCCAGGCCAAGCGGGTGCGGGGAGGCGCGGGCGACTCCGACGCGGACCAGCTGTCGCGGCTGACGCACGTACCGGCGGGGCTGTGGCTGTTCCTGTTCCACGCGGTGTCCCTGTGCTCGCTCATAGGTGGGGGCCGCTGGCTGCTGGAAGGTTGATGCCTTGCCCTCCTTATAAAGTGGCCTCATGGCCCCGAACACCGCCCACCCCGCCCTCTGGCCCGCCCCCCACGCGAGCGGAGCCGTCGACGCGACGGTCCACGTGCCGGGGTCCAAGTCGGTCACCAACCGCGCCCTCGTGCTCGCCGCCCTCGCCTCCGAGCCCGGCTGGCTGCGCCGCCCGCTGCGCTCCCGCGACACGCTGCTGATGGCCGGTGCCCTGCGCGCCATGGGCGTGGAGATCGAAGAAACAGTGTCGTCCAGCTCCTCCGTCGCGGGCGGCCCGGACGGCTCCGGGGAGGCCTGGCGGGTGCTGCCCACGGGCCTGCGCGGCCCGGCCACGGTCGACGTCGGCAACGCCGGCACCGTGATGCGCTTCCTGCCGCCGGTGGCCGCGCTGGCCGACGGCCCCATCCGCTTCGACGGGGACCCGCGCTCGTACGAGCGTCCGCTGCACGGTGTGATCGACGCGCTGCGCGTCCTCGGCGCCCGGATCGACGACGACGGCCGGGGCGCGCTGCCGCTGACCGTCCACGGCGGCGGGGCCCTCGAAGGCGGCCCGGTGTCGGTCGACGCCTCCTCGTCCTCCCAGTTCGTGAGCGCGCTGCTGCTCTCCGGCCCCCGCTTCAACCAGGGCGTCGAGGTCCGGCACACCGGCGCGACCCTGCCGTCCATGCCGCACATCCGGATGACCGTCGACATGCTGCGCGCGGTCGGCTCCCAGGTGGACACCCCGGAGTCGGGAGGCGAGCCGAACGTGTGGCGGGTGACGCCGGGCGCGCTGCTCGGCCGGGACCTGACGATCGAGCCGGACCTGTCCAACGCCCAGCCGTTCCTGGCGGCGGCCCTGGTCACCGGCGGCAAGGTGCTGATCCCGGACTGGCCGGCCCGCACCACCCAGCCGGGTGACCGGCTCCGGGAGATCTTCACCGAGATGGGCGGTTCCTGCGAACTCACCGAGTACGGGCTGGAGTTCACCGGCTCGGGCGCCATCCACGGCATCGACGTCGAGCTGGGCGACGTCGGCGAGCTGACCCCGGGCATCGCGGCGGTCGCCGCGCTCGCGGACTCCCCGTCCACCCTGCGGGGCGTGGCGCATCTGCGGCTGCACGAGACGGACCGGCTGGCCGCGCTCACCAAGGAGATCAACGAACTCGGCGGTGACGTGACCGAGACGGCCGACGGCCTGCACATCCGCCCGCGCAAGCTGCACGGCGGGATCTTCCACACCTACGAGGACCACCGCATGGCGACCGCCGGCGCGATCATCGGCCTGGTGGTCGAGGGCGTGCAGATCGAGAACGTGGCGACGACCGCAAAGACACTGCCGGACTTCCCCGACCTGTGGGCCGGGATGCTGGGGAACTGACGGGCGGACTGGAACCATGCGCCGCTACAGCAAGCACACCGACGAGGACGACATCCGGACCCGTCCCAACCGCAAGGGCAACCGGCCGCGGACGAACATCCGGCCCAAGCACGAGGACGCGGCCGAGGGCATGGTCCTCACCGTCGACCGGGGCCGCCTGACCTGCCTGGTCGACGACCGGCCGATCATGGCGATGAAGGCCCGTGAACTGGGCCGCAAGGCGGCCGTGGTGGGCGACCGGGTGGCCCTGGTCGGTGACCTGTCCGGCAAGAAGGACAGCCTCGCGCGGATCGTCCGCATCGAGGAGCGCGGCTCGGTGCTGCGCCGCACGGCCGACGACGACGATCCGTTCGAGCGGGTGGTCGTCGCCAACGCCGACCAGCTCGCGATCGTCACCGCCCTCGCCGACCCGGAACCACGTCCCCGGCTGATCGACCGCTGTCTGGTCGCGGCCTACGACGGCGGTCTGGAGCCGCTGCTGGTGCTGACCAAGTCGGACCTGGCCCCGCCGGACAAGCTGCTGGAGTTGTACGGCGCGCTCGACATCCCCTACGTCGTCACCAGCCGGGACGAGCTGGAGAACGGCGGCGCGGCGGACCGGGTGCGCGAGTACCTGGACGGCCGGATCACCGCCTTCGTGGGCCACTCGGGCGTGGGCAAGACGACCCTGGTCAACGCGCTCGTGCCGGAGGAGCGGCGGCGTCTGACGGGTCAGGTCAACGTGGTGACCGGCCGTGGCCGGCACACCACCACCTCGGCGCTCGCCCTGCCGCTCGCCGACGGGGAGGGCTGGGTCGTCGACACCCCGGGCGTGCGCTCCTTCGGCCTCGCGCACATCGACCCGTCCCGGGTCATCCACGCCTTCCCGGAGCTGGAGCCGGGCACGGAGGGCTGCCCGCGCGCGTGCAGTCACGACGAGCCGGACTGCGCGCTGGACGCGTGGGTCGAGGAGGGCCATGCGGACCCGGCCCGGCTGTACTCGCTGCGCCGGCTGCTGGCCACGCGGGAGCGCCGGGAGGGCGACTGAGCCCCGCGTTGTTTGCCGGGGTCCGGGGACGGTAAGTGCATAATCGCACCGAGCCGGAGATCCGGATCAACAGGAGGACAGCGCATGGCGTGGCTGCTGGTCATCGTGGCCGGGATGCTGGAGACCGGTTTCGCCGTGTGCCTGAAGCTCTCCCACGGGTTCACCCGGCTGTGGCCGACGATCGCGTTCGCCTCCTTCGCCCTCGGCAGCTTCGGCCTGCTCACCCTCGCGCTGAAGCGGCTCGACGTCGGCCCGGCCTACGCGGTGTGGACCGGGATCGGCGCGGCGGGCACCGCGATCTACGGCATGGTCTTCCTCGGCGACCTGGTGTCGACCCTGAAGCTCGTCTCGATCAGCCTCGTCATCGTCGGCGTGATCGGGCTCCAGCTGTCGGGCTCCGCCCACTAGTCGGTCTTCAGACCGGCATGGCGCGGCGGGCGCGGGCGGGCTTGTGGCCGGTCTCGGCGTCCAGGGCGAGGACCGTGCCGGCCCGGGTGCCGACGTGGACGACGCCGTCCGCGTACACGGGGCTGGTGCCGGGGCCGTCCAGTTTGTGCCGCCACAGGACCTTGCCGGTGGCGAGGCCGATGCGGAACAGGCTTCGCTGGGCCTTGGTGCTCACCAGCCAGCCGAAGGAGCCGCAGAGCGCCGGGGACGAGGCGCCGTAACGGTTCGGCAGGTGCCAAAGGGGCGAGCCGTCCGCGCTGTCGACCGCGTACAGCCCGCCGTGGCTGTCGCCGGCGTAGACCACGCCGTCGCCGCGCGCCGCGGTGTTGTCGAGCACACCCGACGCCTGGGCACGCCAAAGACGCTCGCCGGTGGCCGCGTCCCAGGCGTACAGCCGGCCGAAGCCGCTGCCCGTGACGACCACGCCGTCGGCGACGCTCGGGGTGCAGCAGCTCAGCTGGTCCTCGGCGGAGCCCTGGTGCCACAGCTCCTCGCCGCTCGCCGCATCCAGCGCGGTCAGCTCGGCGCGGGCGCCCTGCACGAACACCCGGCCGTCGGCCACGGCGGCGCCCGCCGCCGACCCTTCGGGCAGCCGGGCCCGCCAGCGCTCGTCGCCCGTGGCCGCGTCCAGCGCGGTGACCCGGCTGGCGTCGCGCAGCAGGAAGGCCGGGTGGTGGACGGTGAACACCACCCCGTCGGCGACCACGGGATCGCCGGAGTGGCCGACCCGGCGCAGCCAGCGCTCCTCTCCGGTGTCCGCGCTCAGTGCGTGCAGCAGGCCCGACTCGCCCACCACGTACACGGTCCCGTCGGCTACCGCCGGGCTGCGCCGCAGCGGGGCGTGCGTGTCGAAGGACCAGCGCGGCCGGCCGCTCGCCGCGTCCAGCGCGTAGCAGCGGCCGTCGGCGCAGTTGACGTACACGGTGCCCGCGCAGACGACGGGCTCGGCGACGACCGCGTCCGGCAGCCGGACGCCCCACGCCTCGAAGCCGGCCGGCCGTATGCCCTGCGGGTAGGCACCGGTGTGCGCGGGGCCGCCGCGGAACATCGCGGAGGGGCCGGCACCGGGCCGCTCGGCCGCGGATTCGGGGTCCTCCGTGTCGACGACTGCGGTCCGGGCGGCGGGGGCCATGTCCGCGTGTTCGCCCCACAGCCGCGGATCCATCAGGTCCACCAGGCCTGCCAGCGACCGCAGTTGGGCCAGCACCTCCCGGCTGTCGTCATCAGGCCGGGCCGCACCCTCGGGCTCGGCGTAGAAGAGATACGAGCCGTCCACCTGCCACTCGTGCCAGCGGCGGTCGTCGGCGTACTCCCGCACGGCCGGAGTGAGCAGCAGCGCGGCGGTCTGCGGCGCCAGCGTCTCCACGACGTGGACGGCGTCGTAGACGGGGTCCCCGGTCTCGTACAGGTGGCGGTCCGGGCGCTCGGCCACGAGCCGCTTCAGCATCGGGACCATCGAGTCCGCGGCCACCCCGTGCCGGCTCACCGCGACCAGCGGCACCATCCACGGCAGGTACACGAGATGGACGGTGCGCACGGCGTACGGCGGCTCGGTCACGAACACGTCGAAGACGGTGACGTCGCGGCCGTCGAGGGAACCGCTCACCACGTTGAGCTCCTGGGCCAGCTCGGGGTCTACGCCGAGCGCCGCCGCGCAGTGCCGCAGCAGATCGGGCCGATCGTCCGAGAACGACCACCCCTGCTCCTCGGCGAGCCGGCGTCGCGTCTTCTCCCGGCGCCGCAGATCGACCTGCTTCCCCATGCGCACCTCCCCATCGGCCCACCGAGCCTACCCAGCCCGAGGCGGGGGTACGGCGCCAACTCCCCCTGGATGAGCGGAAGTAGCCGTAGCGGGGGAAATCGGTTCGTCAGGCAGACTGCCGCGACAGGACGCCGCGCACCAGCTCCGTGGCCCCGCCGTCCCCCGGTGGCGCGGCCACGCAGGACAGCGCGAGGCGTACGACCAGCTCGCAGGAGCGCGCCAGTTCGGCGCCGTCGGCCTTCGTGGCGCCGGGGCCCGCGAGCACCGTCACCGCGCGGTCCCGCACGATCCGCACGAAGTCCGTGGGCGACGGCAGCGGCCCGTCCGCCCGGCGCTGCGCCGGCACCGAGGCGGAGGACGGTACGGCGGAGAGCCCCGGCCTGGGCAGGCGCTCGCTCCAGCAGCCGGTGAGCATGGCCCGGACCAGCGCGTTGTCCCGGGCGACGGCGGCCGTCCACTCGACGGTGGCGGTGAGCCGCTCCAGGGGCTCGGCGGAACCGGAGAGCGCCCGTTCGACCCCGGCGAGATAGCCGTCGGCCTCGCGTCGCACCAGGGCGCGGGCCAGCCCGTCCTTGCCGCCGAACTCGTTGTACAGGGTCTGCCGGGACACCCCGGCAGAGGCGGCCACGTCGACCATCCGCACAGCGGACCACGGCCGGCGCGCGAGCGCTGTGTACGCGGCGTCCAGCAGAGATTCCCGGGCAGCAGGCATCATCGCCTCCCTGGGGCGAGCGGCACTGCGCCCAGATTTGACGCGCGTACATGCACTGTCAAGGGTTCGCGGTGGTATGCGGGGGCGTACGACGCCCTCCCGCCCTCCCCTTGGCCCCTCGGGCCTCCGGGGGCCCTGTGGCCGGTACCGGGCCCGGCAGATACCGTTCGTTACATGCCGGACTACCTCGACGATCTGCGCCTGGCCCACGTCCTCGCGGACGCCGCCGACGCCGCCACCATGGACCGCTTCAAGGCGCTCGACCTGAAGGTGGAGACCAAGCCGGACATGACGCCGGTGAGCGAAGCGGACAAGGCGGCGGAAGAACTGATCCGCGCCCAGCTCCAGCGCGCCCGCCCCCGGGACGCGATCCTCGGCGAGGAGTACGGCATCGAGGGCACCGGCCCGCGCCGCTGGGTGATCGACCCGATCGACGGCACCAAGAACTACGTCCGCGGCGTCCCCGTCTGGGCCACGCTCATCTCCCTGATGGAGGCGGGCGAGGGCGGGTACCACCCCGTCGTGGGCGTCGTCTCCGCCCCGGCGCTCAGCCGCCGCTGGTGGGCCGCGAAGGGCCACGGCGCGTTCACCGGGCGCAGCCTGTCCTCCGCGAGCCGCATCCACGTCTCCGGCGTCGGCAGGCTCGCGGACGCCTCCTTCGCGTACTCCTCCCTGTCCGGCTGGGAGGAGCAGGGCCGCCTGGACGGCTTCCTCGACCTGACCCGCGCGGTGTGGCGCACGCGCGCGTACGGCGACTTCTGGCCCTACATGATGGTCGCCGAGGGCTCGGTGGACATGTGCGCCGAGCCGGAGCTGTCCCTGTGGGACATGGCCGCCAACGCGATCATCGTCACCGAGGCGGGCGGCACCTTCACCGGTCTCGACGGCCGCCCCGGCCCGCACAGCGGCAACGCGGCGGCGTCCAACGGCCTGCTGCACGACGAGCTGCTGGGGTATCTCAACCAGCGCCAGTGACCAGCGAGGGAGTCCCGCGCACGCCCTCAACTGGCGTCGCGCGCCCCCTTGTTGACCCGTCCTTTACCTGGCACCCTGAAGCCACCGCCCACTTGTGAACTTGTGCAATGCCGAACAGGCGCCTCCGGCGCCGGGCTTGAACTTGTTCGGGATTCATAGGAGGTGGCCCATCCCATGCTCGTCCGTGACGCCATGAGCACGATGATCCTCACCATCGGCCCCGCCCACACCCTCCGCCAGGCAGCGGCCCTGATGTCCGCCCGCCGCGTCGGCGCCGCCGTGGTCCTCGACCCGGACGCCGGCGGCATCGGCATCCTGACCGAACGCGACATCCTCAACTCCGTGGGCCTGGGCCAGGACCCGGACACGGAACGCACCCACGCCCACACCACCACCGACGTCGTCTTCGCCGCCCCCACCTGGACCCTGGAGGAGGCCGCCCGCGCCATGACCCACGGGGGCTTCCGGCATCTGGTCGTCCTCGACGCGGGCGAGGCGGCGGGCATCGTCTCGGTCCGCGACATCATCCGCTGCTGGGTTCCCGCACGTCGATCAGCCATAATGGACATTGTCTAAGTCAAATGAAGGTCCAAAGTCACACCCATTCGTGACCTGGTCGCCTTGCTGTTAGGCTGGTAGCCATGAGTGACCTTCTGGAACGGCTGCGCGGACGCGGATGGCGGATGACCGCGCAGCGGCGCGTCGTGGCCGAGGTTCTCGACGGCGAGCACGTTCACCTGACGGCCGACGAGGTCCATGCGCGGGCTGTCGCGAAGCTCCCCGAGATCTCCCGGGCGACCGTCTACAACACGCTGGGCGAGCTGGTCTCCCTCGGTGAGGTGCTCGAGGTCAGCACGGACAAGCGCGCCAAGCGGTACGACCCGAACGCGCACCGGCCGCACCATCACCTGGTCTGCGCGAGCTGCGGCTCGATCCGGGACGTCCACCCGACGGGCAACCCGCTCGCCGACCTCCCCGACACGGAGCGCTTCGGCTTCACGGTGTCGGACGTCGAGGTGACGTACCGGGGGCTGTGCCCGGACTGCGCGGGGGCGTGACGGACTCGTGAGCGAGAGGGGGCGCAAGCCCCCTTTTTTCTTGCTGCTTTTTCCCGCTCCGGAACTTCCCGCTCCGGAACGTTTTGCTCCTGAACACACCTAGGGCCGGAACCCATCTCTGGATTCCGGCCCTAGGCCTTCAGTAGCGGGGACAGGATTTGAACCTGCGACCTCTGGGTTATGAGCCCAGCGAGCTACCGAGCTGCTCCACCCCGCGTCGTTGAACATGACGTTACGCGAGGGAAGCCCGCCGAAGCAAATTCATTGGACGCGGAGTGGCCGGGGTCACGCCGACAGCTCTTCGCGCAGCGCGTCCCGCAGCCGTCCCGCGCGCTCCGCGACCTCCGCCGGTCCCAGCTCCACCGCCCGGCCGGCCCACTTCTGCCCCTCCGCCAGCTCGCCCCGGCGTGCGCAGACGAGGGCGAGCCGCAGCGCCGCCCGCCCGTGCCCCGCGTCGGCGGCCCGGGCCCACCACACCGCGGCCTCCGGCTCGCTGCCCTCGCGGGCCAGGAGCAGCCCCAGGTTGAAGGCGCCGTTGCGGGAGCCGGCCTCCGCCGCCGTCCGGTACCACCGCGCCGCCTCGACCACGTCGCCCCGGGCCGCCGCGAGCATGCCCACCCGTACCTGGGCGCGCCGGTGGCCCTGGGAGGCCGCGCGCTCGTACCACTCCTCGCACTCGGTCTTCTCGTGCACGATCTCGCCCAGCTCGTGCGCGGGCTCAGGCGGCCGGCGCGCGTCGAGCACGGTCGCCAGCCGGTACGCGGCCTCCGCGCTGCCGCCGCCCGCCGCGCACCGCAGATGCCGCTCGGCGGCCAGTTCGTCCCCCTCGCGCAGCCGGGCGATGCCGACCTGGAGGGCGGCCTCGGTGTGCCCCGCGGCGGCGGCCCGCTCGTACCAGCGCAGTGCCATCCCGTCCTCGCCGCGCCCGGCGTACAGGATGCCGAGGTTGAACGCGGCGTCGACGCTGCCGGCCTCGGCCGCCTTGGAGAACCACGGCTCCGCCCCGGTGGTGTCGCTGCCGTGGAGCAGCAGGATGGCCAGCGCGTTCGCGGCCTCCCGGTGCCCGGCGTAGGCGGCCCGCCGGTACCACTGCTCGGCCTGTGCGGTGCGGCCCTGCTCGGCGCAGAGCAGCCCGAGGTTGTACGCCCCGTTGTCGTCCCCGGCGTCCATCGCCGCCCGGTACCAGCGCTCGGCGGTCTGCGTCTCCCCGCGTTCGGCGTGCAGCGCGCCGAGCGCGTTGGCGGCGTTGCCGTCGCCGTCCTGGGCGGCGCGCAGCCACCACACGGCGGCGCTCTCGGTGTCCCCCGCGTCGCGCAGCAGGAAGCCGAGGGCACAGGCGGCTCGCGCGTCGCCATCCTTGGCGGAGGTCAGGTACCAGCGCCCGGCCTCCTTGAGTTCGCCGCGCTTCTCCAGGATCGCGCCGAGGTGCAGCGCGGCCCGCCGGTGACCGCGCGCGGCGGCCTGCCGGTACCACTGCTCGGCCTCCGCGACAGCGTTGTCGGCCCCGGCATCGTCCTCGCGCACGGCGGCCCGCTGGTCGAGCGCGCGCGCCAGCCGGTAGGCGGCCTCGCGGTGCCCGCGGTCGGCGGCGGCCCGCATCCACTGCTCGGCGCGGGCGTCGCCGCGGTGTTCCAGCAGGTCGGCGAGTGCGTAGGCGCCGAGGGCGTGGCCCTGCTCGGCAGACTGGCGCAGCCAGTACTCGGCGGCGGGCTCGTCCCCGCGCTCGCGGTGGTGGCGGCCGAGCGCGTGCGCTGCGGCAGCGGAACCGGCGACGGCGGCGATCCGCCACCAGCCGGCCGCCTCGTCCGCGTATCCGCGCTGGTGGAGAAGGACGCCCAGGTTGTTGGCGGCGGCCCGGTCACCGGCCGCGGTGGCGGCGCGCAGCTGGGGTTCGGCTCCCTCGACGTCGCCGCGGCGCAGCAGCATGGCTCCGAGGACGCTCATGGCTTCGGCGTCGCCGGTCTCGGCGGCGAGCCGAAGACGTACTTCCTCGGCGACCTCCCCCACGTCGTCCCGTTCGTCGCGGGACGCTTCCTCACCAGAAGTCTGTACAAATCGCCCTGTACTGAACAGAGTTGCCTTGTCCCCCATAACGTCCATCGTCGCACCACCTGCAACCTGGGTACACCCGGTATACCGCAGCCCGTGAGGTCACTTCAGCGTTTTGTCGACATGCCCACAGGGAGACAAGTCAAACACACATGCACCAACTCCCCACGACGGCGCGGCCATCCGCCCACTCCGGACATGAGTTCGCACACCACGAAGGCCCGGATCCCTGAGGATCCGGGCCTTCGACTTCAGTAGCGGGGACAGGATTTGAACCTGCGACCTCTGGGTTATGAGCCCAGCGAGCTACCGAGCTGCTCCACCCCGCGCCGTTGCACTAGAACAGTACCACGGCGCGGAGTGCGCCTGATCAACCGCCCTTCTTGCCGCCGCTCGCGCTGCCGCTCCTGCCGCCGTTCTTGCCGTTGGCCCCGGCGGCCTTGGACTGGGCGTCCTCGGCCCGCTGCAGCGCGTCCTTCAGGTCCTTCTGCGCCTTGGCGTACGCGCTCCAGTCCGGCCCCCCTGGCTTCTGCAGCGCCTCCTGCCCGGCATCGAAGGCCTTCTGGGCGTCGTCCAGGGCCTGTTGGACGGTCGGGTTGCCGGACGCGGGCGGTCTGGTGGTGCCGGTGTCCGGTGGCGTGGTGGTGGAACCCTTCGCTCCGAAGACCTTGTCGAGGGCTTCGTCGAGCGTGTTCTCGAACGCGGTCTTCCCGCCGTAGGTGACCAGCACCTTCCGGAGCAACGGGTACTTCAGTCCGCCGCCGCGTACATAGACCGGCTCCACGTAGAGCAGTCCGCCGTCCAGCGGCACGGTCAGCAGGTTGCCGTACTCCACCTCAGAGTCGCCGCCCTTGAGCAGTTTGATGGCGGCGGCGATGTCCTGTTCGGAGTTGAACTGGCTCTGGACCTGCTTGGGCCCGTCGACCGTCGTGCTCGTCGGCAGTTTCAGGATTCTGATCTTGCCGTAGTCGCTGCTGCCGGCCTGCGAGTCGACCGTCATGAACGCGCTCAGGTTGTACCGCCCGTTGGGCGTGAACGTCGTCGACAGCGAGAACGCCTGCTTGGCCTGGTCCGGCATCTTCATGCTCAGGTAGTACGGCGGCACCGCGTTGCCCGACTTGTTGGTCGGATCGTCCGGCACCTGCCACACCTCGCTGCCGGTGAGGAACGTCTGCGCGTCCGACACGTGGTAGCGGGTGAGCAGCTCGCGCTGCACCTTGAACAGGTCCTGCGGGTAGCGCAGATGGGCCAGCAGGTCCGCGGAGATGGCGCTGCGCGGCTTCACCGTGCCGGGGAAGGCCTTCATCCAGGTCTTCAGCACCGGGTCCTTGGTGTCCCACTGGTAGAGCTTGACGTCACCGGTGTACGCGTCGACGGTCGCCTTCACCGAGTTGCGGATGTAGTTGACCTGGTTCTGCTGGGCCACCACCGCGCGGTTGTTGTTGTTCGCGGTCAGCGAGTCGGCCGTCGTGTCACCGAGGGTCGTACGGGAGGAGTACGGGTAGCCGTTCGAGGTCGTGTAGGCGTCGACGATCCACTGGATGCGGTGGTTCACCACCGCCGGATAGGCGTCGCCGTCGATGGTCAGCCAGGGCGCGACCGCCTCGACGCGCTCCTTGGGCGTACGGTTGTACAGGATCCGCGAGCCCTTGCCGATCGCCCCCGAGTACAGGATCTGCGGCTCGTTGAAGGCCACCGCGTACGCGGCCCGGTTGAGCGGGTTGTCGAGGTTCACCCCGCTCTTGCCCTGGTAGCTGGTGGTCTTCTCGCCGCTGTCGTCGGAGTAGTCGATCTCCTTCTGCGGGCCGCCGACGATGGAGTACGTGTTGGTCTTCTCGCCGTAGTAGATCCGCTGCTGGTACGTCCCCAGGGCGCCCTTGGACGGCAGGTCGTACTCGGTGAAGACGGGCTGGCCGCCGGAGTCGGCCTCGGTGCCCTTGGCGGCGACCATGCCGTAGCCGTGCGTGTAGCGGAAGTGGTCGTTGATCCAGTTGTTCTTCGGAACGCCGTCCAGGTTCAGTTCGCGCAGACCGATGACGGTGTCCTGATCCCCGGCGTTCTTGCCGTCCTTGGAGTACCGGTCGACGTCGAGGTTGGTCGGGAACCCGTAGTAGTTCTTCATCTGCTGAAGCTGCTGGAACGTCGGCGAGACGATGTTCGGGTCCATGATCCGGATGCTGGCCGCGTCGCTCACGTCGTCGCGCAGCTCGGTCTTGTCCTTCGTCATGGACTGACCGGAGTACTCGGTGACCTGGGCGTCGTCGATGCCGTACGCCTCGCGCGTCGCCTTGAGGTTCTTCTGGACGTACGGGGCTTCCTTGGCCTGCTCGTTGGGCTGGACCTGGAACTTCTGCACGATGGCCGGGTACAGGCCGCCGATCAGGATCGCCGAGAGGACCATCAGACCGAAGCCGATGACGGGCAGCTGCCAGGTGCGCCGCCACAGGGTGGCGAAGAACAGCAGCGCGCAGATGACGGCGATGCAGAACAGGATCGTCTTGGCCGGCAGATAGGCGTTGGCGTCGACGTAGCGCAGGCCGGTCCAGTCGCCGGTCGCCTTGAAGTCGCTGGACTTGACCGCGAGGCCGTACCGGTCGAGCCAGTAGGCGACCGCCTTCAGCGCGACGAAGATGCCGAGGAGCACCGACAGGTGCCCGGTCGCGGCGGCGGTGGCGCGCGCGCCCGGGCTGGTCACACGCAGCCCGCCGTACAGGTAATGGGTGAGCGCGGCGGCGATCAGGCACAGGATCGCGGCGGCGAAGCCGAAGCCCAGCAGGAAGCGGTACCAGGGCAGGTCGAAGGCGTAGAAGGAGACGTCCAGGTGGAACTGGGGGTCCTTCTGGTGGAAGGGCACGCCGTTGACCCACATCAGCCACGTCCGCCACTGGCTGGAGGCGGAGGCGCCGGCGATCAGGCCGACGAGGGCGGAGACGGAGAGCAGCAGCCACTTCTTGTACGGCGCGATGCCCATCCGGTAGCGGTCCAGGCTCTGCTGCTCCATGGACATGGCGCTCAGCGGGGGCCGCAGCCGGTGCGCGAGCCAGATGTTCAGCCCGACCGCGACGGCCATCAGCAGGCCGAAGACGGAGAAGAGCCCGATCTTGGTCCACAGCACGGTGGTGAACACGGACGAGTAGTGCACCGACCGGTACCACAGCCAGTCCGTCCAGAAGCCCGCGAACATGGTGAAGGCCATGCCGAGGACGGCAAGCACGCCCAGAGTCGTCAGAAGCGTGCGGACACGCCGGGACGGGCTGCCCGCTCTCATCCGCGGCCCCGTCGGGCCTCCGCCGCGGTCCGGCATCTGGAAAGCCAAGGTGCGCACCTCGAAGTCGCTGTCGATCCGTCAGGCCCTCGTGTTCGCGGGCCCGCCGTGGCCCCCCCGTGATCGCGGGTCCACACCTATGCAACTTACTCGCGGCCTACGCGGTTCCCGGTTCCGGCCGGGAACGAGGCAGGATTGTGACCATGTCCAACACTCCCATGGCGGCGAGCCCGCTCACCCGGGCCGTACTCGAGATCGACGAGTACGCCTCCACCCTCGGCTGGGACCAGCCCGCCCGCCTCTTCGCCCTCGTAGACACCGCACGGCTGCGAGTCCAAGAACCCTCCCTCGCGGCCCAGCTCGGCCTGGAGGACGAGTCCGAGACCTCCGGTCTCACCCCGATCGAGCAGGACGAGATCCCCGCGGGCAAGCAGCTCGACGAGTTCCTCGGCACCATCGCCTGGCCCGACGCGGTGGCCGGGTGCGCGCTCACGGTGGAGCGCCTGATGCTGCCCCCGTCCGCCGAGGCGCAGGTCCCCTCGAACCTGAGCGAGGCCAAGCTGGCCAAGTGGGTCGCGGCACACCCCGAGCGCCAGGAGGTCCGTATGACGGTCGCGGTGCTGCGCGACGGCAGCCGCGAGTCGGCGCTGCGGTTGCGCGAGAAGGACTCCCCGACGGAGGTCCTGACCGGCCCCGACCTGGTGCCGGGCCTCGCGGAGGCCCTGGCGGCGACGTTCGCGGACTGACCTTCTCCGGTACGGCAATGGGGGCGCCCCGAGTGAGACGGGCGCCCCCAGCCGTGTTCCGGGCCGCTCAGGCCTTGATGTCAGCCCTTGCTGTCAGCCCTTGGCGGTGCACTTGGGCAGGGCGGCGGTGTCGCCGCTGCGGATGTCCTTCAGCGCGCCGAGGGCGTCACCGATGGTCTTCACCTTGACGAGGGTGAGCCCGTCCGGGGTGTCCTTGGCGGCGGACGCGCAGTTGTCCGCGGGCGTCAGGAAGTACTGGGCGCCCTTGCCGCGCGCGCCGACGGTCTTCATCTCGATGCCGCCGATCGGCCCGACCGTGCCGTTGTCGTCGATCGTTCCGGTGCCGGCGACGAACTTGCCGCCGGTGAGACTGCCCGGGGTGAGCTTGTCGTAGATGCCGAGCGCGAACATCAGGCCGGCGCTCGGCCCGCCGACGTCGGCGAGCTTGATGTCGATGGTGAACGGGAAGGTGTGGTCGGTCCCGGCGGAGATGCCGACGATGGCGCGCTTGGGCCCGCTGTCGTCGGAGGCCGCGGTCGTGATGGTCACGTCCTGCGTCTTCGTCGCCGTCCGGTGCTCCTTCTCGGCGGCGGCCTGCTCCTTGGCGGGCACGACGGTGAACACCACCTTCTGCCCCGCCTTGTGCCTGGTCACCAGCTTGGCGACATCGGCGGGCTGCTTCACGGCCGAGCCGTCAACGGCCTTGATCACGTCACCGGCGTGCAGCCTGCCCTCGGCCGGTGATCCCTTGACGACGGTGGAGACGATCACCCAGGACTTCACCGGGACGCCCAGCTCCTTCAGGGCGGCGACCTTGGCGCTCTCCTGGGACTGGCTGAACTCCTCGGCGTTCTCCTGGGTGGACTGCTGCTCGGTCTTGCCGTCCGGGTAGAGCGTGTCGTGCGGCACGATCTTGCTGTCGTGCGCCAGCCAGCCGTAGACGGCCTCCACCAGGTTCATCCGGAAGTCGGCGCTGGTGACACGGACGGTGGTCATGTTCAGGTGACCGTCCGTCGCGTAGGTCTTGTGCCCGGTGATCTGCAGCACCGGCTCGCCGTCGTGCTCCCCGAGCGTGTTCACGGTCGGGCCCGGGGACATCTCCGAGTACGGCACGGGGATGAGCACTCCCGCGCACAGGAGCGCGATCAGCATCAGGGTCGAGGCGAGCATCGTCGCGGTGCGGCGTGGCATGCCACGACAGTACGGGACGCCTCTGTCAGCGCACCGTCAGGGCACCCGGTCAGGCTCCGCGGGCGCCCTCGGGGGCTTCTCCATGGCCGCGCGGAAGCGTGCATACCCGTCCAGCTCGGGCCCGTCGCCGCGTACCCTGCGGGTCCGGTTGGCCCAACTGCCCCACAGGCCTGCTGCGATCGCAGCCACTAGCGGAATCAGCAACCAGGCGAGCGCCGCCATGCCGACCTCCCAACCCCTTGAGCGTCCGCGACTGACTGATCAGCAGATTAACCATCCGCACTGACAACGCTCACGCCAGGGGGCCGGTTACGCAACCGGACGGGTGGTGAGCCAGGGGTGAGCGGGGTTGAGACCTCTCAGCAGGCCCCGACCCACTCCTCGGTCCCGTCGGAGAACTTCTGGTGCTTCCAGATGGGCACTTCGTGCTTGAGGTCGTCGATGAGCTTCCGGCAGGCGTCGAAGGCCTCCGCGCGGTGCGGGCAGGCCACGGCGACGACCACGGCGAGATCCCCGACGCTCAGGTCCCCCACCCGGTGGACGGCGGCCAGCGCCCGCACCGGGAAGTCGGCGACGACCTTCTCGGCGATCCGGCGCATCTCGGCCTCGGCACTGGGATGGCAGGAGTACCCGAGCGCGTCCACGTCGGCACCCCCGTCGTGATTCCGCACGGTGCCCACGAACAGGGCGATGCCCCCGGCGGAGTCCTCCCCGACGGCACCGAACACCTCGTCCACGGAGAGCGGGGTCTCCCGAATACCGATCAGCTTGATGGGATCGTGCGCCGCCTGCTCACCGGGGTGATCGTTCGTTGCTGCCATAGGTCCATGGTGCCGCACGCCGCGGACCTCCCGGAATACGACTTTCACCAGGCACACGCGGGGCGGCGTTTGGAGCCTTCTACAGTCACCTTCTGACGTGAGTCACCTTCTGACGTGCCGGGACGGATGGTGGGTGGGCTACAGCCGCCGCCGGGCCTTCCGGGCCCGCCGCACGACAGCGGCAGCGCCTAGCAGAGCCACCGTCGCCCCCGCGGCACCGGCAGCCGTCGCGTCCTTCCGTCCCAGCCGCCGCCCGGCAACCGTGTGCCGCCCGGAAACCTCCTCCAGCAGTTCCGCGAGCACCTCCTCGTTGGTCCACCGCGCTCGCCACCCGGCGTCATGCAGCCGGCTCCCGCTGACCACCCAGGGGTACATCGTGTACGCGAGGTCCCCCGCCGGGGACGGCGTGAGCCCGATCCGGTGCAGCCGGGCCGCCGCGCCGAGCGCGACCGCCGACGGAAGTTCCATCCGCCGGATCCCGCTCAGCTCCTCGACCTCCTCCTGCTCCAGCCACCCGTCGCAGCCGACGGCCAGCTCCCCGTCGACCTTCTCCAGTACGGCGTACTCCAGAGCGCTGCACAGGTCCTCCACGTGACAGAACTGCCACGCGGGCCGCGACCCGGCCACGACCAGCAGCCGAGGGGACTCGAAGTACCGGGTCAGCGCGGTGTCCGTACCCCCGACCAGCACGGCGGGCCGTACGACGGTGACGTTCAGTCCCGGATGCGCCCGGGGAGCCCGCCGGGCGAGCCGCTCGATCTCCAGCAGGTCCCCCACGCCCGTGGCCTCGGCCGTCGCGCGCAGTTCGGCGTCCTCCGACAGGGGCAGCTCGTTGTCCGGCAGCGCTCCGTAGACCATCGCGGAGGTGCACAGCACCACCCGGTGCACCCCGGCCGCCGCGGCAGCGGTCAGCACGGTCTGCGTCCCCCGCACGTTGTACGCCGTCCGGGCGGCGGCCTCGCTGCCCAGGTCCAGGTCGAGCGCCAGATGTACCACCACGTCCGCGCCGCGCAGCTTCTCCGCGATCGCCGGGTCCCGTACGTCAAGGATGTGCCACTGCGCGTCCGCGCACTCCCCGCGCCGCTCGTCGATGGCGATGACCTGCTTGATCTGCGGGGACTCGGCCAGCCGCTCGGTGAGCAGCGCACCGACCCCGGTGGCGGCTCCGGTGACCGCGACGACGGGCCCGCGCACGGCGGGAGTGCTTTCATGGTTTCGCGCTGCGCGAACCTGCGGATCTGGGGAACTCACCAGGCGTCTCCAGCGGTTGTCTTCAGTACGGGCGCGAGCGACGCGTACGTACCAGGAGCATCCATCCTGCCGCAGGCCCTCCGTGGGCGAAGCACCGAGGCCCGATCGGCTCCGGGTGTCTACGCTGGGTGGTGTTGTCGGGCAGCCGCGCCGCCGGAGAGAAGCCGGTGGCCTTACCAGCCGAGGAACCCCGTGAGTGACACCCCATTCGGATTCGGCCTTCCGCCGGAGGAGCCGGAAGACGGCGACGAGGGCAAGGAGAAGGACCAGCAGAGCGGTGGTGGGCAGGGACCGGCCAACCCGTTCGGCTTCGGCCTGTCCGGAGCCGGAGGCTTTGGCGGCCCCGGCGCCGACAACCCGCTCGCAGCGATGTTCGGTTCCCTGAACCCGGCCGACCTGGGCGCCGCGTTCCAGCAGCTCGGCCAGATGCTCTCCTACGAGGGCGGCCCGGTGAACTGGGACATGGCCAAGCAGATCGCCCGCCAGACGGTCGCGCAGGGCACCCCGGACGGCACGAAGGACGCCAGTGTCGGCCCCGCCGAGCGCAAGGCGGTCGAGGACGCCGTCCGTCTGGCCGACCTGTGGCTGGACGACGCGACGTCCCTGCCGTCGGGCTCCGCCTCGGCGGTGGCGTGGTCCCGCGCGGAGTGGGTCGAGGCGACGCTGCCGGCCTGGCAGGAGCTGGTCGACCCGGTCGCCGAGCGCGTCGGCGCGGCCATGGGCGACGTCCTGCCGGAGGAGATGCAGGCCATGGCCGGCCCGCTGATCGGCATGATGCGCTCGATGGGCGGCGCCATGTTCGGCACGCAGATCGGGCAGGCCGTGGGCGTGCTGGCGGGCGAGGTCGTCGGCTCGACCGACATCGGCCTGCCGCTGGGCCCGGTCGGCAAGGCCGCGCTGCTGCCGGCCAACGTGGCGGCGTTCGGCAAGGATCTCGGCGTGCCGCTGGAGGAGGTGCGGCTCTACCTGGCCCTGCGTGAGTCCGCCCACCAGCGCCTGTTCGCGCACGTGCCGTGGCTGCGCTCGCACCTGTTCGGCGCGGTCGACGGCTACGCGCGCGGGATCAAGGTCGACACGGCCAAGCTGGAGGACGTGGTCGGCCAGTTCGACCCGCAGAATCCGGAGCAGTTGCAGGACGCGCTCCAGCAGGGCATGTTCCAGCCGGAGGACACCCCGCAGCAGAAGGCGGCCCTGGCCCGCCTGGAGACCGCTCTGGCGCTCGTGGAGGGCTGGGTGGACGCGGTGGTCCACGCGGCGGCGAAGCCGCGTCTGTCGTCCGCTGACGCGCTGCGCGAGACCCTGCGCCGCCGCCGTGCGACGGGCGGCCCGGCGGAGCAGACGTTCGCCACGCTGATCGGCCTGGAGCTGCGCCCGCGCCGGCTGCGGGACGCCTCCCGGCTGTGGGCCTCGCTCACGGACGCGCGCGGCGTGGACGGCCGGGACGGCCTGTGGGCCCACCCGGACATGCTGCCGACGGCCACCGACCTGGACGACCCGGACGGCTTCGTCCACCGCGAGCAACTTGACTTCTCCGAGCTGGACAAGATGCTCGGCGAGGCGGCGGACGGCACCGCGGGCAAGCCGGACCTGCACAAGAAGGACGACGGCAAGAGCGACGACAAGGGCGACGACACCGAGTGAGCCTCCATGACGACGCGGTCCTCGTGCTGAAGGGCTACGAGGACCAGGAAGAGCTGCGCCAGTCCTACCTGGAGCACCTGGAGGCCCATCCGGACGGCACCTGGAAGGCGTGCGAGGCGGGCCACATCACGGCGAGCGGCCTGGTGATCGACCCCGAGCACGGCCGGGTCCTGCTGACCCTCCACAAGAAGCTGCGGATGTGGCTGCAGATGGGCGGCCACTGCGAGCCGGGCGACGCCACCCTGGAGGCGGCGGCGCTGCGCGAGGCGACCGAGGAGTCGGGCGTCACCGGGCTGACGCTGCTGCCCGGCGGCCCGGTCCGCCTGGACCGGCACCCGATCCCGGCGCCGTGCCACTGGCACTACGACGTCCAGTACGCCGTCCTGGCCCCGCCGGGCGCGGTGCAGGCGATCAGCGACGAGTCGCTCGACCTGCGCTGGTTCGCCTACGACGAGGTGGCCGCCGTAGCGGACGAGTCGGTCGTACGCCTGCTGGAAGCGACCCTCGCGCGCCTCTGAACACGGGGCACGCGCGCCTCTGGACACGAGGCATGTGTAAGGGGCGCCCGCACGGACGGGCGCCCCTTACGTTGGCTTTCCGGACGCTCAGCTCCAGACGTTGCCCTGGTTCTGCCCGCGCGCCCCGTGCTGCCCCATGCCGAACTGGGCGGCGAGGCCCTGGCCGATCACCGCGTTCTGCGGCGGCAGCAGCTCGCTGGGCTGCACGAGCGCGAACCCGGAGCCCATGAAGCTCAGCTCCCAGCCCTCACCGGTGTTGCCGCGCCGCCGCCACACCCCGGAGGAGTGCGTCTGGGCCTGCATCTGCACCCGCAGCCCGGTGGACCAGGCGACGATCGCGTCGGCGTCGCAGTTGACGTACTTGTCGGGCGTGACCTGCATCAGCAGCGGCGCGCCCGAGGTCATCAGGGCGACCTTGCCCCGCCCGGTGATGTTGAGCTGGTACTTCCCGGAGCCGGAGATGCCGTACAGGCTGTCGACGGCGATGGCCTCGTGGTGCAGCGAGGAGTCCATGGCGAGGACGTAGCTGCTGTCGACGGTCAGCCCGTCCTGCTCGACCTCCATGACGTGCACGTGCTGGGCGAGGTTGGCGAGGAAGACCGTGCCCTGCCCGTGGCAGCGCATCAGGTCCAGGCCCTCGCCGGTGTACGCGTGCGCGCGTGCCTGGTTGTTGCTGCGGTACTCGGCGTCGAACTCGACGAGTCCCTGGTAGGCGACCATGGTGCCCTTGCGGGCGAGGATGTCGTCGTGGCCCTCCAGGGTGACGCGGAGCATCTGCTTGTTCTGCAGGCTCCAGCGCTCCTGGGTCTGCTGGTCGTTGTAGGCGAAAAGCGGGCTCTGCATGGTGACTCTGGTTCCCCCTCAGCCCCGGATCCGGAGGCGGTCGGTGCTGTCCTCGCTGGGCTGGACGACGACGATGCCCTGGCCGGAGAAGGCCATCTGGTAGGCCTCGCCGCTGCCCCGGCCGATCAGCGACTGCGCCTTGAAGCTGCGCTTGCCCTTCACCTTCAGGTTCGGCGACCAGGCGACCAGCGCGTCGGGGTCGACGTACGTCTCGTCCTCACCGCCGCCGCAGTCCACGACGATCGGCTTGCCCCGGGAGGTCAGCGCGACCCAGCCCTGGCCGGAGATCTTCGTGTTCCACAGGCCCTGCCCGGCGAACTTGGCGAGCCCCTTGACCCGCTCGACGCCCCAGCTGAGGTGGGCGTCGAAGGCGAGCAGGTTGGTGGCGTTGACGGAGATGCCGTCGCCGTTGAGGTTGATCACGACGACGTTGGCGCCGTAGTCGGCGAGGTAGAGCAGGCCGTCGCCGGAGCACTTCATGAGCGGGGCGCCCTCGCCGGTGATCCAGTCGCGGGCGATCTGGCGCACAGCGGGCGGGTTGGGCTCGTAGGTGACGAAGCCTTCGTAGGCGACCATCGACCCCACGCGCGCGAGGAGGTCGTTCCCGGTCTGCATGGCGACCTTCAGCATGTGGTTGCCGTGGTTCTCCATGCGGGCGGTGACGGGTGCGGGGGCGTAGCCCGCGAGCGGCTGGTTCATGACGGGCTCCCTCAGACCTCGTACGGCTGGACGACGATGAAGTTGCCGGGAGCGCCCCGGAACTGGAGGTTGACGCTCTCTCCGGTGTCGCCCGGGTAGGCGTTGCGGCGCATCCGGACCTGGCTGGAGACGACCACCTGGGCGGCGGCCGACCAGGCGACGACGGCGTTGCAGTCGGCGAACGTGGTCGGCGTGACCGGCAGGACCACGGGCGTGCCGTGCGTCTTGACGACGATCGTGCCGGTGCCCTGGAACTGCATGGTGAACAGCGCCCCGCCGGGGATGCCGTGGCCCTCGATGCGGCGGACCTCGTACTGCAGGCTCTCGTCGAAGGCGAGGACGTTCTCGGCGGAGACGCAGATCGCGTCGCCCTGCAGCTCGATGGGGTGCAGCATCGTGGAGTTCTCGGCGAGGAACACCTGGCCGTTGCCGGTGCAGCGCATCAGCTGCATCTCCTGGCCGGTGGCGTTGCCGACGATGCGCCCGGCGAACCCGGCGCCCTTGTAGCCGAAGTCGACCTTGCCCTGGTAGAGCACCATGCTGCCCTGCCGGGCCAGCACGGGCTGCCCGCCGATGCCGAGGTCGACCCGGATGAGCTTCTTGTTCTGCTGGGTCCAACGCTGCCCGGTGGGCGTCTCCTTGAACGCCTGCAGCGCGGCGCTCACTCCGGCACCGCCCTGGGGGGCGCCCTGCGGCACTCCGTAGCCGCCGGCCTGCTGGCCGGGGACCTGTCCGTACGCCGGCGGCTGGCCGTAGCCCGGGGGCATGGGCACGCCAGGCTGCTGGCCGCCGTACGCGGGCGGCTGCTGGCCGTAGCCCGGCGGCATGGGGGCGCTGGACGCGGGGGGCTGGCCGCCGTACGACGGCTGCTGCGGCTGGCCGTAGGGCGCCGGGGGTGGGGGCGGGGGCGGTGCCGTGGGACCGGCGGGCGGGGTCAACGGAGCGATGACGGTGGGCGCCGCGTGCACGTTCGGGGCCGGGGGCGGGGTGTGTCCAGGCTGCGGCGCGAAGCCCTGCGGGGCGGGCTGCGGCACGGGGGCCGGGGCGGGCGCAGGTGCGGCCATGGGCGTGGGCGCAGGCGCAGGTGCGGCCGGGGCGCCGAAGGCAGGGGGCGCGGCCGGCGCGGCGGCCTGGGCGGGCGCGGCGGCCTGGGCGGGCGCGGCGAAACCGGGCGCCGCCCCGGTCTGCAGCTGCTGCGGCTGCGGGGCGGCGGGGGCCTCCTCCTCCAGCACCTCACCGCCGAAGTTCTTCAGCAGCGCCTCCAGGCCGCCGTCGAAGCCCTGCCCGACCGCGGCGAACCGCCACACGTCCTTGAAGTAGAAGTCACCGAGCATCACGGCCCGCTCGGTGGAGAACTCCGAGCCGTTGAAGGAGTACCGGGCGACCTCCTCGCCACCGGCCACGATGCGCAGGTATCCGGGATCGACCTGCGACATCTGACCGGCGCCGTCGATGGTCGCCGTGAAGGACAGCTTGCGGATCTGGGAGGGGATCCGGTCCAGCGTGACCCGGAACGACTCCGTGTCGCCCGCCTGCGCGCCCAGCAGCTGGATGGACTCCTCCGGGGACTTCGGTTGGTTGAAGAAGACGAAGTACCGGTCGTCCGAGAGGCGCTCCTCGGCGTCCAGACCGAAGCAGCTGATGTCGAAGGTCAGTCCGGGCGCCGAGATCTGCACACCTACGTACAGATCCGTGCCCGCCGTGAGGTCACTGATCCTGGCCTTGTGGCCGCGTTGGAATTCCCTGGCCATGCGTTACGACCGTCCCCCATCCCGAGTGTGAGTGCGTCGCGCCAGGCTAACGGCAAACCCCGACAACGACCGCAGCCGGTACAGACCCGGTACACAACCGCACCCGGCCACTCACACAGGTCCCTCACACGGACCGCTCAAGCGAGTTGCTCACACGGCCGCTCACCCGAGTTGCTCTCCCGGGCCTCTCGCGCGGACCGCTCACTCCCCGCGCGCGCCGGGCACGTGCGGGAGCCGCTCGGCGGCGACCACGCCCTCGAGGTATCCGCGGGCCCGCTCGGTGCGCGGATAGGCCTCCAACAGCCGCCAGAAGTCCGGCCCGTGACCGGGCACCAGCAGATGGGCCAGCTCGTGGCAGAGGACGTAGTCGACGACGTACTCCGGCATCCCCTGAAGCCGGTGGGAGAGCCGGATGCTGCCCTCGGCGGGGGTGCACGAGCCCCAGCGGGTGTTCTGGTTGGTGACCCAGCGCACGGATGCGGGGCGAGCCCTTCCGTCGAAGTACTGCGCGGAGAGCCGTTCGGCGCGCTCGGCCAACTCGGCGTCGCCGAGCACCCGCTTGCTCTCCTGGGCGGCCAGCTTGTCGAGCATGACGGTCACCCAGCGTTTCTCCTCCGCCTCGGACATCCGGGCGGGGATCAGCACGACGGTGCGATCGCCGTCGCGGTACGCGGAGACCGTACGGCGGCGCCGGGTACTCCTGCGGACCTCGATCGCGCTCGCCCCCGAGCCGCTCGGCGGCTGGCTCGTCGTGCTGCGCTGTGGCTTTCCGGCGCGGTGCAGTGGGTCGGCGGGCACGCCACGACGTTACCCGCTGGGCAGGGCCGAAGTCCCGGCTCCGGAGCGGTTACCCGCCGATCCCCCACCATGCGTTTGATTTGTACGACTCATCTCCGCCCGATTTGTGCGACTAATGCCCGTCACCTGTGGACAACTCCCGGCACGCGTCCGCCACCCCGGGCATGCTGGCAACACGCCGGCGGAGCCCGACCGACACCGCCGACAGCTGGACCCCACCTGAACAACTCCGACCTTTCCGCACTTTCGACGGCTACGGGGGCCTGCCATGCATCCGATGGTGAAGCCCGCGCTGCGGCGCGGCTGGCGCGATCTCAACACCGTGCAGTTCGGGATGACTCCGGCGCACGCACTGACACTTGGGCCGATGGACACGGCGACGGGCAGCTTCCTCGACCTGCTCAACGGCACCCGTGGGCTGCCGCTGCTGCGCGAGGAGGCCCGCCGCATGGACCTGCCGGACGGCCATGTCGACACACTGGTGCGGCGGCTCGCCCACGCGGGCCTCGTCGACGACGCCCGCGGCGGCGGACCGGCCGCGGACGCACTGCGGGCGAAAGAGGACGTCCTGCAACGGCTGCGTCCCGACCTCGCCTCGCTGTCCCTGATCACCCCCGAGCCGGGCGGCGCGCTCGGCAGACTCGCCGCCCGCCGCTCCTTGCACGTCCAGGTGCGGGGCGCGGGCCGGGTCGGTGCCGTGCTCGCGTCGGTGCTGTCGGGCGCGGGGGTCGGCGAGGTCGACGTGCGCGACGTGGGACGCGTGGAGCCCTGGGACCTCGCGCCGGGCGGACACTCCGCCGAGTCCCTCGGCGAACGCCGGGACAAAGCGGCACGGGCCGCCGCCCGCCACGCGGCCCCGGACCGACCGCCCCGCCGCGCCCCCGGATCCGGCGCCCAGGATCCCGGCCTCTCCCTGGTGATCCTCACCCCCAGGGACGACGTGGCCGTCCACGCCCCCGACCCGTTCACCGCCGAACCCCTCATGGCCTCGGGCACACCCCATCTCTACGCGGGGGTCGTGGAGGGAACCGGCGTCGTCGGCCCCCTCGTCCTGCCCGGACAGACGAGCTGCGCGGGCTGTCTGCACCAGGACCGCACCGACCGGGACCCGGCCTGGCCCCGCCTCATCGCCCAGTGGCGCTCCGGAAAGGCCCGCCAGGTCGGAGCCTGCGATCTGGCACTGGCCACGACGGTCGCCGGGCTGGCCGCGGCCCACGCCCTGGCCTTCCTCGACGGGGAGTCACCGGCCGGCGCCGGAGTCCGCTGGGAGGTGTCCCTCCCCGCCCTGAACTGGCACCCCCGACCGGTGCGGCCGCACCCGGCATGCGCGTGCGGCGCAGCGGAGAGAGGTGATGGGGAACACACCTCGGCCGACGGGGAGCCACGCGAGACAATGGCGATGCAACGGCCGTCGACCGAGCGACGACGCAAGGCAGGCGCGACGCGGCCGACTGGGACTTGGAGGGCGCATGTCTGATCTTCCCCGGAAGGCGGTCACCCGGACCGCCAAACTCGCCGCGCTCCCGCTCGGCTTCGCAGGCCGGGCGACCTGGGGGCTGGGCAAGCGGATCGTGGGCGAGTCCGCGGAGATCGTCGGCCGTGAGCTGCAACAGCGCACGGCGGAACAGCTGTTCAAGGTGCTCGGGGAACTCAAGGGCGGCGCGATGAAGTTCGGGCAGGCCCTGTCCGTCTTCGAGTCCGCCCTCCCGGAGGAGATCGCCGGCCCCTACCGCGCGGCGCTGACCAAGCTCCAGGAGGCGGCACCGCCAATGCCGACCCGCACGGTGCACGCGGCGCTGACGGAGCGGCTGGGCGCGGACTGGCGGGAGCTGTTCCTGGAGTTCGAGGACAAGCCGGCCGCCGCGGCCTCGATCGGGCAGGTGCACCGGGCGGTGTGGCATGACGGCCGTGAGGTGGCGGTCAAGGTGCAGTACCCGGGCGCGGGCGAGGCCCTGCTGTCCGACCTGAGCCAACTGAGCCGCTTCGCCCGCCTCTTGGGGCCTCTCATTCCCGGCATGGACATCAAGCCGCTGATCGCGGAGCTGCGGGACCGCGTCTCCGAGGAACTGGACTACGCGCTGGAAGCACAGGCCCAGGCGGCGCACGCGGAGGAGTTCGCGGACGACCCGGACGTGGTGGTCCCGGCGGTGGTCCACCAGTGCGACCAGGTCCTGGTGACCGAGTGGATCGACGGGGTCCCGCTGTCGGAGATCATCGCGGACGGCACTCAGGACCAGCGCGACCGGGCAGGTCAGCTCCTGGCACGCTTCCTCTTCTCGGGCCCGGCCCGCACCGGCCTCCTGCACGCCGACCCGCATCCGGGCAACTTCCGTCTGCTGCCCGGCGGCCCGGACGGCGAGGACGACTGGCGGCTGGGCGTCCTGGACTTCGGCACGGTCGACCGGCTGCCCGGCGGTCTGCCGACACCGATCGGCATCTCGCTGCGGATGACCCTGGACGGCGAGGCCGAGCCGGTCTACGAACTCCTGTGCAGGGAAGGGTTCGTCAAGAAGTCCATAGAGCTGGACCCCGACGCGGTCCTCGACTACCTGCTGCCGATCATCGAACCGGCCGGTAGCGAGGAGTTCACCTTCACCCGCTCCTGGATGCGCAGCCAGGCCGCCCGCATCGGCGACCCACGCTCCCCCGCCTACCAGCTGGGCAAGCAGCTCAACCTGCCGCCGGCCTATCTGCTGATACACCGGGTGACACTGAGCACGATCGGCGTGCTGTGCCAGCTGGGAGCCACCGTACGGCTGCGGGACGAGCTGGAGGAGTGGCTGCCGGGCTTCGTCTTCGAGGAGGACCTGGAGGACGTCCTGGACGACGACTTGGCCGAGCTGGACGAGCTGGCCGAGCTGGCCGAGGAGGAGCCGGCGGCGGAGGCCTGACGGCCCGGCACGGGGAGCGCGCCGGACCGCGACCTTGATCTGGGCTGCCGTAGCACGGGGGCGCGGGGGGTGGGGTGGGCGGGGTGGGGAGGGAGGGGGAAGCCCCCCAAGCGTTCCTCACCACCAAGCCGAGTCCAGCCGCCCCTCGATCGCCCGCAGGTTCTCCCGGGAGCAGCGGTCGCAGAAGTACCGGCGGGTGCCGTTCTCCACGGAGCAGGTCCAGGTGGCCGGCGGGGGGCCGTCGGCGGGGGTGCCGCAGCGGGCACACATGAGGGGCCAGGGCTCCCTGGTGGAGCCGCCCTGATCACTGCTTCCGGGAAGACTCGTCACCCGGTGACGATAACTCCGTGACCGGCGGATCTGCGGGTGCAACGCACCGCGGGGGCCGGTCCGTTCGATCGGACCGGCCCCCGCGGGGAACGTTTCGCCTCCCTGGACCGGGAGGCCACCGCTTCGGGTGTGTTCGCTTACTGCATGACCGCCATGGCAAGTGCGCGGCGGGCGCGCATCGAGGCGCGCTCCGCCCGGCGCTGCATCCGCCGGGCGGTCACCAGGCTCACGGCCCGGCGTTCCCGCTCGGCGTCATGCAGGCGCTCGCGCATATGCGCACGCGCTAGGGCTTCTGGGATGAGTTGCATTTCTCGGGTCCTGTTCTGACGCGAGCCAGTCGCGCCATTGGTGCTGAAGTCTGGGGTCGCGGAGCCTGTGGGCTCGCTGGTGGACGGCTTCATCGGGGCCTGCTTCTTGGGGTCGTGCGTGAGGGGGCGGTCGATCGTTCCTGCGGTGTTCATGCCGTGACCGGGTTCTTGCGCGGGCGGCCACGGGGCCGCTTCCGGGCGACGACGACACCCTGGACGAACAGCTCGCCACCCCAGACGCCCCAGGGCTCACGCCGCTCCTTGGCGCCGGCGAGGCAGGCCTCCATCAGCGGGCAGGTGCGGCACAGGGACTTGGCGTACTCGACGTCCGCCGGCGACTCGGCGAAGAAGACTTCCGGGTCGTAGGAGCGGCAGGGGACGGGTACGCCGAGGTTCTCGATGGCGTCGTCGAGCGCGGTGAGCGCGGTGAGGGGGGTCAAGGTGGTGTCCTCCGTGAGGCCGGGCGGGGGGAACGTTTGCGAAGGCGGTACGGACGGGGCGTGCGCTTCGAGTTGCACGGTTGGTCTTCCTCGTCTGGTCGTTCCGGCCGGTTGACCGGGTGTCGGCTTGGTACCGGGTTCTTTTCTTGTCCCGAGGCCCCCTCGCTCCGTCGTCCCCGTTCGGGGAAAACAGAAGGGCCGCGGATCCCGGATGGGGTTCCGCGGCCCTGAAGGCGCCGGCCTGATCGGATCAGGCTGGATCACTCCAGGGTTCTGGCCCACGGAAGGCCCACATCTGGTGGTGCTGCGTCGTCTGCTTCCGGAATCCGGCACCGGCCGCCGCAAAGGCATAGGCGTGAGCCTGTTCCTTTACCGCTTCCAGTGCCTTGGTCGGTCGCTCATTGCCTTCGCGGACGGGAAGGCCCGCGAGGGACAGGGAGGACGCCGGACGCACGGCACGGATGCCGGACAGACCGGTGCCCTGGTTCGAGGCGCCGAGCATGCACGTGGAGACGGTCGAACGATCGGTCAGTTTGGCCGTGCTGATGGTGCTGATGTTGATGCTGATCACTGGACTCGCCTCCTCTCGGCGTCTCGGGGACTGGGGTGAACCAGCCCGCTGGATATGCAAGTAGAACACGGAATCAGGGCCTTGGAGAAGGCCGCTGCGTCCGTGCCTAGAACCTATGGGGATTGCTGGGGCATGCGCAAACTATTTTTTCGACGAGTTCGTATCAGTCGTCATCGGCGTCTTCCCCGACCTCCTGGCCTGCGCAGATGGCCAGTACGTCGGTTCCGTAGCTGCGCAGCTTGCGGCTGAGGACGCCGGGGATGCGGGACAGTTCGGCACTGTTCTCGGGCCGGGTCTCGGCGATGGCGATGAGGGTGCGGTCGGTGAACACGCAGAAGTCCGGCTGGCCGCTCCGCGCGGCCTGGACCGCCCGCCACTCGCGCAGCCGCTCGTAGAGGCCTTCGTCCATGTCGGAGGGGCAGTCGGCGCAGCGCATCAGCTTCATCTCGCCGGCGTCGGTGAGGGTACGGCCGCAGACCCGGCAGCGGGCGGGGGTGCGCTGGGTGCGGCGGGGTCTGGCGGCGGTTTCGCCGGCGGTGCCGCGTTCGATGCCTCCGGTGGAACCGGCGCCGGGGCGGCCGACGGTGGCGGTCGTGCCGGGGCGCAGGCCGTCGAGGAAGTGGCTGGGTCTGCGGTGGGGACGGCCGCCGGGTGCGCGGGACAGCGCCCAGGAGACGTTGAGCCGTTCTCTGGCGCGGGTGACGCCGACGTAGAGCAGGCGTCGTTCCTCTTCGATCTGCTCGTCGGTCTTGGCGTAGGTGATCGGCATCATGCCCTCGGCGATGCCGACCAGGAAGACGACGTCCCATTCGAGGCCCTTGGCGGCGTGCAGGGAGGCGAGGGTGACGCCCTGGACGGTCGGGGCGTGTTGGGCGTTGGCCCGTTCGTCCAGTTCGGCCACGAAGTCGGCGAGGGTGGCTGTGGGCCGGGCGGCGGCGAAGTCGTGGGCGAGGTTGACCAGGGCGGCGAGCGATTCCCAGCGTTCTCTGACGGCGCCGGAGCCGGCCGGGGGCTCGCTGGTCCAGCCTTCTCCGGACAGGACGGCGCGTACTTGTGAGGGCAGGTCCACGACGTCGTCGAGCAGGGAGTCGTTGCCGCCGAAGCGGGCGGCACCGCGCAGGGCGATGCCTGCCTTGCGTACTTCGGGCCGGTCGAAGAAGCGCTCGGCGCCGCGCAGCTGGTAGGGGACTCCGGCGTCGGCGAGGGCCTGTTCGTAGGTTTCGGACTGGGAGTTGGTGCGGAACAGGATGGCGATCTCGGCGGCGGGGACGCCGGAGTCGACCAGCTCGCGGATGCGGCGGGCGGCGCCCTCGGCCTCGGCCGGTTCGTCGGTGTATTCGGTGTAGACGGGTTCGGGGCCGGCGGGGCGCTGGGAGACGAGTTCCAGCCGGTGGTCTGCGGCGCGGCCACTGGCCTGGGCGAGCAGTCCGTTGGCGAGGTGGACCACCTGTGGGGTGGAGCGGTAGTCGCGGACGAGTTTGACGACGGTGGCGCCGGGGTGGCGGGCGCGGAAGTCGAGGAGGTGGTCGGGGGTTGCTCCGGTGAACGAGTAGATGGTCTGGCTGGCGTCGCCGACGACGCACAGGCTGTCCCGGTTGCCGAGCCACAGTTCCAGCAGCCGCTGCTGGAGGGGGCTGACGTCCTGGTACTCGTCGACGACGAAGTGCTGGTACTGGGAGCGGACCTGTTCGGCGATGTCGTGCCGGTCCTGGAGGACGGCGACGGTCAGCAGCAGGACGTCCTCGAAGTCGATGACGGAGCGGTCGCGCTTGAGGTCTTCGTAGGCGGCGTAGAGGTGGGCGATCTCGGCGGGGTCGCGTGGGGTCTCGCGGCCGGCCTTCGCAGCCGCGTACGGGTAGTCGGCGGGGACGGTCTGGGTGACCTTGGACCACTCGATCTCGGCGGTGGTGTCGCGCAGCTCGCCCCGGTCGAGGCGGATGCCGCAGGCTGCGGCGGCGTCGGCGACGAGCTGGATCTTGCGGTCCACGATCCGGGGCATGCTGCCGCCGATCGCTTTCGGCCAGAAGTACTGGAGCTGGCGCAGCGCCGCGGAGTGGAAGGTGCGGGCCTGGACGCCCTGGGCGCCGAGCTGGCGGAGCCGTCCGCGCATCTCTCCTGCGGCGCGGTTGGTGAAGGTGACGGCGAGGACACTGGACGGCTGGAGGATGCCGGCACGCACTCCGTAGGCGATGCGGTGGGTGATCGCGCGGGTCTTGCCCGTGCCCGCTCCGGCCAGGACGCACACCGGGCCGTGCAGGGCGGTGGCGACTTCGCGCTGCTCGGGGTCGAGCCCTTCGAGCACCGCGTCGGCCGATTCCGGTGCCTGCGGGAAGAGGGGGGAGTGCGTTGCTGGTGTCACACGGCCATGCTGCCAGGTCGCCCGGGGCTGCTGTGCCGGTTGTCCACAGGCAGGGCCTCGCAGTCGTACTAATGCGGCAGGCGTCACAGCGGTGCCGGGTACGGGCGTCACGGCGGTGCCGCACACGCGTTGCCGGGTGTCCCGGACACCCCGGATACCCCGGGCGGGAATGGCGTGCCGATCGCTTACGTTTCTCCCCAGGACGACCTACCTGAGCTGCCTGAGGAGCGCGAGAGACATGCAGGGCACTGTGACGATGTACAGCACGACTTGGTGCGGCTACTGCCAGCGGCTGAAGAGCCAGCTGAGCCGGGAGGGCATCGCTTTCACCGAGATCAACATCGAGCAGGACCCGGAGTCCGCCGCTTTCGTGGAGAAGGCGAATGGCGGAAATCAGACGGTCCCGACCGTGCTCTTCGCGGACGGCAGCACGCTGACGAACCCGTCGCTGGCGCAGGTGAAGCAGAAGCTCGCCGCGTGACGCTCCGCGGGTTTCCGCGGTGATGTGACAGCAGGGTGGCCCCCGACATTCGGGGGCCACCCTGCTGTGTTGTGTCTTACACCGTCCTGTCCCACACCACGGTGGGGTGCCTCAGACGAGGCTCCTCGTGGGCAGCGGCTTGCCGTACCACCGCTCGATCAGCCGGGCGGCGATGGAGATGCCGTAGGGCGGCAGGACCTCGCCGGACTCGAAGGCGTCGTGGAGTTCCTCGCGGGAGAACCAGCGGGCCTCGTGGATCTCGTCGCCGTCGACGTTGATCTCCGTGGAGGTGGCGCGGGCCATGAAGCCCAGCATCAGGCTGGACGGGAAGGGCCAGGGCTGGCTGGCCACGTACTCGACGTCGCCGACGGTGACGCCGGCCTCCTCGTAGACCTCGCGGCGCACCGACTGTTCGATGGACTCGCCGGGCTCGACGAAGCCGGCGAGCGTGGAGAAGCGGCCCTCGGGCCAGTGGACCTGCCGGCCGAGCAGGATGCGGTCCTTCTCGTCGGTGACGGCCATGATCACGGCCGGGTCGGTGCGCGGGTAGTGCTCGGCGCCGCAGGCGGGGCAGCGGCGGATGTGGCCGGCGGCGGCGATGACGGTGCGCTCGCCGCAGCGCGAGCAGAAGCGGTGGGTGCGCTGCCAGTTCTCCAGGCCGACGGCGTGCACCATGAGGCCCGCGTCGCGCGGGGAGAGCAGCAGGCCCGCCTCGCGCAGGCCGGCCGGGCGCGCGGACTGGTCGATGCGGCCGGGCAGCGAGTCCTTCTGGAGGGCGAAGTAGCTGACGCCGTCCTCGTCGATGCCGAGGAAGTAGCGGTGGGCCTCGGTGAGGGGGGCCTCGAAGGAGGGGGTCATGACGAGTTCGGTGCGGCCGTCGGGCGTCTCGTCGATCAGCACCTGGCCGCCGGAGACCACGAAGCAGCGGGTCGTGGGGTGGCTCCATGCCGCCGCGAGCCAGGCCTCGTCCAGCCGGTGGTGGGCGGCGCGGTCGATGCCGCTCGGGGCGGTCAGCGAGATGGGTCGGTCGGCGGTGTGCTCGGTCGAGGTGGTCACGGGTGCTTCCAACTCCCCCAGTGGAAAGGTTCGTTTCGGCGGGCGGTTCGGCGGGACGTGGGGCGGGCGGAGACCGGGACGGGTGCGGGTGGAGCGTGCAGGGCGGTCCTTCCAGTGTGCCCCGCACGCGCCGCCGCTCCGTGCGGCGCCGGCCGCTCAGGGCGCGGGGTGCCAGTTCTCGGCCAGGTCTCCCCACAGGTAGGCGCTGGTCTCGACGCCCTTGACCAAGAGGTCCAGCTCGACCTTCTCGTTCGGGGCGTGCCAGCCGTCGGAGGGCACGGAGATGCCCAGGAAGAGGACGGGGGCGCCGAGGACCTCCTGGAGGTCGGCGGCGGGTCCGGAGCCACCCTCGCGGGTGAAGCGGACGGGGCTCTGGAAGGCGCGGCCCATGGCGCGGGCCACGGACTGCAGCGCGGGGTGGTCGAGCGGGGTCAGGCACGGGCGCGTGGCGGAGCCGAAGGTGATCTCGTGCCGGATCCCGGCGGGTATCTGCGCGGCGGCCCAGGCGCGGACGGCCTTCTCGATGTGGTCGGGGTCCTGGCCGGCGACCAGCCGGAAGGACAGCTTCACCATGGCCGAGGACGGGATGATCGTCTTGCTGCCGGGGCCCTGGTAGCCGCCGCCGATGCCGTTGACCTCGGCGGTCGGGCGGGCCCAGATGCGCTCCAGGGTGGTGTGCCCGGCCTCGCCGTGGGTGGCGTACGACTTGGCGGTGCGCAGCCACCCCTCCTCGTCGAAGGGCAGTTCGGCGAAGAGGGCGCGCTCGCGGTCGGTCAGCTCGGTGATGCCGTCGTAGAAGCCGGGGACCGCCACGCGCGCGTGCTCGTCGTGCAGGGCGGCGACCAGGCGGGCCGCGGCGGTGGCCGGGTTGGGGACGGCGCCGCCGAAGGAGCCGGAGTGGATGTCCTGGTCGGGGCCGTACAGCCGGATCTCGCACTCGGCGAGGCCGCGCATGCCGGTGCAGACGGTCGGGGTGTCCTCGGACCACATGCCGGTGTCGGAGACGATCACGGCGTCGGCCGTGAGCCGTTCGGCGCGCTCCTCCACGAGGGCCCGGAAGTGGGGGGAGCCGGACTCCTCCTCGCCCTCGATCAGCAGCTTCAGGTTGACGGCGGGGGCGGTGCGGCCGGTGGCGGCGAGGTGGGCGCGGACGCCGAGTGTGTGGAAGAACACCTGGCCCTTGTCGTCGGCGGCCCCGCGCGCGTAGAGGCGGTTTTCGCGGACGACCGGTTCGAAGGGCTCGCTGTCCCAGCCGTCCTCGCGGGCGGCGGGCTGCACGTCGTGGTGGCCGTAGACGAGGACGGTGGGCGCCGCGGGGTCGCCGGAGGGCCATTCGGCGAAGACGGCCGGGGCGCCGGGGGTCTCCCAGACCTCGGTGGTCGGGAAGCCGGTCTCCTGGAGCTTGGCGGCGAGCCAGCCGGCGCTGCGTCGTACGTCGGGCGCGTGGTCGGGCTGGGCCGACACGGAGGGGATGCGCAGCCATGCGGCGAGGTCGTCGAGGAAGGCGGCGCGGTGCTGCTCGATGTACGTGCGGACGGCGCTGTCCGGGGTCTGGCTCATGTTCCCGAGCCTATCGGCCCGCGCCGACATCCTCGGCGGGCGGTTCGTCACACTCGGGGTCCCCGGTGCGCCACTTCGGCGTCTTCCGTGAGGAGCCGTTCCAGGGCGGCCCGGTCCGGCAGGCCCTGGGGGTGTACGACCTCGCCGCTGCGTACGTACAGGAAGGCGGCGGTGACCGATTCGGGCGGGATGCCCTGCTGCTCGGCCCAGGCCAGCCGGTAGACGGCGAGCTGGAGGGGGTCGGCGGTGTGGTCGCGGCCGGTCTTCCAGTCCACGATCTCGTACGTCGCCGTGTCGCCGTCGCCGTTCTTGTAGACGGCGTCGATGCGGCCTCGGACGACGCGGCCGGCGAGGGCGAGCTGGAAGGGCGCCTCGACCCGGTAGGGCGTGCGCTGGGCGTACTCGGTGCGTTCGAAGGCCTCCTTGAGGGCTTCCAGGTCGCGTTCGTCGGTGATCTCGGCGTCGCCGCCGGGCAGCTCGTCGGGTTCCAGCAGGGGCAGCGTCAGTTCCTCGAAGCGGGCTTCGACCCAGGCATGGAACCGGGTGCCTCGGCGCGCGGCGGGTTGCGGGGGGCGCGGCATGGGGCGCGCGAGTTCCTGTGCGAGCCCGTCGGGGTCCTCGGCGAGGCGCAGCAGTTGCGAGGCGGTCAGCGTGACCGGCAGGGGGACGTCCGTGACGCTCTGCCGGGCGCGCAGCAGCTCTCCGGTGAGCGCGTCGAGGTCGCGGTCCCAGGAGGCGATGGTGCGGGCCTCCTCGGGGCTGACGGGGGTGCGCTCGGGCCCGGTGGCGACAGGGGTGCGCTCGGGCTCGGCGGGGGCGGTCGCCTGGTGGGGAACCTTGGGCCGGCCGGTGCTCCAGGAGTCCCAGTCGCCGGGCTCCTCGGGCTGGGGCGCGGCCTCGTCGTACGGCGGTTCGGCGCTGTCGCTGTCGTAGGGCGGCTCTTCGCCGTACGGGGCGTCCTCGTCGTACGGGAACGCGTCGCCGTACGGTTCCTCGTCGTCCGGCGGCGGAGGCCAGTCGGGGTCCTCATAGGTACCGGGGCCGTGGTCGGGCGCCATGCTGCCCTGGGCGGCGATGGCGTCCAGGTGGGCGAGGACCGTCTCGGCGGCGGCGCGGCGGCGGGTCAGGGCCGCGCCGTCGAGGGGCAGCGGCCAGGCCTGGTCGGCGGTGGCCGTGTGCAGGGCCGGGTTCTCCTCGTCCTCGGCGGGCTCGTCGGCCCATGCCTCGATCTCGCCGTGTCCGGCGGCGCAGTGCTCGTAGAGGGCCTGGAGGAAGTCGGAGGGGCCGCGCGACTTCTTCTGGCTGGGTCCCCACCAGTGGCCGGAGCCGAGCAGGAGGGAGCGGGGGCGGGTGAAGGTGACATAGCCGAGGCGGAGCTCCTCGGTGTGCTGGTGTTCCTTCATGGCCTCGTGGAAGGCCTTCATGCCGCGCGAGTCCCAGGTCTCGATGTCGGGCAGGGTGTCGGTGTCGCCGCGCAGGGCGTGCGGGAGCACCTTGGCCTGTGCGGTCCACTTCTCGCGGCCCTGGGCGCTGGGGAAGGTGCCGTTCACGAGTCCGGGGACGGCCACGACGTCCCACTCCAGGCCCTTGGACTTGTGCGCGGTGAGCACCTTGACGGTGTTCTCTCCGCCGGGCAGGGCGTTGTCGAGGCCCTTCTCGTACTGGGCGGCGGTGCGCAGGAAGCCGAGGAAGGCCAGCAGGGTGGCCTCCGTGTCGCTCGCGGCGAAGGAGGCGGCGACGTCGAGGAAGTTCGACAGGGTCTCGCGGCGGCGGGCGGCCAGCGCGTGCGGGGACGCGGACAGCTCCACCTCAAGACCGGTGACGGCGAGGACGCGGTGCAGGACGTCCATCAGCGGGTCGGACAGGGAGCGGCGCAGGTCGCGCAGTTCGGCGGCCAGGCGGGCGAAGCGCACGCGCGCGTCCGGTGAGAACGGCAGCCCGTCGTCGTCCCCGTCGGCGTCGTTCAGGGGGGACTCCAGGAAGGTGTCCAGGGCGTCCGCGAGCGATATCACCTCGGCCGGGTCGACTCCCTCGACGGCCTCGGCGAGCCTTCGGTCGGCGTCGTCGGTGCCGTCCACGCGCGCGTGGGCGACCAGCAGGCGGGCGCGGCGGCCCAGGAGGGCGAGGTCGCGCGGGCCGATGCGCCAGCGCGGGCCGGTGAGCAGGCGGACCAGGGAGGCGTTGGCGCCGGGGTCCTGGAGGACCTCGCAGACGGCGACCAGGTCGGCGACCTCGGGCAGGTGCAGCAGCCCGGACAGGCCGACGACCTCTACGGGGATGTCCCGGGCCACGAGGGCGCCCTGGATCTCGGCGAAGTCGGTGGCCGTGCGGCACAGGACGGCGATCTCGCCCGGGGCCGTTCCGGTGCGCACGAGGTGGGCGATGGAGTCGGCGATCCAGTCGAGCTCCTCGGCGTGGGTGCGCAGCAGGGCGCAGTGGACCGTGCCGTCGCGTTCGGCGCCGGGGGCCGGGCGCAGGGCCTCCACGCCCGAATGCATGGCGCGCAGGGGCTCGGCGAGGCCGTTGGCGAGGTCGAGGAGGCGGCCACCGCTGCGGCGGTTCTCGCTGAGCGCCTGCCGGGTGGCCGGGCGGCCGTCGGCGTGGGCGAAGTGCTCGGGGAAGTCGTCCAGGTTGGCCACGGAGGCGCCGCGCCAGCCGTAGATGGCCTGGCAGGGGTCGCCGACGGCGGTGACCGGGTGGCCGGTGCCGTCGCCGAACAGGCCCGCCAGCAGGACGCGCTGGGCCACGGAGGTGTCCTGGTACTCGTCCAGGAGCACCACGCGGAACTCCTCGCGCAGCAGGCGGCCGACCTCGGGGACGCGCGCGAGGCGGGCGGACAGGGCGATCTGGTCGCCGAAGTCGAGCAGGTCGCGCTCGCGCTTGGCTGCCCGGTAGCGCTGGACGAGTGCGGTGAGTTCGCGGCGGGCGGCGGCGGTCTCGGGGACCTTGCGCAGGTCCGCGTTGGTGAGCTTGGCGCCCTCCAGGGTGCGCAGCAGGTCCGCGTCCCAGGCGCGCAGCTCCTCGGGGTCCACGAGGTGTTCGGCGAGTTCGGAGTCGAGGGCGAGCAGGTCGCTGACGAGGTCGGCGAAGGAGCGGGTCAGCGCCGGGTAGGGGCCGGGGGCCTCGCGCAGCACACGCGCGGCGAGCTGATAGCGGGTGGCGTCAGCCAGCAGCCGGGAGGTGGGCTCCAGGCCGATGCGCAGGCCGTGGTCGGTCAGCAGCCGGCCGGCGAAGGCGTGGTACGTCGAGATGACGGGCTCGCCGGGTGGATTGTCCGGGTCGATGGCATCGGGGTCGGTGACGCCGGCCTTGATCAGGGCCGTGCGGACGCGCTCGGCGAGTTCACCGGCCGCCTTGTTGGTGAAGGTCAGGCCGAGGACCTGCTCGGGGGCCACCTGCCCGGTGCCGACCAGCCAGACCACGCGGGCCGCCATCACCGTCGTCTTGCCCGACCCGGCACCGGCCACGATCACCTGCGGGGCGGGCGGCGCGGTGATGCAGGCCGTCTGCTCCGGGGTGAAGGGGATACCGAGAAGCTCTTTGAGCTGCTCGGGGTCGGTGATACGGGCGGGCATGAGGTCAGAGGCTAGCGGCGGGCACTGACAATCGAGGACGGAACGGCCTTCCGGGTAGGAAGATGCGCAGGTCAGCGCACCTGGTGCGGTACGTCACCCACGCCGCTGGTGCTGGTCACTCGACCACGTGCCGCCCCTCGGGGCGTGCGCTGCACGAGGCGCGGAACGCGCAGTAGGTGCAGTGCTGGCCGGTGGTCGGTGTGAACCGCTCGTCGAGGACCTTTCCGGCGGCGGTGGCCAGCAGCTCGCCGACCCACCCCCCCGCCAGCGGCTCCTGCGCCTGCACCTTGGGCAGGCTGTCGCCGCCGTCCCGCTTGGCCGCGCCCTGTCTGAGGTGCACGAGTTCGGCGCCGCCGGGTTCGGGCCGTACGCCGTCGAAGGCGGTGTCCACGGCGCCCTCGCGGATCGCGAGCTGGTAGACGGCGAGCTGTGGGTGGCGGCCCACTTCGGCGGCGCTGGGCGCCTGCTTGCCCGTCTTGAAGTCCACGACGTAGGCGCGGCCCTCCCCGTCCACCTCGACGCGGTCCATCTGGCCGCGGACGCGGACCTGGTAGTCGCCCGCTTCGAGGGTGACGTCGAAGTCCTGTTCGCTCGCCACGGGCGTGCGGCCGGTGCGGTCGAGAACGTGCCAGTTGAGGAAGCGTTCGAGCGCCGCGCGCGCGTTGTTCTTCTCCTGCTCCGACTTCCAGGGCGCGTCGAAGGCGAGCGCGTTCCACACCGATTCCAGGCGCTCCATGAGGACGTCCAGGTCGGCGGGGGTACGGCCGGAGGCGACCTCGTCGGCGAGGACGTGGACGACGTTACCGAAGCCCTGCGCGGCGGTGGCGGGCGCGTCGGCCTTCACCTCGCGGCCCAGGAACCACTGCAGGGAGCAGGTGTTGGCGAGCTGGTCGAGGGCGCTGCCGGAGAGCACGACGGGCTGGTCGTGGTGGCGCAGCGGCACCTTGCTCTCGGTCGGCTCGAACATGCCCCACCAGCGGAAGGGGTGCGCGGACGGCACCAGGGGGCGGCCGTCCTCGTCGGCGAGCGCGGCCAGTCTGGCCAGGCGGCGGGCGGCGGCCTCCCGGAGGACGGCGGACGCGCGCGGGTCGACGGTGGTGGCGCGCAGCTCGGCGACGAGCGCGGCCACGGACAGCGGGCGGCGGGGGCGGCCGGTGACGTCCCGGGGTTCGACGCCCAGCTCGCTCAGGAACCGGGAGGGCTGGTCACCGTCGTCGGCCGGTGCCTTCACGGCGGTGACGACGAGGCGTTCACGCGCGCGCGTGGCGGCCACATAGAACAGGCGGCGTTCCTCGGCGAGCAGCGCACCCGGGGTGAGCGGTTCGGCGAGTCCGTCGCGGCCGATGCGGTCGGCCTCCAGCAGCGAGCCGCGGCGGCGCAGGTCGGGCCACAGACCCTCCTGGACGCCCGCGACGACGACCAGCCGCCACTCCAGGCCCTTGGAGCGGTGCGCGGTCATCAGGCGGACGGCGTCGGGCCGTACCGCGCGGCGGGTCAGCGTGTCGGCGGCGATGTCCTCGGCCTCGATCTCCTCCAGGAAGTTCAGCGCGCCGCGGCCTCCGGTGCGTTCCTCCGCACGCGCGGCCGTGGCGAAAAGCGCGCACACGGCGTCCAGGCCACGGTCGGCGTTGCGGCCGGCCGCGCCGCCGCGCCGGGCGGTCCGCTCCAGGCGCGTGGGCCATGGTGTGCCGGCCCACAGGTCCCACAGCGCCTCCTCGGCCGTGCCGCCGCGCGCCAGGCGCTCACGGGCGGTGCGGAGCAGCGCGCCGAGGCGCTGTGCCCCGCGCGCGTACGCCGGGTCGTGCACAGCCAGGCGTTCGGGCTCGGCGAGCGCCCGCGCGAGCAGCTCGTCGGAGGGCGGCGGGAACGGGTTCCCGGCGGCTCGCTCCTCCTCGCGCAGCGCGCGCCCGAGGCGGCGCAGGTCGGCCGTGTCCATGCCGGCAAGGGGGGAGGTGAGCAGGGTGAGAGCGGTCTCGGCGTCGAGCCAGGCGGTGTCGGCGGCAGGCGCTTCCTGTGCGGAGCCGTGTGCCTGCGGCGCCTTGCCGGCCCCTGACGCCTGTGCTGTCTCGTCCGTGCCCGGTGTCTGCGCCGCCTCGTCGGTGTCCCGTGTCTGCACCGTGTCCTCGGTGCCTGGCGCCTGTGCGGCCTCGCCGGCGCCCGATGCGTGCGCGGCCTCCTGCACCGACGCAGCCTCCTCCGTCCGCGCCACCTCCTCGGAACGGCGTGCCTCAGCGGTCGCCACCGCGCGGAGTGCCGTCAGGAGTGGGGCCACCGCGGGCTCGTGCCGGAGGGGAAGGTCGTCGCCGTCGATGTCGAGCGGGACGCCGGCCGCGGTGAGGGCGCGGCGGAGGGTCGGGATCGTGCGGGATCCCGCGCGCACGAGGACGGCCATGTCGCTCCACGGAACGCCGTCCTCCAGGTGCGCCCGGCGCAGGATGTCCGCGATGTTGTCCAGCTCCGTGCCGGACGTCGGGTACGTGTAGACCTCGACGCGACCGCCGTCCCGTACCGGGGCGGGCTCGCGGTGGGCGCGCACCTTGTCGGCGGGCAGCCGGGTCAGCGGCATGCGCTGGGTGATCAGGCGGGTCGCGGCCAGCAGGGCGGCGCCGGAGCGGCGGGAGGTGCGCAGCACCTCGACGGGGGCGGGCCGGCCGTCCGCGCGCGGGAAGGCCACCGGGAAGTCGAGTATGCCGTTCACGTCGGCGCCCCGGAAGGTGTAGATCGACTGGTCGGGGTCGCCGAAGGCGACCAGGCTGCGCCCGTCACCGGCCAGCGTGTGCAGCAGCCGTACCTGGGCCGGGTCGGTGTCCTGGTACTCGTCGACGTACACGGCGTCGTACTGGGCGGCGAGCCGCGCGGCCGTGTCGGGGCGGCGGGCGAGCAGGACCGCGCGGTGGACCAGTTCCGCGTAGTCGATCACCCCCTGCAGGTCGAGCACGTCGAGGTATTCGGCGAGGAAGGCGGCGGCTGCACGCCAGTCGGGGCGGCCGATGCGGCGGGCGAAGGCGTCCAGGGTGTCGGGGCCGAGGCCCAGCTCACGGCTGCGCGCGAGGACGGCGCGGACCTCGTCGGCGAAGCCGCGCGTGGTCAGGCAGGCGCGCAGTTCGTCCGGCCAGCGCACGTGGGTGAGGCCGAGCCGCTCCAGCTCGGGCTGTCCGGCGAGCAGGCCGCGGACGGTGACGTCCTGTTCGGGGCCGGAGAGCAGGCGCAGCGGCTCGGCGAACAGGCCGCTGTCCTGGTGGGCGCGGACCAGGGCGTAGGCGTAGGAGTGGAAGGTGGTGGCGCGGGGCGCGCGGGCGGCGCCGATACGCAGGGCCATGCGGTCGCGCAGGTCGACGGCGGCCTTGCGGCTGAACGTCAGCACCAGGATGCGTTCCGGGTCGCAGCCGCGGGCGATGCGTGCGGCCACGGACTCGACCAGGGTCGTCGTCTTGCCGGTGCCGGGGCCCGCGAGGACGAGCAGCGGTCCGGTCCGGTGATCAACCACGGCACGCTGAGCGGCGTCCAGACGAGGGGGATCCACCCGGACCGGCTGGGTACGGACCAGTCGGTAAGCGCCACGGCTCCCCTGCCGCACCGGGGGGTGCGGCAGGCGCCTGGTGGAGGAAGAGGAGCTCACGTGGTTCGCCGGTCCTGGTGGTCGTGCTGGTGGGCAGGCGGTCACGCGTGCGAGGCGGTGGCCGCGGGGTGACGGGGACACGTGCAGCCGACGCTACGCCGCCGCTCCGGACGGAAGCAGGGCTTCCGCTTCATCCCTCGCGGCGCTCGCGCCACGCGCGTCCCACATCCCACGAACGTACGTCATGCCACGGACGTCCCCCATGTCCCTCGTACGGGCCACAGGCTCCCCCCGACGGCATCCGATGGCGGAAGCTGTCAGGTGTGACCCTCCGCGCCCGCGCCGCCGTCCCATCGCGCCCGCCTCATGTCGAGCCGCGGCAGATGGCCCTCGGTGCTCCTGCCCGCCTCCTTCAGCGGTGTGCCCTCCGCGCGGTAGTGGGCGAGCGCACGCAGCTCGTGCCCGGGCAGCAGCACCCCGTCGGCGCGCACCACCCGCCACCACGGAACGGCGCCCCCGTAGAGGGCCATCACCCGGCCGACCTGGCGGGGCCCTCCCTCCTCCAGCCACTCGGCGACGTCGCCGTACGTCATGACCCGGCCGGGCGGAATCCGCTCGGCTACGTCCAGGACCCGCTCGGCGTACTCGGGCAGCGCGTCCGCGTACTCCTCACGGGTGGCCTCGGCAGGGCTCTGCTCGCTCATTCGTCCCATCCTGCCGCACCCCGCCGACAGCGCGGCGGGAGCGGTCCGAAAGCGGCCCCTCGCTCCTCGGCGGCGCTTCCGGCAGACTGTCCGCCCCCGCATCTGCACCCTGATGCCCGCGGGTGTCGGTGCGGCATGCCACCATCGTGCGGGCGGTGACTGGTGATACGAGACCAAGAAGAGACCATGAAACAGCAGGGCGTGCACCCCGAAGGCGCGGCGGGCACCCCTGACGCCGCCGCGCGCCCCGGCACCGCCCGCGCGGGCCAGGGCGACGACACCGGTACGCAACGGGACGACCCCGGTACGCACAAGGACGACACCGGTGTGCACGGAGACGACGGCACGCGCGCGCGTGACGACGACCACGGTCCGGGCGCCGAGGACGACCCGCACACCGACGAGGTCGAGGGCGACGAGCCGCTGCTCCCCGCGCGCGTGCACCGCCCCTCCGACCTCATGCGGCTGCTGGTGGGCGTGCTCGCGATCGTCGTGCTGCTCGCGATCGCCGCGTTCGCGCACGGCACCACCTCGGGCCTCGAACAGGACATCAACAAGGGCACCGGGCAGGCCCCCGACCTGCTGATCAAGATTGCGGGACTGGCGTCCAGCATCGCGATCCTCCTGGTGCCGGTCGCCTTCGCGATCGAACGACTGATCAAACGGGACGGGCTGCGCATCGCCGACGGCGTCCTCGCGGCGGTACTCGCCCACGGAGTGACCCTCGCCACCGACCTGTGGGTCGCCCGCGCCGCCCCCGGCTCGATCCAGGACGCGCTCACCCAGCCCTCCCCCGGCGACATCCACGCGCTCACCGACCCCGTGCACGGCTATCTGGCGCCCGTCATCGCCTACATGACCGCCGTCGGCATGTCCCGCAGACCCCGGTGGCGCGCGGTGCTGTGGATCGTGCTGCTGCTCGACGCGTTCTCGATGCTGGTCACCGGCTACACGACCCCCTTCTCGATCATCCTGACGGTGCTGATCGGCTGGACCGTCGCCTACGGCACCCTGTACGCGGTCGGCTCCCCCAACGTGCGGCCCACCGGGCAGACCCTGCTGGCCGGCCTCAGGCACGTCGGTTTCCACCCCGTCGGCGCCGCCCGCGAGGAGGCCACGGACGCGGAGAACGGCGACCGCGGCCGTCGCTACTTCGTCACCCTGGAGGACGGCCAGCCGCTGGACGTCACGGTCGTCGACCGGGAGCAGCAGGCCCAGGGCTTCTTCTACCGCGCGTGGCGCAACCTGACCCTGCGCGGCTTCGCCACCCGCTCCAGCCTCCAGTCGCTGCGCCAGGCACTGGAGCAGGAGGCGCTGCTGGCGTATGCGGCGATCGCAGCGGGCGCCAACGCGCCCAAGCTGATCGCGACCTCCGAGCTCGGCCCCGACGCGGTGATGCTCGTCTACGAGCACACCGGCGGGCGCATGCTGGACTCGCTGGCCGACGACGAGATCACCGACGAGCTGCTGCACAACACCTGGCACCAGGTGAAGGCGCTCCAGTCACGGCGCATCGCGCACCGCCGGCTGGCCGGTGACGCGATCCTGGTGGATCGTTCAGGCAGGGTGATCCTCTCCGAGCTGCGTGGCGGCGAGATCGCGGCCGGCGAACTGCTGCTGCGCATGGACGTGGCGCAGCTGGTCACCACGCTCGGCCTGCGGGTGGGGGCCGAGCGGGCGGTGGCCTCGGCGGTCGGTGTGCTCGGCCCGGACGCGGTCGCGGACTGTCTGCCGATGCTCCAGCCCATCGCGCTGACGCGCTCCACGCGCGCGACGCTGCGCCGGCTGGCCCGGGAGCGCGCCCAGCGTGAGCGCGAGGCGGTGCTGGAGGCATCCCGGCAGGCCAAGCTGGCCCGCCTGGAGGAGGCGCCCGAGACGACCCGGACCGCGCTCGAAAAGCCGGACAAGAAGGCGGTCCGCGCGGAGCAGCGCGCGGAGAAGCGGGCCATCGACGAAGCCCTCGAAGAGGCGCGTGAGGAGGATCTGCTCACGCAGATCCGGCACCAGGTGCTGCGGATCAGGCCCGAGGCCCCCGTGGAGCCGGCCCGCCTGGAGCGGGTGCGCCCGCGCACGCTGATCAGCTTCATCGCCGGCGCGATCGGCGCGTACTTCCTGCTGACCCAGCTCACCCACATCCAGTTCGGCACGCTGTTCGCGCAGGCCCAGTGGGGCTGGGTGGCGGCGGCGGTGCTGTTCTCGGCGCTCAGTTACGTCGCCGCGGCGATGGCGCTGCTGGGGTTCGTGCCCGAGCGGGTGCCGTTCCTGAGGACGGTGGCCGCGCAGGTCGCCGGGTCGTTCGTGAAGATCGTGGCGCCGGCCGCCGTCGGCGGTGTGGCCCTCAACACGCGCTTCCTGCAGCGCGCGGGCGTACGCCCCGGTCTCGCGGTGGCGAGCGTCGGCGCGTCACAGCTGTTCGGGCTCGGGGCCCACATCCTGATGCTGCTGTCCTTCGGCTACCTGACCGGCACGGAGAAGACACCGTCGCTGTCACCGTCCCGGACGGTCATCGCGGGTCTGCTGACCGTGGCGGTGCTTGTGCTCGTGGTCACCTCGGTGCCGTTCCTGCGGAAATTCATCGTCACGCGCGTGAGGTCGCTGTTCGCGGGTGTCGTACCGCGCATGCTCGACGTGCTTCAGCGTCCGCAGAAGCTGGTCACCGGCATCGGCGGGATGCTTCTGCTGACCGCCTGCTTCGTGATGTGCCTGGACGCCTCCATCCGGGCCTTCGGCGACGGCTCGGCCTCGCTGAGCATCGCCAGTGTGGCCGTGGTCTTCCTCGCCGGAAACGCCCTCGGGTCCGCAGCCCCGACGCCGGGCGGCGTGGGCGCCGTGGAGGCGAGCCTGACGCTCGGTCTGATCGCCGTCGGCCTCCCCAAGGAGGTCGCCGCCCCGGCCGTCCTGCTGTTCCGGCTGCTGACCCTGTGGCTGCCCGTGCTGCCCGGCTGGCTGGCCTTCAACCACCTCAGCCGCAAGGGAGCCCTGTAGGAGCCGGCTGCGGGCGGGGCCGGATCACGCACCCACGGCCTCCCGGGACGTACCTCGTACGGCCCGTGCCCCGCGCGCCCCGGCGTACGCGCCCGCAGGATGGGACCATGGCGAACCCCTCCCGGCTGCGGGCCGCAGTGCTGACCACCACCGCCGTGCTGCTGTCCACGCTGCTCGCCGGATGCGGCGACAACGGCAGCGAGGTCGGTGACCTGGCGGCGCAGAAGCTGGACTGGAAGGACTGCCCGGCCCCGTCCGAGGCGGAGGGCGGCGGCACTGCCCCCTCCCCGCTGCCGAACGGCACCAGGTGGCAGTGCGCCACCATGAAGGCACCCCTCGACTGGAGCAAGCCCGAGGGCGACACCATCAACCTCGCCCTCATCCGCGCCAGGGCCAGCGGCGCGGCGAGCAAGCGGATCGGCTCGCTCGTGTTCAACTTCGGCGGCCCCGGCGGCAGCGGCGTCACCACGCTGCCCGCGTTCGGCGCGGACTACACCACCCTGCGCACCCGCTACGACCTGGTCAGCTTCGACCCGCGCGGGGTCGGCCGCAGCGCGCCGGTGAAGTGCGAGAGCGACAGCCAGCTGGACGCGTACTTCCAGCAGGACGCGACGCCCGACGACAGCGCCGAGCGCGCCCAGCTGATCAAGCGCACCCAGCAGTTCAACGCGGCCTGCGAGAGGAACTCCAAGACGATCCTGCCCCATGTGCGCACCACCGACGCGGCCCGCGACATGGACCTGATGCGCCAGGTCCTCGGCGACGACAAGCTGCACTACTTCGGCATCTCCTACGGCACCGAACTCGGCGGCGTCTACGCCCACCTGTTCCCCAAGAACGTCGGGCGGGCCGTCTTCGACGCGGTGGTCGACCCCACGCAGAACCCGGAGCAGAGCGCGCTGGGTCAGGCCCAGGGCTTCCAGCTCGCACTCGACAACTTCGCCCAGGACTGCACCTCGAAGATCACCGAGTGCCCGATCGGCGACACCGCCCAGGACGTCAAGAACCGCATCGCCAAACTGCTGGCGGACCTGGAGACGAAGCCGATCCCCGGTATCTCCCCGCGGCAGCTGACGCAGACGGCCGCGACCAACGGCATCGCGCAGTCCCTGTACTCCAAGGACTTCTGGCAGTACCTCACCGAGGGGCTTGAGCAGGCCTACGACGGCGACGGCAAGATCCTGATGGTGCTGTCCGACTCGTTGAACGGCCGCAGCGAGAACGGCGAGTACAGCAACATCACCGCGGCGAACATCGCCATCAACTGCGCCGACGAGAAGCCCCGGTACACGGCCGACTTCGTCCAGGGGAGGCTGCCCGAGTTCCGTTCCGCCTCCCCGGTGTTCGGGGACTTCCTGGCCTGGGGCATGGTCAGCTGCACCGACTGGGCCGTGCCGGGCGCCGCCGACCATCCCGACGTCAGCGCGCCGGGGTCGGCGCCCATCCTCGTCGTCGGCAACACCGGCGACCCGGCCACGCCGTACGAGGGCGCGAAGAAGATGGTGGATGCGCTCGGCCAGGGTGTCGGCGTCGAGCTGACGTACAAGGGCCAGGGGCACGGTGCGTACGACAGCAAGAACAGGTGCGTGCAGGCTGCGGTGAACGGTTATCTGCTGAACGGGACGGTGCCGAAGGCCGGTACGGTCTGCTCCTGATCTCCCCCTCGATTCCCCGGCCGATTCCCTCCGACCCAGCCGGAGAGCCACACAAAATCGCAGGTCACAGCGTTATCCACAGGCTGTCACGAGCTGTGGTCCGGCGGCCTAACATGGCCTCATCGCTCGCCGCGGACGAGACGCGGGGGGCCTGTGAGGGGGGTGCGCATGCCTCGATTCCCGCGGTGGCTGGCCGCCGCGACAGCGGCGCTGCTGTTGGCCGGGTGCGGTGGCGGCTCGTCAGGTGGGGGCGGAAGCGAGGGCAAGGGGGCCGGCGGCCGGTCCACTCCCCCGTCGTCCGCGCCGTCCGCTTCCGGGGCCCTTCCCGCCTCGCTCACCGGGCAGCGCCTCGACTGGAACCGCTGCAAGGCCACGGCGGACTCGGGCGCGCCGGGCGACGACTGGCGGTGCGCGACGCTGAAGGTGCCGCTGGACTGGTCGAAGCCGGACGGTACGACGATCGGGCTCTCTCTCATCCGCGCGCGGGCGACCGGCGGCCACCGGATCGGCTCGCTGCTGTTCAACTTCGGCGGCCCGGGCGGCTCGGGCGTGTCGACGATGCCGTACTACGCGGGCACTGTCTCCAAGCTCCAGGAGCATTACGACCTGGTGAGCTGGGACCCGCGCGGGGTCGGCGCCAGCGAGGGCGTCCGCTGCCGGAGCGACCGGGAGCTCACGGCCGAGGAGGACGTGGACGCCACGCCGGACACCCCGGCCGAGGAGAAGGCGTACTTCCAGGACGCCACCGACTTCGGCAAGGGCTGCCAGAAGGCCGCCGGCCCCCTGCTGGCCCACGCGTCGACCACCGACACCGCTCGCGACATGGACCTGATGCGCCAGGTCCTCGGCGACGACAAGCTGCACTACTTCGGCATCTCCTACGGCACCGAACTCGGCGGCGTCTACGCCCACCTGTTCCCCAGGAACGTCGGGCGGGCCGTCCTCGACGCGGTGGTCGACCCGACGGCGGACGCGGTGGGCCACGCCGAGAACCAGGCCCGCGGCTTCCAGCGGGCCCTGGACGACTATCTGAAGTCCACCGGCCAGAACCCCGAGCAGGGCTCGCGGAAGATCGCGGACCTGCTGCGGCGGATCGACGCCCGGCCGCTGCCCACGTCGTCGGGGCGGAAGCTGACCGAGACGCTCGCGGTCACCGGGATCGTGCTGCCGCTGTACAGCGAGTCGAGCTGGGGGACGCTGACCGGCGCGCTGAAGTCGGCGCAGCAGGGCGACGGTTCAGGGCTGCTGGCGCTCGCGGACCGGTACAACGAACGGGACTCCGCGGGACACTACGGCACGACGAGCCACGCCCAGCGGGTCATATCGTGCCTGGACGACAGGCAGCGGCCGACCCTTGCCGAGACGAAGAGGCTGCTGCCGGAGTTCGAGCGGATCTCTCCGGTGTTCGGGGACTTCCTGGGCTGGGACACGGCCGGCTGGTGCCACGACTGGCCGATGCCGGGCCAGTACGACACCCCCGAGGTCAGCGCGCCCGGTGCGGCACCGATCCTGCTGGTCGGCAACACCGGGGACCCTGCCACCCCGTACGAGGGCGCCCGCAGGATGGCCGACGAGCTGGGCAAGGGTGTCGGCGTCGAACTCACCTGGAAGGGCGAGGGACATGGGGCGTACGGCAACGGCAGCGACTGCGTCGACTCGACGGTGGACGCGTACCTGCTGAACGGGACGGTGCCGAGGGACGGCAAGGTCTGTTCGTGAACGCGCGACGGGTTCCGCGCGCCTGCTGTGCGCGGAACCCGTCACGGAAGGGGAGGCGAATCTCCTGGTCAGTAGACCGGCTTCTCCGGTTCGATCTGGTTGACCCAGCCGATGACGCCGCCGCCCACGTGGACGGCGTCGGCGAAGCCCGCGGACTTCAGGACCGCGAGGACTTCCGCACTGCGGACACCCGTCTTGCAGTGCAAGACGATCTTCTTGTCCTGCGGGAGGGACTCCAGGGCGGCGCCCAGGAGGAACTCGTTCTTGGGGATCAGCTTGGCGCCCGGGATGGAGACGATCTCGTACTCGTTCGGCTCGCGGACGTCGATGATCTCGATGTTCTCGCCCTCATCGATCCACTCCTTGAGCTGCTTGGGAGTGATCGTCGAACCGGCGGCGGCCTGCTGGGCCTCCTCGGACACGACGCCGCAGAAGGCCTCGTAGTCGATGAGTTCGGTGACGGTCGGGTTCTCGCCGCAGACCGCGCAGTCCGGGTCCTTGCGGACCTTGACCTGGCGGTACTGCATCTCCAGGGCGTCGTAGATCATCAGGCGGCCGACGAGCGGCTCGCCGGTGCCGGTGAGGACCTTGATCGCCTCGGTGACCTGGATGGAGCCGATGGACGCGCACAGCACGCCGAGCACGCCGCCCTCGGCGCAGGACGGGACCATGCCGGGCGGCGGGGGCTCCGGGTAGAGGCAGCGGTAGCAGGGGCCGTGCTCGGACCAGAAGACCGAGGCCTGGCCGTCGAAGCGGTAGATCGAGCCCCACACGTACGGCTTGTTCAGCAGCACGCAGGCGTCGTTGACCAGGTAGCGGGTCGCGAAGTTGTCGGTGCCGTCGACGATCAGGTCGTACTGGCTGAAGATGTCCATCACGTTCTCGGCTTCGAGCCGCTCCTCGTGAAGGATCACGTTCACGTACGGGTTGATGCCCAGGACACTGTCACGCGCGGACTCGGCCTTGGAACGGCCGATGTCGGACTGGCTGTGAATGATCTGGCGCTGCAGGTTCGACTCGTCGACCTCGTCGAACTCCACGATGCCGAGGGTGCCCACGCCCGCGGCGGCGAGGTACATCAGCGCCGGCGAACCCAGGCCGCCGGCGCCCACGCAGAGCACCTTGGCGTTCTTCAGCCGCTTCTGCCCGTCCATCCCCACGTCGGGGATGATCAGGTGGCGGGAGTACCTGCGGACCTCGTCTACGGTGAGCTCGGCAGCCGGCTCGACCAGGGGTGGCAGCGACACGGGGACTCCGTTGGTCGGTCAATCATGACGGTTGTTCTCTCCGTAACACTGCCATGGCCATTTTCATTCCGAGACACCCGTCCCGATACGCGAGACAATTTCGTCCCAGTACCCGGGCATGGTCTCCCAGGGGTCGGCCTGGCCTCGGTGATCCGTGCGGTCGGTGACGTAGATCGTCGCGGCGCCCTGCCAGCGGGCGATGCGCAGCGCCTCCTCCAGGTGGCCGCGGGGCACGCCGTGCACGAAGTGGCAGAAGCGGTCGGGCGGATAGTCGGCGGTCCACTCGGCGACCTGCGAGAAGCGGTAGTCGGACCAGGGGCCGCTGAAGGTCACGAGCTGATCGGCGTACTCCGTGTACCCGGGATGCGGGTGGCTGCCGTGGCCGAGGACGATGTGGGCGGTGTCACTGATGGCCCGCAGGGCGGTGGTCGTACGGCGGACCTCTGCGAGCGCGGTGCGTTCGGTGGGGCGGCGGTGCAGCAGGAAGCCGTCGACCCGGTACCAGTCCAGGTAGCGGTGTGCGTCGGCGAGCAGGTCGCCGAAGGCGCGGTCGCCGTGGACCGCGTCCAGGTGGCCGAGGACGCGGACGCCGGCGGCCCGCAGCCGCCCGGCCGCCTGGAGGCAGTACGGGTCGGGGCGGGTGCCCGGCCCGGCGGCGACGTCGAGCACCACCCAGTCCAGCGGGGTGCCGGGGCGGGCGAGTTCGGCCCACTGGGCGGGGGCCACCAACGGGTGGGCGAAGCCGGGGATGCCGAGGGCGGTGCGAACGCCGGTGCCGGTGGCGCCCGCTGGGGCTGTGGTGCTGGTCAGATGCGGCATGCCGCCTCCATCCAGATGTCGGCCAGGGATTCTTCGAGGTTGATGCGCGGCCTCCAGCCGAGCCGGTCGCGGGCGGTGCGCACGTCGGCCTGCTGCCAGCTGCCGCAGCCGTCCGGGTACGGGAACGCGACCGGGGGCGCGTGGTCGGAGTCTGCCCGGGGGTGGCCGATGGCGGTGCGCAGGGGGCCGGGCGGGGCGTCGAGTTCGTGGAGGGCGCCGCCGTATCCGGCCACGCGTGCGAGGACGGTGGCAGCGTCCCTGAGGCGGACGGCACGGCCGGAGCCGATGTTGATGACGCCCTGCGCGGCGGAGAGCGAGGCGGCGTGTACCGCGCGGGCGACGTCGCGCACGTCCACGAAGTCGCGCTGGACGCCGAGGCCGCCGAGTTTGAGTTCGCCGTCGCCGGACTGCATGGCGCGGCGCATGGCCTCGGCGAGGCGGCCGAGCGGGGAGCCGGCCGGGGTGCCGGGTCCGGCGGGCGAGAAGACGCGCAGGACGACGGCGTCGAGGCCGGAGCCGAGGACCAGTTCGGTCGCGGCGAGCTTGCTGACGCCGTACGGGCCGCCGGGGCGGGGGACGGCGTCCTCGGCCGTGGAGGAGCCGGGCTGGCTGGGGCCGTACTCGGCACTGCACCCGATCTGCACCAGGCGGGCGCCGCAGCCGCTGCGGCGCAGGGCCTCGCAGACGGTGGCGACGGAGACGGTGTTGTGCCGGGTGAGTTCGCGGGCGCCGCCGCGGGTGGCGCCCGCGCAGTTGACGACGACGCCGGGGTGCACGGCGTCGAGGAAGCGGGTGAGCGCGCCGGGGCTGCCGGTGGCGAGGTCGAAGCGGACGTCGGCGTCGTCCCCGCGGCCGAGCGCGGTGAGCTGGACGGCCGGGTCGGCGAGCAGACGGTCGGCGACGAAGCGGCCGAGGTATCCGTTGGCTCCGATCAGCAGAACCCTCATCGGGCACCTCCGGGGGTGTACGCACCGGCGGCTCCGGACGCTCCGGGTCGGGAGGTGGTCATCTGGTCTTCTCCTTCAAGGGGGTGGTGCGGCTGCCTCCGACGGGTGGCAGCAGGCTCGGTCCGGGCCGGTGGCGGAAGGTTCACTCAGGTGCTCCCGCGGGAGCGTGGGCCGAGGCCTGAGTGAGGGTGCGGGTGGCGTGGACCAGCAGGGCCAGCGCCCCAGCGCCGCAGGCGAGCGCCGGCACGCCGGCCGGTCCGCAGGTGTCCACGAGGGCCTCGACGGGGCTCGCCAGGAAGGCGCAGCCGGGCAGTCGGCCGCCCAGCAGCAGCGCGGGGGCCGCCATCTCGACGGCCGCCGCCGCGCCGAGGACGATGCCGGGGGCGCGCCGGTGGTGGTGCGCGCCGAGCAGCCGGGCGAGCAGGAGCAGGGCGCCCAGGGTGAGCGCCTGCGGGTAGGCGGCGGGTTCGTGCAGGAGGGTGCCGCACAGCAGGAGCAGCGCGGTGAGGGCGCCCAGGAACAGCGCGAACGTGCCCAGCAGCAGAGGCTTCGCGGCGGCCGTGAAGTCCTCCAGGCCCCGGCTGCCGGCGAGCCTGCGGCGGGCGCCCGCGGCAAGCAGGTGGGCGCACCAGGCCGCCGGGGCGCAGGCCAGGGCGAGGGCCAGGACGGGCGCGGTGGCTGTGGGCCAAGGACCGTCCGGGTCGCCGGTGGGCAGGGCGTCGGGACCGCCGGACACGATGGCCTGGAGGAGTCCGTCGCCGAGGAGGGCGTAGCCGAGCAGCCAGAGCGTCCCCGCGCGCGTGCCGAGTGCCGGGCGCCACGCGGGGGTGCCGGGCGGGGTGGCGAGGGGGCCGCGGCGCAGTGCCGCGCGGACCGCGAGGGCCACGGCGAGGACGCCGACGACCGCCGCCAGGAAGCGGGGTTGTCCGTCGGTGAGGCGCAGACCGGCCACGGTGGCCGCGCCGAGGGCGCCGGGCAGCAGGGTGAGCAGGACCCAGTCGGCGCGGACGCGGGGCGCGCGCGGAGCCTCGGACGCCGGGCGCGGCTCACCGTCGCGGGGCACGCGCGCGTACAGCTCCTCGGCGAGCGAGAAGACGTCCCGGTGGCGGAAACGGGCCGCGGTGCGGTCGGTGACGCCGTGCGCCTCCAGCCCGGCCGCGATCTCCAGGGGGTCCACGGCCCGCTCGCACAGCTCGCGGTGCCGGTGCAGCAGGGCCTTCACGGGGTCGACGGCACCGCGCCGGGGGGCCGTCCGTCGGGCCTTGCCGGGCTCGGTGTTCGTGCCGCCTCGCGCGGGGGCCGACGGCGCCGACGACGAAGACGTCCGACGCTCACCGCGAGAGCCGGCGGAACTCACCGAGCCCGCAGAGCCAACAGCTGACGCGATCTCAGAGTCCGCGGCGGCGGAAGCCGCCGAGCCGGAGCCCACCGGAGCCTCGGCGACCGGGGAGGCCTCATCATCGGGCTCACCGGCCGGCTCACCAACCTCCCCGATCGTCCCTCCGCCGGCCAGCCACTCCCCCGACCGCGCGTCCCACGCGTCGGCGCCGCTCGGCATCCCGGGCCGGTCCAGTTCGCTCATCACGCCCCCTCCGCAGCCGCGACCGGCGTCGCCCGCACCGGCGTGGCGGTGGCCCAGGCGGGAAAGCCGCGGGTGAGGGCGTGGGCCGTGGGGCCGGTCAGGCGGCCGGGGACATGGGACTCGGCCGGGGCGGCGAACGGCAGGGGCTCGCCGGCCTCGTCCAGGACGACCCGGCGGACCGGGCAGTGCGAGACGATGTCCAGGTAAATACTGTGAAACGCCTGGATGTTCTGCTCGACGGTGAACAGTTCGAGCGCCCGGGCGCGCGCGGCGGCGCCGAGGCGCTCACGGCGCTCGGGGTCGCGCAGCAGCGCCACGCACGCCTCGGCGAGCGCCCGCGGATTGCGCGGCGGGACCACCAGGCCCGTGCCGCCGATCACCTCCACCACGGCACCGACGTCCGTCGACACCGTGGCCCGGCCGCAGAACATGGCCTCGACGAGGCTGATCGGGAAGCCCTCGACGACGCTGGACAGGACGATCACGGCGCCGGAGGCATAGGCGTCGGCGAGGGTCGGCGCCTCCGGGCCGCCGATCTCCTCGAAGGAGACGGGGTTGTCGCCGACCGCGTGCACGCCCTCGGCCTCGTCCGGGAAGAGCTGGGCGGCCAGGGCCCGGCAGTGGCCGAGGTAGGCCGCGCCCTCGGGGCCCACGGGCGCGCCGATGACGCGCAGGCGGGCCTCGGGCTCCTCCTTGCGGACCTCGGCGAAGGCGTGCAGCAGCGAGACGAGGTCCTTGGCGGGCTCCACACGGCCGACCCAGACCAGCGTGTCCGGGTCGGCGCGGTCGGGGGACTCGCCGACCTCCGTGAAGCGGGCGGACTCCATGCCCGGGTACACCGTGCGGATCCTGGCCCGGTCGGCGCCGCACCGTTCCTGCCAGCGGCGCGCGTGCGCGTTGCCGGGGGTGAGGATCTCGGCGCGCCGGTAGACCTCGGTGGCGAGCCGGCCGTGGAAGGCGGCGAGCAGGGCGCGTACGGCGGGGGCGGCGGCGTCCGGGCCGAGGGTCAGGTAGTGCGAGCGGAGCTGCACGCCGTACTCGGTGACCAGCAGCGGCACATCGGAGAAGTGCCGGGCGAGCAGTCCGGGCAGGGCGGCGGGGCCGCCGGCGGTGGCGTGGCAGAGGTCGGCCGCGCCGAGACCGTCGTCGCCGTACCAGTCGAGGGTGAGGGGGCGCAGGGCGCGTTCGAGGTGGGCGGTGACGGCGAGCAGGTCGGGTACGCGCGCCTCGCGCGCCGTGCGCAGTGCGCCGGGGGCACGGCAGGCACGCTCCAGGGTGCGTACGGCGGTGTCCGAGCGGAGTGCTCCGGTCAGTCCGCCTGCGTCGCGGGCGAGTTCGGCGAGTCCGTACAGCGCGCTGCCGAAACGGTCCGCCAGATCGGCGGAGTCGGCACCGTCCTCAGAACCCGCCTCGCCGGCGTCGGCGCCGGGGCCGGAGCCGCCGCCGGCCCCGGCGCAGACCGCCGCGGCCAGTTCCCCGTAGCACTCGGCGAAGCACCGGCGCGCGTGCCGTCCGTAGGTGACCTCGTCGCCCTCGGCCGTCCACAGGGGCGCCGTACGCACCCGGCCGACCTGCGGCGGGAGCGGGACCCAGCCCTGCTCCTCCTGCTGCCGGCTGCGGCTGAGCGCGTAGACGTCGAACTCGTGCTGCTCGAGCCCGCGCACGAGCCGGTCGCACCAGAGCCTGGCGTCACCGTTCACATACGGATAGCCACCCTCCGTAAGCAGTCCGATGCGCACGTGCACACCCCCGATCTCCCGTTTGGGGAGCCGCCGTCACCCCGGCGGCTCGCAGCGGGAAGAACGTATGCGGACAAGGCGGTGGCGCGACGGACGGTTGTCCGTCGCGCCACCAAAAGGGGTGAACGGTCGTAACTTTCGCGTGCGGGACGCGTTTCGCCGCGCTAGCAGTTCACACAGTGATCGTGCGAGCGCAAAACGTTACGCCCAGCCGCCCTTCAGCCCTTCAGCCCTTCAGCCCTTGGGAAACGGCCAGGGGTTGGGCAGGCAGTGGATCCCGTCGTGGTCGAGGAACTTGGTCTGCTGCTGCATGACCGGCGCCAACTCGCCGTCGCGCTGGCAGCTGACGTGGCCGTGGCCGAGCCGGTGCCCGACCTCGTGGTTGATGAGCATCTGCCGGTACGGGTGGATCTTGTTCCCGTAGGTCTTGCTGCCCTGGGCCCACCGGTAGGCGTTGATCATCACGCGTTCGGTGGAGGCCGAGTCGCAGGAGACGTTGTCCACCGTGGTGTCCAGGCCGGACTTGGCGCACCACTTGGCGGTGGTGCCGGGGCTGGCCAGCGTGATCACGAAGTCGGGCTTGCCGGAGGAGACGCGCTCGAAGGTGCGGGCGCCGCCGTGGGACCAACTGCGGCCGTCGTTCAGGGTCTTCTGCACGGCCTCGGCGAACAGCACGCCGTCCAGGCCCAGCCCCCGCTCGACGTCCACGCGGTAGGTGTACTTCCGCCCCGTGCCGGGCGCCTTGGCGAAGCCGGGCACCGTGTCGAACTTCCCCGAGCCCTTCAGCGTGGCACTCAGCGGGTACGTCCGGCCCATCTTCTGCTCGTATGTCAGCGTCGCCGTGACCGGCGAGGCGGAGGGACTCGTCCGGTCGTCACCGCGCGACGCGGGGTCGTGGGTGTCGCGCGCCTGGTCGGTGGCGGAGTGCGACTGTACGGCGCCGTCCTCGCGCCGCGCGGTCACGTGGCCGGCGACGACGATCGCCAGCGCGGTGGTGACGGCGGCGGCGGCGATCCCGGTGAAGGCCCGCCCCTTGCCACCGCCCCGCTGTGCGGGCACGCCGGCCGACGGCGCGTCGGCGCCTCCGTCCGCCTGGGTGCCCGTCCCGGCTTCCGCCTCGGTGGCGTAGGGCCCCCGCGCCCCGGCCGACGGCTCGCCCGCGCGGGGCGCGAAGACGTCGAGCTCCTTGTCGAAAGCGTCGAGATACTCCTGCCGGGGCCCGGCTCCACGCCGCCGACCACGCCCGGGGCCCGGACGGGCGCCGAGGCCGGGCCCGGCGTCCCCTTCCTGCCGCTGCCGCGGCAGCCCGACACCGGGCCCACCGGCAACAGGCCCCGCACCGGCCCGCACCGCGAACTGCCCCCAGCCACCGCCGGGTTCATGCTGCTCGGGGTGACCACCACGGACTTCGGGGGTGCCGTGCGCGGGGGTGCCGTCGGGGAAGCGCGGCATACCGTGCGCGGGCGTGCCGTCAGGCAGAGTCGGCGCGCCGTGGACCGGCGCCCGCCGCTGCCCGGGCAGGCCGGGCGGCAGGGCCGTAGGCGCGTCCTGGGGCTTCCCGGAGCCCGCGGCCCGACCCCCTCGCTTTGCTGCTATGTCCGCGGGGTCGTCCTTGGAGGCCGATCCCCTGCGACTGTGGCGTCCCACCTCGGCCCTCAGCTCCCCGCACTCGTACTGGCGGCCGTGACGTCGCCCCCGGCATCGGCGACTGCCGTCGCCCCATCGGTCAACTCCCCGGCATCCGCGAGAAGTTCCCGGAACGCCCCGGCCACCACCTCGGGGTACTCCATCATCGCCACGTGCCCGGCGTCCGGCAGGGACAGCAGGCGGGAGTCACGGAAGGAGCGGGCGGCCTTCTGGGCCATGCGGTAGCCGACCAGCTGGTCCCGGCCGCCGTAGATCAGCAGGGTCGGCGCGAGCACGCGCTCGGCCTGGCGCCACAGCCCGTGCTGGCCGCCCAGCGTGTAGGCGTTGACCACCCCGCGCGCGGAGCGTGCCATCGCGTCCCAGAAGTACGGCAGTTGAAGCCGCCGCTCCAGCTCCTCCACGGCATCCCGGAACGCCTCGGGCGAGACGCGCCCGGGGTCGCCGTAGCAGAGCGCCATGACGCCGCCCACCCGCTGCTCGGCCGTCCACTCCTTGGTGAGCCGGGTGAACAGCGAGGCCACTCCGGGCACGCCCAGGAGCGCCGTCGGCACGGCGGTGCGCTGCACGCGCAGCTCCGGCAGCGCGGGTGAGACGAGGGTGAGCGTGCGGACGAGGTCCGGGCGTACGGCGGACACGCGCGTGACGACCGCGCCGCCGAGCGAGTTGCCGAAGAGGTGGACCGGGCCGCGGCCGGCCGCGTCGAGATAGCGGATCACCGCGCGCGCGTGCCCGGTGACCGAGTAGTCGCCGTCGTCCGGGGGCGGTGAGTCGCCGAAGCCCGGCAGGTCGAGCGCCTCGCTGTCGACGACGCCGTCCAGCCGCGCCATCAGCTCCGACCAGTTCTGCGAGGAACCGCCGAGTCCGTGGACGTAGAGCGCGGGCGACAGGCCTTCACGCGCGGGACGGCGGGACCGGATCGACAGGGTGACCCCCGAAAGCCCCACCGACCTCATCCGCTCGCCCTCGCCGACCCGGACGGCTGCCGCCTTCGGAAACACACTGGCGGCCGGCACGGACGGCGACTCGATCGAAGACATGCCGCAATGTTACGAGACGATCACGCCCTGGTTCATGTGTTCGCCGTCACAGAGTGGGTCGCGGATGGCATGGCGTCCGGATCAGGTGTCTCCTAGGCTCATACACAGGGCACCCGCGTGTGCACCCTGCTGCTCCCAGGGACGTTCGTAGGAAGGGAGCCCACCATGGCCTATGACCCCATTGAGCCCGAAACGATCGAGGACCTGGAGGCCAACGAGAGCCCCGAAGTCGACTTCGAGGCCCCCGAAGTGGACGCCGCCGAGCAGCACACCGACATCACGCCGGAGCACGACGACCCGATGACGGAGATCGTTCCGGACCGCGCGAACGAGGCCGACCTCGCCGAGCAGGCGCGCGTGGTCGCCATCGACGAGGACGACTACCGCTGACGCCGAACGCCGCGTCCAGGCCGCACCTGCCAGGCTTCCGGGCCACATCGGCCCGCTTCCAGGCGGCACCGGCCCTGCTTCGTGGCTTTCGTCGCCGTCCGGTACATGAAATTCTGCGCTCGCACCGCGCACACCACGGTTACCGAAAAGTACGATGGCGGCGCGGTGACACCGCATGTGGACGACTTTGGGAGGCGGCGTGACAGCCATCGAGCAAACTGAGGCGGTACGCCCGCGCGGCACCCGCCTGCCGCGCCGAGCCCGACGGAACCAGCTGCTGGGCGCCGCCCAGGAGGTATTCGTCGCACAGGGCTACCACGCTGCGGCGATGGACGACATCGCCGAGCGGGCCGGCGTCAGCAAGCCGGTGCTGTACCAGCACTTCCCCGGCAAGCTCGACCTCTACCTCGCCCTGCTGGACCAGCACTGCGAGTCGCTGATCCAGGCCGTGCGCGGCGCGCTGGCGTCGACGACGGACAACAAACAGCGCGTCCGGGCGACCATGGACGCCTATTTCGCCTACGTCGAGGACGACGGCGGCGCCTTCCGCCTGGTCTTCGAGTCCGACCTGACGAACGAGCCCGCCGTGCGCGAGCGCGTCGACAAGGTCACCAACGACTGCGCCGAGGCGATCTGCGAGGTCATCGCCGAGGACACGGGCCTCTCCCGCGCGGAGTCGATGCTGCTCGCCTCCGGCCTCGGCGGCCTCGCCCAGGTGGTGGCCCGTTCCTGGCTGCACAGCGACCGCAGCGTCCCGCGCGACCAGGCGGTGCAGCTGCTGACCTCGCTGGCGTGGCGGGGCATCGCCGGTTTCCCGCTGCACGGCACCGAGTCCCACTGAGCGTCCGGCCGGCATCCGTTTGTTCCCGCGCGGTGTTCGCTCCTGGCGTGCCGTCCCGCAGCGTGTACGTCCCCTCACCGGGCTAATGTGTGCTGCGTACGGCGCGGAAGATCGCGCATATCACTGACCGTCGGAGGGACATAGCCGTGGAGGTCAAGATCGGCGTGCAGCACGCGCCCCGCGAGATCGTTCTGGAGAGCGGTCAGAGCGTCGAGGAGGTCGAGCGCGTGGTGGCCGACGCGCTGGCCGGCAAGTCGCAGCTGCTGAGCCTCGTGGATGAGAAGGGCCGCAAGGTCCTGATCCCTGCGGACCGCCTGGCGTACGTGGAGATCGGCGAGCCGACGGTCCGCAAGGTGGGCTTCGGCACGCTGTAGGCCAGAGTCGCAAAGAGGGCCCGGTGGCATGTGCCGCCGGGCCCTCTTCGTGCGTTCCCGGCCACGGACGTGTGCGCTTGCGGCGCACAGAGGGAGCACAAGTCGCCCACAGCGGAGGATTGCACTCCGCAGGTCACGGGTATGACGGGCTACGTACGTCAAGGGCAGGCCGCCCGTGGGAGGGACCTCGGATGATCCTGGAAGTGCTCGGATCCGCTGTGCTCGGCCTGGTGCTCGCCTGGGCGGCGGCACACCGCCTCTCGCACCGGCTGCCGGCCCACCCGCTGGTGTACTCGACGGGCGTCGCCGGAGCCCTCTTCGGCGACTTCATCACCCACAGCGCCCTGGGCCCCGGCAGCCTCCTGCTGAGCCTGCTGGGCGCGGCGATCGTCTCGGCAGCGTCGTTGTCACTGCTGCTGCGCCCGACGGGCCGCCTTCGACGATCAGCGACGGCGTAGCCGTCAGGCTGGAGGGGCGCGGGACTCTGCTTGATATGCGGCTCCGCCGCGTGGGCACGAGCAACCACGACACACCCGCAGCCGCGCAACGCCCCGCAACCCCCCCCAGAGCGCAACGACGCCTAGGCCGCGAGGCCCAGCGCAGCCATCCGCTTCGTGTGCGCCTCAGTGATCCGCGAGAACATCCTGCCGACCTCCGCGAGATCGAACCCGTCGGCCACGCCACCCACGAGCATCGTCGACAGCGCGTCCCGGTCGGCGACGACCCGCTGGGACTGCGACAGCGCCTCGCCCATCAGCCGCCGCGCCCACAGCGCGAGCCGTCCGCCCACGCGCGGGTCGGCGTCGATGGCCGCGCGCACCTTCTCCACCGCGAAGCCGGCGTGCCCGGTGTCGTCGAGGACGGCGAGGACGAGTTCGCGGGTGTCGGAGTCGAGGCGGGCCGCGACCTCCCGGTAGAAGTCGCTGGCGATCGAGTCGCCGACGTACGCCTTGACCAGGCCCTCCAGCCAGTCCGAGGGCGCCGTCTGCCGGTGGAAGCCGTCCAGGGCGGCGACGAACGGCTCCATCGCCGCGGTCGGCTCCTCGCCGATCTCGGTGAGCCGGTCCCGCAGCCGCTCGAAGTGGTGGAACTCGGCCGAGGCCATCTTCGCCAGCTCCGCCTTGTCCGCGAGGGTCGGCGCCAGCTTGGCGTCCTCCGCGAGCCGCTCGAACGCCGCCAGCTCCCCGTACGCGAGCGCGCCGAGCAGGTCCACGACCGCGGCGCGGTACTGCGGGTCGGCGGAGGCCTGCGCCCAGTCCTGGGCGGCGACCCCGGTGTGTCCGGTGGCGGAGGCGTTCTCAGGCTTGTCAGAGCTAGTCATGAGGCGCACAATAGCCCGCTCGCCGGGCCGCGGAAGCCCCTGGTCGGCCACTGTGCCGACGATTGCCTACCACTGTGACCACGACAACGTGACCAAATCGGCCGTCGCATGTGCGCCAATCCGGGGTATGGTGGTAATGCGCCTGCTGAGAGTGCGTCGACGCTGCTCGACGTCTTCCGACAGGGCGCACGCATGAGGATGCCCGGTCGGTGGCCCGATCGGCTCCGACCCGACAGCCCTCCCCGGCCGTACGGCTCTGTACGTACGACGACCGGAGGGACCCCCTCAGCGGTACGAGCGCTAGAGCGTCGGCAGAGGTCCCGTGTCATACGGCTTGCCCCAGTGGTTCGCCCGTACGGCAGCCGACGTCCCCGGCACGGTCAGTCATGACCCCCGCGCTCGCCTCGCGCCGCACACACAGAAGAGGCATGACCCTGACTACGACGTTCCGAGAGCTCGGGATCCTCCCCGAGACCGCCGAGGCCCTGGAGGCCGTCGGCATCATCAACCCCTTCCCCATCCAGGAGATGACGCTCCCCGTCGCCCTTTCCGGCACGGACGTCATCGGCCAGGCCAAGACCGGCACCGGCAAGACGCTGGGCTTCGGCCTTCCCCTTCTTGAGCGCGTCACCGTCCCCGCCGACGTCGAGGCCGGCCGCGCCGCTCCCGAGGCCCTCACCGACGCCCCGCAGGCGCTCGTCGTCGTCCCGACGCGCGAGCTGTGCACGCAGGTCACGAACGACCTGCTGACCGCGGGCAAGGTGCGCAACGTCCGCGTCGCCGCGATCTACGGCGGCCGGGCCTACGAGCCTCAGGTCGAGATGCTGAAGAGGGGCGTCGACGTCGTCGTCGGCACCCCGGGCCGCCTGCTCGACCTCGCGGGCCAGAAGAAGCTGAACCTGAAGCACGTCAAGAGCCTGGTCCTCGACGAGGCCGACGAGATGCTCGACCTGGGCTTCCTGCCCGACGTCGAGAAGATCCTCAACCTGCTTCCGGCCAAGCGGCAGACCATGCTGTTCTCCGCGACCATGCCGGGCGCGGTCATCGGCCTCGCGCGCCGCTACATGTCCCAGCCGACCCACATCCGTGCCACTTCGCCGGACGACGAGGGCGCGACGGTCGCGAACATCAAGCAGTTCGTCTACCGCGCGCACAACATGGACAAGCCGGAGATGGTCGCCCGCATCCTGCAGGCCGACGGCCGCGGGCTCGCGATGATCTTCTGCCGTACGAAGCGGACGGCCGCCGACATCGCCGAGCAGCTGCAGCGCCGCGGCTTCGCCTCCGGCGCGGTCCACGGCGACCTCGGCCAGGGCGCCCGCGAGCAGGCGCTGCGCGCCTTCCGCAACGGCAAGGTCGACGTCCTCGTCTGCACCGACGTCGCCGCGCGCGGTATCGACGTCGAGGGCGTCACCCACGTCATCAACTACCAGTCCCCCGAGGACGAGAAGACGTACCTGCACCGCATCGGCCGTACGGGCCGCGCGGGCGCCAAGGGTACGGCGATCACGTTCGTCGACTGGGACGACATCCCGCGCTGGCAGCTGATCAACAAGGCGCTGGAGCTGGACTTCAACGACCCGGCGGAGACGTACTCCAGCTCCCCGCACCTGTTCACGGACCTCGGCATCCCCGAGGGCACCAAGGGCACCCTGCCGCGCTCGGAGCGGACCCGCGCCGGGCTGGCGGCCGAGGAGCTGGAGGACCTGGGCGAGACCGGTGGCCGCGGTGCGCGCGGTCGCGGTGGCCGGGGCGGTCGCGGTGACGCTGCCGAGACGAGCACCGGCGAGCGGGAGCGTTCGGCCCGTACGCCGCGCCGTCGCCGTCGTACGCGCGGCGGCACTTCCTTGGACGAGTCCGCCACGACGACGGCTACGACCGCTACGTCCGCCACGGCACCGGCCGCCGAGTCCGTCACGGAGGAGGCCGCCGCGAAGCGCACCCCGCGCCGTCGTCGCCGTACCCGCGGCGGAGCGTCGGCCGAGCCGGTGACGGCCACGGCAACGGCCGCTCCCGAGGCCGCTGTTGAGACGGTGGACACGGCGGAGGGTCCTGTCGCGCTCGACACCCCGGACAAGCCGCGTCGTCGCCGCACCCGCAAGTCGGCCGAGCCGCAGGCAACTGAGGTGACGCCGGCCGAGAGCACGGTGACCGAGCCCGCGCCCGAGGCCGCTCCGGCTCCCGAGGCCACCCCGGCCCCGGAGACGAAGCCCCGCCGCCGCACCCGCAAGGCCGTCGCTGCGCCGGAGGCCACCGAGGCGGAGGCCGCGGTGGACACGGCCGAGGCCGCGGAGGCCAAGCCGCGCCGCCGTACGCGCAAGACGGCCGAGCCGGCCGCCGAGGCCGCGGTGACGACCGCCGAGGCCACGCCTGCCGAGGCCCCGGTGGAAGCCGCCCCGGCGACCAAGCCGCGCCGCACGCGCAAGACGGCTGCCGCCGCTCCGGAGGCAACCGAGGCCCCTGAGGCCGAGGCCAAGCCGCGCCGGACCCGCAAGACCGCCGCAGCCGCGGAGTCAGCCGTGGACACGGCCGAAGGCACGGAAGCCAAGCCGCGCCGCACCCGCAAGGCCGCTGCCTCCGCCGAAGCCGCCGTCGAGACGGCCGAAGGCACCGAGGCGAAGCCCCGCCGTACCCGCAAGACGGCTGCCGCCGCTCCGGAGGCAACCGAGGCCCCTGAGGCCGAGGCCAAGCCGCGCCGGACCCGCAAGACCGCCGCAGCCGCGGAGTCAGCCGTGGACACGGCCGAAGGCACGGAAGCCAAGCCGCGCCGCACGCGGAAGACGGCCGCCACCGCCCCCGAAGCCACCGAGGCCCCTGAGGCCGAGGCCAAGCCCCGTCGCACCCGCAAGGCGGCCGCGACCGCTGTCGACGGTGCCGAGGTGGCCGCGCCCAAGGTCCGGCGGACTCGTAAGGCCGTGGCCGAGGCTCCTGCCGTGGAGATCCCGGCGCAGGCCACCGAGGAGCCGGAGGCCAAGCCGCGCCGCCGCACCCGCAAGGCCACGGCGTCCGCCGCCGAGGCGACGGCGGCCGGCGAGGCGGTCGAGGGCGTCGAGGCGAAGCCCAAGGTGCGCCGCACACGCAAGGCCGCGGCTGCCGTGGAGGCTCCCGAGGCCTGATCCGGCGCTCAGCTCGGCTCAGCACCGCAGCACCATCACCCGATGGCCCGGTCCACTCCGGTGGGCCGGGCCATCGGCGTTCCCGGCGCCCAATAGCTCCTCCTCGGGGCGCCCGATAACCTCTCCCCATGAGCAGGCCTGCCACCTTCGTCCCACCCCCCGGCGCCCGTGCGTACTCCCTGCGCACGGCGCGCGGTGAGTTCGCCGTCGTCGACGCTCCCGTGGCCGCCGGGGTCGAGCCGAGGGGCGTCGCGCTGCTGCTGCCGGGGTTCACCGGGAGCAAGGAGGACTTCAACCCGCTGCATCTGCCGCTCGCGGAGCGCGGGTACCGGACCCTGGCGATCGACGGGCGCGGGCAGTACGAGACGGACGGGCCCGAGACCGACGAATCCGCCTACGCGCAGCGGGAGTTGGCGCGGGACGTGCTCGCGCAGGCGGAGGCCGTCGGGCAGCCCGTGCATCTGCTGGGGCACTCGCTGGGCGGGCAGATCTCGCGCGCGGCCGTGCTGGCCGACCACACACCCTTCCTGTCGCTCACCCTGATGTCCTCGGGACCGGCCCACATCTCGGAGCCGCAGCAGCAGCGCGTGCAGCTGCTGCGGGAGGCGCTCGCCGTGATGTCGATGGCGGAGGTGTGGGACGCGATCCAGGCGATGGAGGCGGCCGAGGAGACCGAGCCGGGCAGGCGTGACGGCAGGCCCGACGGCTCACTCGACGGCGGGCTGGACGACCGGGACGATCTGCGGCGCCGCTGGCTGGGCACCAAGCCCGCCCAACTCGTAGCCACCGGGCGCCAGTTGTGCGCCGAGCCGGACCGCGTCACCGAACTGGCCGCCCTCCCGCTGCCGTTCCACGTGCTGTCCGGCGCACTGGACGACACCTGGCCGCTCGCGCTGCTCGACGAGATGGCGGCACGGCTGACGGCGCGGCGGACGGTCATCGAGGGCGCCGAGCACTCCCCCAACACCGACCGCCCGCTCGCCACGGCCCACGCGATCGCCGACTTCTGGGACGGCAACGGCCACAACCCGGCCGCCGCTGCCGGCAGGACCTAGTCAGGACCTAGTACAGCGTCTGCAGGTGCCCCCAGAACCCGTCCCGTAGGGCGCGGCGCAGGTCCGCCTGGCCGCGCAGGGAGTACTGGAGCAGACCCTCGGCCTCGACCAGCAGGTCCTGGTCGACGGAACCGGGCAGGTAGGGGTGGCCGGGCAGGAGTTCGACCAGCGCCTCGCGGCCCCGGGCGGCCAGCCACTTCGCCGCGATCTGGGCGCCGACGAAGCGGACGTCCTCGCGGGTGGGACGGGTGCCGTCGGCCTCGTAGGCGGCGGCCGTGCGCCGGGTGACGTACGGCTTGAAGAACTCCAGGTCGAGGGTGCGCTGGCTGTCGACCTCCCAGAGCAGCGGTTCGGCCTGGTTGCGGCCCTCGGGGGCCTCGATGCCCCACAGGTGGACGCGGGCGCCGTAGCCCTGGGCGGCCTCGACCGCAGAGACCAGGTCCTCGTCGCCGCCGAGCAGGGCCGCGTCGCTGATGGCGCGGTGGCGGGCCAGGGACTCCAGATCGCTGCGGATCAGGGAGTCGACGCCCTTCTGCTGGTTGTTGGCGTTGAGGTTGCCGAGGCGGACCTTGACGTCGGGCAGTTCGGCGATGGACTGCTGCTCGGCGGTGTGGATGCGGCGGCGGGCGCCGTCGTACCAGTAGACGCGCAGCAGGCGGCTGTCGGCGAAGACCGAGCGGGCCCGGTCGATGAGCGCCTCGATCAGGCCCTCGGCGTCGAGGTCGAAGGCCCGGCGGTCCTCCGTCCCGGCGATCAGCCGGCCAGCAGCCGCATACAGGTATCCCGCGTCGACGAAGATCGCGTGGGTCGAGGGTGTCTTCGCCACTTCGGCGAGCATGCGCTGGAGCAGCTCGTTCGTGCGGTCGATGCGGGCGGCGAGGGCCGCCAGGTCGTCGTTCATCGCTTCCATTGTCCCGGCGGTCACGCTGCGAACACAACCGGTCCCGGTCGGTTCCACCAACACCTCTTACCGGTCGGTAATTAGTCGTTCGAAAAATTTCTTTAGCGTAGGGAATGTTTGTAACATGCGACGTGTTGACTCTGTACGACAGCACGTCACCATGCACACCAGTAGTTCTCCTCAGGAGGATGACCAGACGAAGGGAGAAGCCTGTGCGCTTCGAAATCCTGCGACTCGACGAGGTCGACGGCACCACCGTGGACACCACCGTCGTGGACGCCGCCTCCGTCAACCGGATCGTTCAGCAGGCCGCCGCGATCGGGCAGCGCCTGTGGATCCGGCCGGCCGACACCCCGGCCTCGTAACGCGGATCGCCACTCAGGCTTTCCGGGGGAGCCGAGCCGCTGCGCTCAGCTCCCCCGGATCACTTGAGTGACACCGTTGATGATCTGCTGCACCGCGATCGCGGAGAGCATCATGCCCGCGAGCCGCGTCACCAGGACCACGCCGCCGTCCTTGATGACCCGGATGATCAGCAGCGAGTAACGCATCACCAGCCACAGCACGACGTGGATCGCGAGGATCGCGGACCACACCGAGACCTGCGTGGCCACACTGCCGGCCTTCTGCACGGCCAGGATCACGGACACGATGGCACCGGGCCCGGCCAGCAGCGGCATGCCCAGCGGTACGAGGGCGACGTTCACGTCCTTGGTCTGCTTCGGCTCGTCGGTCTTGCCGGTGAGCAGGTCGAGCGCGATCAGCAGAAGCAGCAGTCCGCCCGCGATCATCAGCGCGGGGACGGAGACATGCAGGTAGTCGAGGATCTGGTGGCCGAGGACGCCGAAGGTGGCGATCACCCCGCCCGCCACACAGACGGCCTGGAAGGCCATCCGCTTCTGCACCTTGGCCGGACGGCCGGCGGTCAGGGCGAGGAAGATCGGGGTGATCCCGGGGGGATCCATGATGACGAAAAGGGTCAGGAACAGAGAGCCGAAGACGGCGAAGTCGAACATAGAGAGCCTTGCAGGATGGAGCCAGGATGGGGCCACCGCCGTGAGCAGTCGTCCCGCAGGGCAGGACGGCGGGCACGGCGGACGGTGCCGGGTGAGCGGCGAACGGGTGAGCCGGTGACCTGAGGGTCAGATCCCGCCCGTACCCGGGACGGGAAACGCGCCGGTCGCACGGCGGATGATCTCCCCGTACACCTCGGGGTCCGTCGTGTACTCGCCGAGCGCCACGGCCTTGCGGCTGCCGTGGTAGTCCGAGGAGCCCGTGACCAGCAGCCCCAGCTCCTTCGCCAGGCCGCGCAGACGGGTCCGGTCGTCGGCGTCGTGGTCCATGTGATCGACCTCGATGCCGTCCAGGCCGGCCTCGGCCAGCTCGGCGATGCGGGACTCCGGCACCGTGCGACCGCGCTTGACGGCGGCCGGGTGCGCGAAGACGGCCACGCCGCCCGCGCCCTTGATCAGCCTCAGGGCCTCGAACGGGTCGGTCTCGTGCTTCTCCACGAAGGCCCGCCCGCCGTCGGCCAGCCACTCCTCGGTGAACGCGTCGCTCACCGTCGGAACGACGCCCAGCTCGACGAGCGCGGTGGCCACGTGCGGACGCCCGACCGAACCACCGGCGGCGATCCGCTCGACCTGCTCCCAGGTGACCGGCACGCCCAGCGCGTTCAGCTTGGCGACCATGCCCTGGGCCCGCGGCACCCGGTCGTCCCGGACCAGTTCGCGCTCGGCGAGCAGGGCGGGCTCCTCGGGGTCGAAGAGGTAGGCCAGCATGTGCATGGAGATGCCGTCGACACGGCAGGACAGCTCGGCGCCGGTGACCAGGGTCAGCCCCTCGGGCAGCGCGCCGATCGCCTCGGCGTACCCGCGAGTGGTGTCGTGGTCGGTCAGCGCGACGACGTCCAGTCCGGCCTCGGCGGCATTGCGCACCAGCTCGGCCGGGGTGTCCGTACCGTCGGAGGCCGTGGAGTGACAGTGCAGATCGATGCGCACGGTGACTCCAGGCATGACGGACGGAAGGGGACGCTCCAGCATAACGGCAGCGAAAGAGTGTCCGTCACACCCGCAACCCGGAAGCGCCCCCTACGAGCACCCCCACCCCAGCGGGCGCTACGGCTTGAGCAAACGCGGCGACAGCGCCCCGCACGGCACCAGGTCCAGCTCCGCCCCCGCGTCCCGCAGATCCGTGAGGACCAGTTCGTCGTACATGAGCAGACCGGACTGCTCCGGCCACATCACCGCCCACAGCCACATGCCGAGGGCCTCGCCGGCGAAGACGGCGCGGTCGTCGGGAGTGCCGGCGAGATGCCAGAGCGGGGTGGGACGGCCGACGGCCAGCACCTTGGCCTGGGGCGGCTTCTCCACGTTCAGGTACGGCCCCGGGTCCGGGCCGTCGATGCCGGCATACCGCGCGCCGAGGCCGACGCCGAGCTCCTCGGCGACCAGGATCAGCTCGGCCACACCGCCGAGCGGGCCGGGTCCCGAGCAGGCCACGGCGGACGCACGGCCGCCGGTGCGGTCGTCACCCGCGTAGACCACCCCCGTGAACAGCCACCCGACCGGCAGCGGCCACGGCATCCACACCGGGACCTGCGTGTGATGCACGACGACGGTGAGCGCCTCGACGCTGGGCGGGATCACGGGCTGCAGCGGATACACCGTCCCGTGCACACCACACTGCCAGGAATCGGCGAAGAGTCCGGGAGCCCTGACCCGGCCACCACACTTCGGGCAACTGGGTTCGCCCCTCATAGGGCTCCACGGTCCTACCCCTGCACCGTTACGTCAAGGACGATCACCCGACCGGCGCAGACCACTGCGCGGAGGGGCGGGCGGGGTGCGGCGCGGTCTTCGTCAACTGACCCGGCTCAGGCCACGGTTGGTGAGCTTGCTCACTCGGGGCAATCCCGGATCAGTCCAGCGGGACGGACTTGCGGGCGGGGTCCCTCAGGTCCGTCCCGTTCGTCAGCCAGCGCTCCTGGAGGGCCTGGGCGCCGTGCACCCGCTTCCAGGCGGCCTCGTTCGGGGTCATCGGCAGCAGCGGCAGGAACTGCACGGGGTCCATCGGGTCGTCCAGTTCCAGATCCTCGACGAGCCCGCCCGGCTCGGCCACCAGAACGGAGGTGAAGGGGGCGCCGGGCCACAGCGGCTCGCCCACGTCCAGGGACGCGCCCGGGGCCACCACGACGCCCTCCACCTGCGGCGTCGCGGCGAGCACCGCGAGCGGGCGGAGCACCTTGTCGGTGTCGGCGACGCCCGCGCGGACGGACAACACCAGTTCGACTCGGGGGCCCTTGACGGGGTCGGCCACCATCGCCGTGGGGTCCGTCATGGGGTGCGCGGACATGCCGAGCGTGGCGTAGCGGACGACGTCTCCCTCCTGGAAACGGAGCACCTCGATGCGGTCCGTGCCCAGGAAGGTGACCGCGGCGCGCGCGTCCGGTTCTCCCAGAGCGGTGCTCAACCGGGCCTCTACAAGAGGAAGAACATCAACCATGCGGTGAGCATAGAACTCGTCAGTACCGGGCAAAGCAGCGCCTTGACACTTCGGGCTGCTGCTACGCTGAGCCGGTGGTTCGGGACAGCACGCCAAGCGTCGCCGTCAAGTCCCGACGCCGATGAGACTCCCTTACGAGGGACCGGCCGGAGGAGGTGGGGCTGTCATGGATCGAAGTCGACCTGGTAGTACCACTCGCTCTTCCGGCTGTTGATGTAGTTCCCGGCTGGCTGCCACCTTTCCCCGTTCGCATCGTCGTTCGGAAGAGCACTTCGTTTCGCTTCACCTGATCTGTCTGATCTGCGTCAGTTCTGCATCAGTAGCGAAGTCGCCACCGCGACGTTGCGGTGCTCCCCGCTTTGTGGACGTGCCAAACCTCCGCAGTCAGGACGTCCTCATTCCGGGTAGTTCCACCCGTCGCAGGCGCACTTTCGTTGCCCGCCCGCGAAGGAGCCTGCCCATGTCGATGATCCGTGACCTGCGCGCCGCCGTCCGCCCGTCGTCCCGCCCGTCGCTGCGCAAGGAGACGAGCGCGTCGTACGACACCACGCGCGACCCCGCCACGCCCTCGGCCGTGGTCGACTGTGCCGTCTACCGCGACGGCGCCCGTGTGGCGAGCGCCAAGCCGCTGACCCCGCAGGAGGCCATGCGGCAGGTGCGGCGCGACGGCGGCTTCGTGTGGATCGGTCTGCACGAGCCGACCGAGGCCGAATTCGCCGGTATCGCCAGCGAGTTCGGGCTGCACCCGCTCGCCGTCGAGGACGCCGTGCAGGCGCACCAGCGGCCGAAGCTGGAGCGGTACGACGACTCGCTCTTCACCGTCTTCAAGACCATCCACTACGTCGAGCACGACCGGCTCACCGCCAACAGCGAGGTCGTCGAGACCGGCGAGGTCATGTGCTTCACCGGGCGGGACTTCTTCATCACCGTCCGGCACGGCGGCCAGGGCTCCCTGCGGGCGCTGCGGCACCGCCTCCAGGACGACCCGGAGCTGCTCGCCAAGGGCCCCTCGGCGGTGCTGCACGCGATCGCCGACCACGTCGTGGACGGGTACATCGCGGTCGCGGACGCGGTGCAGGACGACATCGACGACGTGGAGACCGAGGTCTTCTCGCCGGGCCGCAAGGGCGGGGTCTCGCGTGGTGTGGACTCGGCGCGGATCTACCAGCTCAAGCGTGAGGTGCTGGAGTTCAAGCGGGCGGTGGCTCCGCTGCTGCGGCCGATGCAGCTGCTCAGTGAGCGGCCGATGCGGCTGATCGACCCGGACATCCAGAAGTACTTCCGGGACGTCGCCGACCACCTCGCCCGGGTGCAGGAGCAGGTGCTCGGCTTCGACGAACTCCTGAACTCCATCCTCCAGGCCAACCTGGCGCAGGCGTCCGTCGCGCAGAACGAGGACATGCGCAAGATCACCGCCTGGGCAGCGATCATCGCCGTACCGACGATGGTGTGCGGTGTGTACGGCATGAACTTCAAGTACATGCCCGAGCTGCACTGGAAGTACGGCTACCCGGTGATCATGGGCATCACGGTGGCCCTGTGTCTGGGCATCCACCGCACGCTGAAGCGCAACGGCTGGCTGTGAGCGGGCCTGGATAGGCTGAACCCATGACAACCGAGCTGCCCGACCAGGCCCTTCTCGACCAGGCCCTCATCGAGGAGGCCACCAAGAAGTCCGGCCTCATCTGGGTCAGGGGCGCCGGGGCCCCCGCGGCGCGTGCGCTGTGGCACGCGTGGGTCGAGGGTGCGGTGTGCCTGGTCGGCGACGGGCCCGGCGAGCAGCCGCTGCCCGAGCTGACCGACGGCGGCCCGGCCGAGGTGACCGTGCGCAGCAAGGACAAGGGCGGCCGGCTGGTGACCTGGCCGGCGACCGTGACCGAGCTGCGCTCCGGCTCGCCGGAGTGGGAGGCGGCGGTGACCGAGCTGAAGGGGAAGCGCCTCAACGCCCACGACGGCGAGGAGATGCCGGCCCGCTGGGCCCGCGAGTGCCGGGTGCTGCGCCTGGTGCCGGCGGGGGCGCCGGCCCCGCTGCCCGACGACAGCCTGGCCGAACGCCCGCTGCCGTCCCCGGCGACCACGCGTCAGCCGATCCCGGCGGGCCTGCCGAAGCTGCTGGCGAAGCGACGGAAGGCGAAATAGCGAAGAGCCAGGACGGGCGAAGCAGCGAACGGCTAGGACGTCGGCAGCTGCTCGCCGTAGTCCACCGTCTCGCCCGTCGCGGGCTCGGTGACGGCGAAGTCCTTACCCCAGTCCGAGAAGCTGAGCGTCCCCGCGCCTCCGGCCCGCACCAGGCGGAGCGGATACGGCGTGCCCTGGAGGGAGACGTCGAGGATGCCGCCGGAGCCCTTGTCACCGGTGACGCGGATCGTGGGGGTCCCGGACTGCTCGTGGTGGCCGTCCGTCGCCAGCTTGCCGTGCAGCGTCAGCAGACCTTCGAGGAGGACGGTCTTGTCCGTGAAGCCGCTGAACTTCTTGTACGCCGGGTCCCCCTGCGGCACCTTCACGTACTTGCCGCCGAGCTTGCTCGCCGCCGCGGCGTCGCCCTTGCCGTCGGCGTGGTTCCAGAAGGCCGCGTCGGCCTTCACATACAGCTGCCTGCCCACCCGCAGCAGCTTGAACGTGCCGCCCTGCGAGGTCACCGAGCCGGTCCCGCCGTCGCTTTTAAGGCGCATGTCGAGGGTGTAGGTACGACCGCTGGTCACCACGGTCCCGGACAGGTGCACCGTGGGCGCCCCGACCGCCGCGGACCGCGTCCTGGCCTGGATCCGGTCCGCGGGGAGCTTGCCCACCCCGTTGGTGCCCGCGTCGGGATCGTCGCTGCCGCCGCACCCCGTCAGCACGGCCGTTCCCGTCACGGCGAGCGCGCACACGGCGGTCACCAGTGCGGTCCGGCGGTTACGGCCCTGCGGAATCGAGGTCACAGGCGGCTGACCTTTCTGAGGGGTTACCTGAGGTTTCCTGAGGGGTGCCCGAGGGGGTTTCCCGAATGGCGTACGGCAGCGTACCGGGGCCCGGTCCGCCCGGCGGAGCCAGTCCGTCCGGACCGCTCACCAGGGCGTATCCGATCAGGACGGGCTAGCCTGAAGCGCACCCGAGCGGTCACATCTGAGCAATCCACACGAACTCCATGCAAAGAAGGCACAGTCATGGCAGCCGGCGCCCCCCGGATCTTCGTCTCGCACCTCGCCGGGGTCCCCGTCTTCGATCCGAACGGCGACCAGGTGGGCCGCGTGCGCGATGTGGTCGTCATGCTGCGGGTCGGCCGGCGGCCCCCGCGCGTGCTCGGGCTGGTCGTCGAGCTGTCCACCCGGCGCCGTATCTTCCTGCCGATGACCCGGGTGACCGGCATCGAGTCCGGCCAGGTCATCACCACCGGCGTCATGAACGTGCGCCGCTTCGAGCAGCGGCCCACCGAGCGGCTGGTCTTCGGCGAGCTGCTGGACCGGCGCGTGAAGCTGGTGGAGACCGGCGAGGAGGTCACCGTCCTCGACGTGTCCGTGCAGCAGCTGCCCGCCCGCCGGGACTGGGAGGTCGACCGGGTCTTCGTCCGCAAGGGCAAGAAGGCCGGCGCGTTCCGGCGTGCCAAGGGCGAGACGCTGACCGCCGAGTGGTCCGCCGTCACCGGGTTCTCGCTGGAGGAGCACGGACAGGGCGCCGAGAGCCTGCTCGCCACCTTCGAGCAGCTGCGCCCCGCCGACCTGGCCAACGTCCTGCACCACCTCTCCCCCAAGCGGCGCGCCGAGGTCGCCGCCGCCCTGGACGACGACCGCCTGGCCGACGTACTGGAGGAGCTGCCCGAGGACGACCAGATCGAGATCCTCGGCAAGCTGAAGGAGGAGCGCGCGGCGGACGTCCTGGAGGCCATGGACCCGGACGACGCCGCCGACCTGCTCTCCGAGCTGCCGGAGGACGACAAGGAGCGGCTGCTGAGCCTGATGCAGCCCGACGACGCGGCCGACATGCGGCGCCTGATGTCGTACGAGGAGCACACCGCGGGCGGTCTGATGACCACCGAGCCGATCGTGCTGCGCCCGGACGCCACCGTCGCCGACGCGCTCGCCCGGGTCCGCAACCCCGACCTGTCCCCCGCGCTCGCCGCCCAGGTCTACGTCTGCCGCCCGCCCGACGAGACCCCGACCGGCAAGTACCTGGGCACCGTCCACTTCCAGCGGCTGCTGCGCGACCCGCCGTACAGCCTGGTCAGCGGGCTCGTCGACGACGATCTGCAGACCCTGGCCCCCGACGCCACCCTGCCCGTGATCGCCGGGTTCTTCGCCACGTACGACATGGTCGCCGCGCCCGTGGTGGACGAGTCCGGGTCGCTGCTCGGCGCGGTGACCGTGGACGACGTCCTCGACCACATGCTGCCCGAGGACTGGCGGGAGACGGAGTTCCACCTGAACGAGGAGGCCGGGGCGGCCGACGAGGGGGCGAGCACCCATGGCTCCTGAGCGCGAGAGCACCCGCGAGCGCACCCCGGTGGGCGCCACGGCGGCCACCCGGCCGCGCACGCCCCGCCTGGACCAGCCGCGCCCGCCCCGGCGCCGGCTCCTGCCCGAGTGGGACCCGGAGGCCTTCGGGCGGCTGTCGGAGCGGATCGCCCGCTTCCTGGGCACGGGCCGCTTCATCGTCTGGATGACGGTCGTCATCATCCTGTGGGTGGTCTGGAACATCTTCGCGCCGGCCGCCCTGCGCTTCGACAACTACCCGTTCATCTTCCTGACGCTGATGCTGTCCCTCCAGGCCTCGTACGCGGCCCCGCTGATCCTGCTCGCGCAGAACCGGCAGGACGACCGGGACCGGGTCAACCTCGAACAGGACCGCAAGCAGAACGAGCGGTCCATCGCCGACACCGAGTACCTGACCCGGGAGATCGCCACGCTGCGCACGGGCCTCGGCGAGGTGGCCACCCGCGACTGGATCCGCTCGGAACTCCAGGACGTGCTCAAGGAACTGGAGGAACGGAGGCGCGGCGACGGGCATCCCGGCCACGTCGTATTCCCGGCAGAGCGGGCGGAACGGACTCAGGGACGTGACGCAGACGACCGCTGAGGGGCTACCCACAGGCCCAGTACAGCGCCGTACCATCGTCTTTATGGTTACGGAAGACGCGGTGCGCGAGGCGCTGGCGACGGTGAACGACCCCGAGATCAACCGACCCATCACCGAACTGGGGATGGTCAAATCGGTGGAGATCGGCGTGGACGGAGCGGTCGCGGTCACCGTGTACCTCACGGTCTCCGGCTGCCCGATGCGTGACACGATCACCCAGCGTGTCACCGACGCGGTCTCCCGGGTCGAGGGCGTCACCCGCGTCGACGTCACGCTGGACGTGATGAGCGACGAGCAGCGCAAGGAGCTGGCGACGGCGCTGCGTGGCGGCCAGGCCGAACGCGAGGTCCCCTTCGCCAAGCCGGGCAGCCTCACCCGGGTGTATGCGGTCGCGTCCGGCAAGGGCGGCGTCGGCAAGTCCTCGGTGACCGTGAACCTCGCCGCGGCGATGGCCGCGGACGGCCTGAAGGTCGGTGTCGTGGACGCCGACATCTACGGCCACAGCGTGCCGCGGATGCTGGGCGCGGACGGCCGTCCCACCCAGGTCGAGAACATGATCATGCCGCCGTCGGCGTACGGCGTGAAGGTCATCTCGATCGGCATGTTCACCCCGGGCAACGCGCCGGTCGTCTGGCGCGGCCCGATGCTGCACCGCGCGCTGCAGCAGTTCCTGGCGGACGTGTACTGGGGCGACCTGGACGTCCTGCTGCTGGACCTGCCGCCCGGCACCGGTGACATCGCGATCTCCGTCGCCCAGCTGGTCCCGAACGCCGAGATCCTGGTCGTGACGACCCCGCAGCAGGCCGCGGCCGAGGTCGCCGAGCGCGCCGGCGCCATCGCCGTGCAGACCCACCAGAAGATCGTCGGCGTGGTCGAGAACATGTCCGGCCTGCCCTGCCCGCACTGCGGCGAGATGGTCGACGTCTTCGGTACGGGCGGCGGCCAGCTGGTGGCGGACGGCCTGACCCGTACGACGGGCACGTCCGTCCCCGTCCTCGGCTCCATCCCGATCGACGTCCGCCTGCGCGAGGGCGGCGACGAGGGCAAGCCGGTCGTCCTGACCGACCCGGAGTCCCCGGCGGGTTCGGCGCTGCGCGCGATCGCGGGCAAGCTGGGCGGTCGCCAGCGCGGCCTGTCGGGCCTGTCGCTGGGGATCACGCCGAAGAACAAGTTCTGAGCCCGCAGAACAGGTTCTGAGCCCGCAGAACAGGTTCTGAGCCCGCACACAGCGGAGGGGCGCCGGCATCACGGCGCCCCTTTTCTCATGCGCGGGCACTCATGCGTACGAGGCGATGTCCTTCACCACGGCGAACCCGACCCCGTAGGCGCTCATCCCCCGCCCGTACGCCCCCAGGTGCACGCCCGCCCCGGTGGTACCGGCGAGCACCCAGCCGAACTCCCACTCCCGGTAGTGGAACGAGGTCGCCACCCCGTCCACCGGCAGCGAGAGCCTGGACCACTCCGGCCCCTCGAGGTCGTCGGCCAGAGCCCACGCCGTCTCCGTCTGCTGGTCCAGCCAGTCGTCGCGCAGGCTGTGGTCCATCTGGCCGGGCCAGGTGAACGACAGCAGCCCCACGCCGGCCAGCCACGCCGCCGAGGACACCGACGTCGCCTCCAGCAGCCCCGTACCGTCGGCGCTGCGCCGGGACGGGTTCGCCGGCACGGTCACCACGACGGCGAACTTCTCCCGCGGCTCCTCCGCGGACGCGGACTCGTTGCGCACGGTCGGCTCGTCACCGTGCCCGATCGACCCGTGCTCCACCGCGCCGTCGGCCGCCGTGCCGACCTGCATCAGCCAACGCGGCCCCGTGAAGGCCTCGTCGAGGCCGTACCAGGAAAAGGGCGCCTGCAGATAGCCGTCGACCGTGCGCCAGGCGGAGGGGAGCTGTTGTCCGCCCTCCGCGGCCGGCGCCTGCGCACCCACCCGACTTGTCGTCTCCATCTGCCCGGACGCCTCCTCGCTCTCGTCGGACCGGGGTGCCCGCCCCCCTTCGGGCGTACTCGTCCGGTCCGCACAACAACTCGGCAGCATATCCACACTGCTGAGAGCAGCAGGGAAACCGCCGGGCGCATGGTCGCACGGACGGCTTGTTCAGGCCGGGTGCGGCGGGCGCACGCTATGAAACGCGTCACGCACGCCCCCCGGCCCGCGTGTCGGGGCCGGGGGGCGTGCGCTGGTCGTCAGTGGGTGCGGCTGGGACCTGTACGGCGGATCAGGTCGCGTCCGCGTCGAAGGACGGGCGGTCGTCCTTGGCGGGCTCTTCGGGCTTCTTGGTCATGTCGAGGCGCCCGCCGGACGACGAAGACGACACAGACGGAGAAGACGACGCGGGCGAAGAAGCGGACGACGAGTCACTGTCCCGGCCGTTGACGGCGTCGGTGACCTCGGCCATCTCCTTCTTCAGGTCGAAGCCGTTGCGGATCTCCTTCAACCCCAGCTCGTCGTTGTCCAGCTGCTTGCGGATGAACGTCTTGGGGTTGAGGTCCTCGAACTCGAAGTCCTTGAACTCGGGACCCAGTTCGCTGCGGATGTCGTTCTTGGCGCTCTCCGAGAACTCGCGGATCTTGCGGATCGTACGCGTGACGTCCTGGATCATCTTCGGGAGCTTGTCCGGACCGAAGACGAGCACAGCGAGCACAATGATGGTGACCAGCTCGAGTGGCCCTATGTCATTGAACACCTGACGCTCCCAGTGTGATCTCCACGGTCGCTCAACGGTACCCGGCGTTCCTGTCCGACCGGTAGCGTCCCGAGGTGAGACTTCTGTCAGTTCTGCTCCGACGCACCCAGCGCGAGGGAGACTGTCCGTTCTGCGCCATCGCGTTCGACGGTCAGCCGCAGCCGGTCGCCGGGCCGGTGGGCACGGATCTTGACGATCAGCTCCTCGCCGGTGTGGACGCGCTGCCCGTCGACCTCCGTGATGACGTCACCGGCCTTGAGACCGGCCCGTTCGCCGGGGCCGCCGGTGATCACCGCGGGGCCGCCGTTGGCGCTCTTGGTGTCGATACGGGCGCCGTCGCCGGTGTAGCCCATGTCGAGTGTGACGCCTATCACGGGGTGGGTGGCGTGGCCCTTGTTGATCAGTTCCTCGGCGACGCGCTTGGCCTGGTTGATCGGTATGGCGAAGCCGAGGCCGATGGAACCGGCCTGGCCGGTCTCGGAGTCGGAGCCGCTGTCGGCGGAGCGGATGGCCGAGTTGATGCCGATGACCTGGGCCCGGGCGTCGAGCAGCGGGCCGCCCGAGTTGCCGGGGTTGATGGGGGCGTCGGTCTGCAGCGCGTCGACGTACGACACATCGCTCCCGTCGCCCTTCTCCCCGCCGGCCGTGATGGGGCGCTCCTTGGCGCTGATGATGCCGGAGGTGACCGTGTTGGCCAGGTCGAAGGGGGCGCCGATGGCGACGACGGGGTCGCCGACCTGGACGCCGTCGGAGTTGCCGAGCGGTATGGGGGTGAGCCCCCGGACACCGCTGACCTGGACGACGGCGAGGTCGTAGCCGCTGTCCCGGCCGACGACCTTCGCCTTGGCGGTGTCGCCGCTGCTGAACGTCACCGATATCTCGCCGCCTGACCCGGCGGGCTGGACGACGTGGTTGTTGGTGAGGATGTGCCCGCGCGTGTCGAGGACGAAGCCGGTGCCGGTGCCCTCCTCGTCGCTGCCCTTGACGTGCAGCGTGACGACGCTGGGCAGCGCCCGGGCGGCTATCCCGGCCACGCTGTCGGGCGCCCGGCCGGCGGGCACCTTCCCGGCCTGCGGCAGGTGTACGTCGCCCAGGCCCTCGTGCTCGGCGTAGGCGCCCAGCAGCCCGCCGAGGCCGCCGGACACGAGGGCGATGACCAGGGCCCAGCCGAGCAGGAACCGCGTCGTGCGGCGCTTGCGCTCCGCGTCCGTGAGCACCCGGGCCCCGGTCTGCTGGAGGGGCGCGGCGGGACCGAGGGGCGCCTGCCCGGCGCCGGGCGGTACGGCCCAGGGGTCGTAACGCTGCCAGGGGTCGCCTGGGGCACCCTGCGCGGGTGCGGGCAGGGCGACGGGGGCGGGGGCGGGTACCGGTGCCGGTGCCGCAGCCGGCACGGGCGCGGCGGGAGCCACGGGTGCCATCGCCTGCGGCGGGAGGGGCGTGCCCTGGGCCGGAGTCGCCCCGGGGTGCTGGACGGGCGGCGCGGGGGCCCAGGGGCCCGGCTCACCGTACGGCGGGGTTCCGTAGGGGTCGGGGTCGTGCAAGGGCTTGGGGCGCCCGGCAGGCGCGGCGGGGTTGGCGTCCTCCACGGCGGCCTCCGCACCGGCGGGCGTCGAAACGACGGCCCCCTCGGCGACAGCCCCGGCGGCCTCTGCCGCCTCCGTGGACACGGATGCGGCGGCACCGGACTCCACCCCGGCCCCGGCCGTCTGCGCGCGAAGCGCCTCCGCGCCGCTCGAACCGGCCGACACGGGCCTCGGCAGCTCGAAGTCGCCGTCGGGGCCCTCGGCCCCCGTCGCGGGCCCTGTCGCGGGCTGCGGAGCGGTTTCCGGAGCGGTTTCCGGACGTGCCAACTCGAAGTCGCCCGGCTCCTCATGGCCTGCGCCCGGGGCCGCAGCCCCCACGGTGCCCTCCGACGTCACCCGCGCCGGCGCCTCTTCCGACGGGTTGCCCTCGTTCATGCTCTCCCCACGGCTGGCCACGGCCCCCCGCTGGGGCGGTGGCCGCGGAACGTGACTGCGCGCCCGGGTCGTCACCACGGGCACGGCGTTCACAGGATTCAACCAGGTTCGCCGGCCGGGGCGCAGAGGCCGGTCAGGGAGCCGGGTGGGAGGTGGCGGGCGGCAGGGACGGGGAGGCGGTGGGAGCGGAGGCCTGTTCGGGGACGGGGGCGGACGGCAGGCCGAGGCCGATCAGCCCGTGGGACTTGGCCCACGAGGCCGGCGGGAACGGCGCGTTCTCGGTCAGCGGGCGTATCAGCGGGGACACCGCCGCCGCACCGGCCAGCACCGGCGCGGTGAGGTCGTGTACGACGCCGGGCGCCTGCCCGGGGGCCGGCACGCCGGGGACCAGCGGCGCGGACATCGTGGTCGGCGGCATCGGCGTCTGGCCGAGTAGGGAGCTGCCCTGGGCGAGCTGCGGTCCCACGGGCCGGCGGCGCTGGGTGTCGGGCGTGGCCGCGCCGCTGCCGGTGCCCGCGGACCGCGCCGGGACGGCATTGCTGCCGTTCTCGGAGGCGCTGCGGGCGTCCGCGGTTGTGTCGCTGGGGATGCCGGTGGTCACGCCGCCGAGGGCGACGGCGGCCAGCGACACCGCGCCTGCGGCGACGAACGCGAACCGCAGCCCGCGCGAGGCGGGGCGGTCGGTGTCCGGGCGGCCGACGGGGTGTATGCGGAAGCCGCGCTCGGCGGACGCGGGGGCGGCTGCGACGGAGTGCGAGCCGACGGGCACGTAACCGAACTCGAAGCGCTCTTCGCGCCGCACGCCGAAGACCCCGGCGTCGGGGCCCCGTCCGAAGAGGCCGCCCCCGGACGTGGGCGTACCGCCGCCGTCCAGGTCGCCTCCGCCGGGCAGCCCCTGGAGGCGGGCCAGGAAGCTCTCGGAAGGCGGCGGCGGGGCCGCCTCCGCGAACACGTTCTTCAGCCGGCGCTGGGCGTCCGCCTCCGCCTTGCACCGGGCGCAGGTGGCCAGGTGGGCGAGGACGCGCTCGCGCGAGTCATGACTCAGCTCCCCGTCCACCAGGGCGGAGAGCCGGTCTCCCAGATGCTGCTCTGCGAGATGTGCCTCGGCAGGTTTTGGCCGTGTGTCGCTCACGCCGTCGCGCCCCCTCCCCCCAGAGCGGGGACACGGGCCATGAACGAGCGCCGCTCGGCCGCACGGGCCTCCGGGGAGCGGTGCGCCAGGGCCTTGCGGAGCTGGGAGCGGCCACGGTGGATACGGGAGCGGACCGTGCCGAGCTTGACGCCGAGGGTCGCGGCGATCTCCTCGTACGACAGTCCCTCGATGTCGCACAGGACGACGGCGGCGCGGAACTCGGGCGCGAGGGTGTCCAGGGCCTGCTGGACGTCGGCGTCGAAGTGGGCGTCGTTGAAGAGCTGCTGCGGGTTGGGTTCCTTGCTGGCCAGCCGCTCGGCCGCGTCCTCGCCGAGGGCGTCGAAGCGGATGCGCTGCTTGCGACGGACCATGTCCAGGAAGAGGTTCGTGGTGATGCGGTGCAGCCAGCCCTCGAAGGTGCCCGGCGAGTACGTGGACAGGGAGCGGAAGACGCGGACGAAGACCTCCTGGGTGAGGTCCTCGGCGTCGTGCTGGTTGCCCGTGAGGCGGTAGGCGAGCCGGTAGACCCGGCCGCTGTGCGTGCTGACGATCTCCTCCCAGGTGGGCGGAGTCCATGCCTGCCCGTCCGCGTCGGTGGAGAAGGTCGCGGTCTGGGCGTCGCCTGCGGCGACTCCGGCGTGGTGGTCAGCAACGGTGTCGGTCACGGATTTCGGCCTGCCCACCGACCCGAGGAAGCGCCGCAGCACTCCTCCCCGGTCTTCGGGCGCAGCCGCACCTCCCCTGTCGGCTCTGGTGGTGTCCAGTGGAGCCCCTACCATAGCCACCTCGCCCGTTAGCTCTGGATAAGCGGTTTTACGAGAATTTGATACGTGCTGATACAGCTCATGCGGCTGCGTCAGCACTTGCTCGGCGTCCTGTTCCACCTCTTACCCCCCGTCGCGTCCCCGGCCACCGTCTCATCCCTATAAACGCCCGGTCCCATCTGCGGGTTCCCGGCGCCAACGGATACAGTCACGCCGAGGCAATCATGGGGACGGGAGAGGGTCATTACCGGCAACCGGCAGACGAGCTGGGCGTTCGCCGACGCCTTTGTCGCCGAGGACGAAGCGCTGCGCTGGGCCCGCGACCGGGCCCGCGAGGCAGGGCTGCGCTCGGTGGCGCCCGGCACGGGCTCCGCGCTGCGGGTGCTCGCCGCCTCCGTGGACGCGAAGGCGGTCGCGGAGATCGGGACCGGCTGCGGGGTCTCCGGAATCCACCTGCTGCACGGAATGCGCCCGGACGGGGTCCTCACCACCGTCGACCCGGAGCCCGAGCACCAGCAGTTCGCCCGCCAGGCCTTCCGTGCCTGCGGCTTCGCCAGCAACCGGGCCCGGTTCATCCCGGGCCGGGCCCTGGACGTGCTGCCGCGGCTCGCGGACGCCGGATACGACCTGGTCTTCTGCAACGGCGACCGGCAGGAGTACCCGGATTACCTCGCTGAATCGTTGCGTCTGCTGCGTCCGGGCGGCCTGGTGGTCTTCGAGGGCGTCTTCGCGGGCGGCCGTACCGTCGACTCCGGTCCGCAGCCCACCGAGGTGCTGAAGCTGCGGGAGCTGCTGCGCACGGTGCGCGAGAGCCAGGAGCTGGTGACGTCGCTGATACCCGTGGGCGACGGGCTGCTGTGCGCCGTCAAGCGGTGAGCCCCGCCAAGGGGTGACCCCGGGGGTCCGGGGTCGGCGGAGCCTGGGAAAACGGCTGCCCCGGCACCGCATGCGATGCCGGGGCAGCCGGAAGGTTGGGGTCGCTGGCGCGTCAGACGACGACCTTCTTCAGGGCGTCGCCGAGCGCCTCGGCCTCGTCAGGGGTCAGCTCGACAACGAGTCGACCGCCGCCTTCGAGCGGAACGCGCATGACGATGCCCCGCCCCTCCTTGGTCACCTCGAGCGGGCCGTCGCCCGTCCGCGGCTTCATGGCCGCCATGCTCGTTCCCCTTCCTGAAACCAGCTCATCGTCTGCCGACGGCCCCCGGGAGGGCAGCCGCGATCCGACTCGGACACGCGACACCGGCATCGAACACATTGCTTCCAAGCCATTATCCCGCATCTCAGGACCCGATGACCAACATCGGTAGGCATCGCTTGGGCAACGCGCGCGAGCAAAACCACCCAATTCGGGGATGTGACTGCGATACTGCGCCGCCGCACGGAAGCGGCTCCCCCGCATCCGCTCCGGTTTTCTTTGACGCAGGTCACACGTCCGGTTCGTTCCCTGGACGGTGATCTCCGCCATGCTGTCCTTCAGACAGGGACGTACCGCCCGGTACGTCACCAGCGGCGACACCGGAGGGGATACCCCATGGCCGACACCGTGCTCTACGAGGTGAGCGACGGACTCGCGACGATCACGCTGAACCGCCCCGAGGCGATGAACGCGCTGAACATCGAGACCAAGGTCGCTCTCCGGGAGGCTGCGGAATCCGCGGCCGGCGACACCGCCGTACGGGCGATCCTGCTGACCGCCGCCGGGGACCGGGCGTTCTGCGTGGGCCAGGACCTCAAGGAGCACATCGGGCTGCTCGCCGCCGACCGGGAGACCGGGGCCGGGCAGACGATGAGCACGGTCAAGGAGCACTACAACCCGATCGTGAGGGCGCTGGCCGGGGCGCCCAAGCCGGTGGTCGCGGCGGTGAACGGCGTCGCGGCCGGGGCGGGCTTCGGCTTCGCGCTCACCGCCGACTACCGGATCGTGGCCGAGACGGCCTCCTTCAACACGTCCTTCGCGGGCGTCGCGCTCACCGCCGACTCCGGCGTCTCCTGGACGCTGCCGCGCGTGGTCGGGCCCGGCCGCGCCGCCGACCTGCTGCTCTTCCCGCGCAGCATCAGCGCCCAGGACGCCCTGGAGCTGGGCATCGCCAACCGGCTGGTGCCCGCGGCGGAGCTGCGCGCCGAGGCCGAGAAGGTGGCGCGGGCGCTGGCCGAGGGGCCGACGGTGGCGTACGCGGCGCTCAAGGAGGCGGTGGCCTACGGCCTCACGCACTCCCTCGCCGAGACCCTGGAGAAGGAGGACGAACTCCAGACCCGCGCGGGACGGTCCGAGGACCACGCGATCGCGGTGCAGGCGTTCGTGAACAAGGAGAAGCCGAAGTACCTGGGCCGCTGAGCAGGCAGCTGAGCGGCCGGCGGGCAGGTGGGCGGCTAGCGGGCAGGTGCGCCGGAAGCACGCATGGCGCACCTTGCCAGGTGGTCGTTCACCAGCCCGCACGCCTGCATCAGGGCGTACGCCGTCGTCGGGCCGATGAATCTCAGGCCCCGCTTCTTCAGGGTCTTCGACAGGGCCGTGGACTCCGTGGTGACGGCGGGGACGTCGGAGAGGGTCTTCGGGGCCGGGCGGCCGGCGGGGTCGGGGGCGTGGGACCAGATCAGCTCGTCCAGCTCGCCCTCGGCCCAGTCGGCGAGCACGCGCGCGTTGGCGAGGGTCGCGTCGATCTTGGCGCGGTTGCGGATGATGCCCGGGTCGGCCAGCAGCCGGTCGCGGTCCTCGTCGGTGAAGGCGGCGACCTTCTCGATCCGGAAACCGGCGAAGGCCGCGCGGAAACCGGGGCGGCGGCGCAGGATGGTGATCCAGGACAGGCCCGACTGGAAGGCCTCCAGGCTGATCCGCTCGAAGAGGGCGTCGTCGCCGTGGACCGGGCGGCCCCACTCCTCGTCGTGGTACGTCACGTAGTCCTCGGTGGACAGGGCCCAGGGGCAGCGCAGGGCGCCGTCGGGGCCCGCGAGGGCGGTTCCGTCGCTCATCGCACTTCCTCCGGACGGTCGCCCTCACCCTTGTCCATGCGGACGTGCGCGGCGGCGGCTCTGGCGCCGGCCAGCGCGGACTCCAGGTCGGCGATCCGCGCGTCCCGCTCGGCGAGTTCGGCGGCGATGCGGCCGAGGGCGTCGTCCACGTCGGCCATGCGGTAGCCGCGCGGGGCGAGCGGGAAGCGGAGGCTCTCCACGTCCGCCCTGTCGACCGGGCGGTCCGGGGGCAGCGGGTCCTGGAGCCGCTCCGGTGCCGCCTCGGGCAGCGGGGTGCTCTCCCCACCGCCGATCACGGCGAGGGTCACCGCGGCGACCACGACGGCCAGCGCGACGACCAGGAACAAGAACATCACCATCGCCAGAAGTCCCCACGCTCGATGTCCCGGACGCTGTGCCGGGCGCCAAATGTGTCTGGCTCCGATCGTGCCATGCGAGTCTGACAGTTAGGGTCACAGGCGGCCCAGGCGGCCGTACCGCGGGACGCACGCGGGATGTACGAGAAGAGGTCACAGCGGATGCTCAGGCTGGGCAAGCGGGAATTCGGGCCGCACGAACCGGTGATCATGGCGATCGTCAACCGGACCCCGGACTCCTTCTACGACCAGGGGGCCACGTTCACCGACGAGCCGGCGCTGGCCCGCGTGGAGCAGGCGGTGGCCGAGGGCGCCGCGATCATCGACATCGGCGGGGTGAAGGCCGGACCGGGCGAGGAGGTCACGGCCGAGGAGGAGGCGCGGCGGACCGTCGGCTTCGTCGCGGAGGTACGGCGGCGGTTCCCGGACGTGATCATCAGCGTGGACACCTGGCGGGCCGAGGTCGGCGAGGCGGTGTGCGAGGCGGGTGCGGATCTGCTGAACGACGCGTGGGGTGGTGTCGATCCCGGGCTGGCGGAGGTCGCGGCGCGGTACGGCGTGGGGCTGGTCTGCACGCATGCGGGCGGTGTGGAGCCCCGTACGCGGCCGCATCGGGTGGCGTACGACGACGTCATGGCCGACATCCTGAAGGTGACCGTGGGGCTGGCGGAGCGGGCGGTGTCGCTGGGGGTGCCGCGGGAGTCGGTGCTGATCGACCCCGGTCACGACTTCGGGAAGAACACGCGGCACAGTCTGGAGGCGACGCGGCGGCTGGACGAGATGGTCGCCACGGGGTGGCCTGTGCTGGTGTCGCTGTCCAACAAGGACTTCGTGGGCGAGACGTTGGACCGGCCGGTGAAGGAGCGGCTGCTCGGTACGTTGGCCACGACGGCGGTGTCCATGTGGCTGGGGGCGCAGGTGTACCGGGTTCACGAGGTGGCCGAGACCCGGCAGATCCTGGACATGGTGGCCTCGATCGCCGGCCACCGCCCTCCTGCCGTGGCGCGCCGGGGCCTGGCCTGACCACCCCAGCGGGCTTCGCCCCCTGGGGTGGGGTGCCTGAGCGCCGCGCTAGCGGGCCGCTTCCTTCGAGACCAGGGCGACCGCTTCTTCCACGTCGTCCGTCACGTGGAAGAGGAGGAGGTCCTTCTCCGAGGCCTTGCCCTGGGCCACCAGGGTGTTCTGCAGCCAGGTCACCAGGCCGCCCCAGTACTCGCTGCCGAAGAGGACGATCGGGAAGCGGGTGACCTTCTGGGTCTGGACGAGGGTGAGGGCCTCGAAGAGTTCGTCGAGGGTGCCGAGGCCGCCGGGCAGGACGACGAAGCCCTGCGCGTACTTCACGAACATCATCTTCCGTACGAAGAAGTAGCGGAAGTTGAGGCCGATGTCGACGTAGGGGTTCAGACCCTGCTCGAAGGGCAGCTCGATGCCCAGGCCCACCGAGATGCCGCCCGCCTCGCACGCGCCCTTGTTCGCCGCCTCCATCGCGCCCGGGCCACCGCCCGTGATCACCGCCCAGCCGGCCTCCACCAGCCCGCGCCCGAGCCGCACCCCGGCGTCGTACTCCGACGAGTCCACCGGCGTACGCGCCGAGCCGAACACGCTGATCGCGGGCGGGAGTTCGGCCAGCGTGCCGAAGCCCTCGATGAACTCCGACTGGATGCGCAGGACCCGCCACGGGTCGGTGTGGACCCAGTCCGTGGGGGCCCGCTCGTCCAGCAGCCGCTGGTCGGTCGTGCTGGCCGTCACCTGTGCCCGCCGTCGGAGGACCGGTCCGAGCCGCTGCTCGTCCGGCGGCACCTTCTTCCCCTCGGGGTTGCCGGTAGGCATGTGCGCTCCCTCCGCTTGCGGGTATTTCGACCTCAGCGTAGATCCATGCAGGTTACGGAGGGGGGACATATGTATGTCCGGCATGCGTGCGCCGTATGCGGCCCGCGCAACGTTCTTACTCAGTCCTTACGCGGTGAGCCAGTCCCGCAGGCGCTCCTCGGCCGCCAGGATCTTCGCCACCTCGACCCGTTCGTCCCGCTTGTGCGCCAAGTGCGGGTTGCCGGGGCCGTAGTTGACCGCCGGAACGCCGAGCGCGGAGAAGCGGGAGACGTCGGTCCAGCCGTACTTGGGCTGCGGGGTGCCGCCCACCGCCTCGATGAAGGCCGCGGCGGCCGGGTGGGAGAGGCCGGGCAGCGCGCCGGGGCTGTGGTCGTCGACCACGAACTCCGTCACGCCGCAGTCCGTGAACACCTCGCGGACGTGCGCGATCGCCTCCTCTTCGGTGCGGTCGGGGGCGTAGCGGAAGTTGACCGTGACCACGGCCTCGTCGGGGATGACATTGCCCGCCACTCCCCCGCTGATGCCCACCGCGTTCAGGCCCTCGCGGTACTCCAGGCCGTCGATCACCGGCCAGCGGGGCTCGTAGGAGGCCAGCCGGGCCAGGATGGGGGCCGCCGCGTGGATGGCGTTGGAGCCCATCCAGCCGCGCGCGGAGTGGGCCCGCTCGCCGCTGGTCTTCAGCAGCACGCGCAGGGTGCCCTGGCAGCCGCCCTCGACCTGGCCGTCGGAGGGCTCCAGCAGGACCGCGAAGTCGCCCGTCAGCCACTCGGGGTGGGCCTCGGCGACGTGCTTGAGGCCGTTGAGGTCGGCGGCGACCTCCTCGTTGTCGTAGAAGACGAAGGTCAGGTCGCGGTTGGGGGCGGGGACCGTCGCCGCGATGCGCAGTTGCACCGCCACGCCGGACTTCATGTCGCAGGTGCCGCAGCCCCACAGCACGCCGTCCTCGTCCAGACGCGAGGGCACGTTGCCGGCGATCGGCACGGTGTCGATGTGGCCGGCCAGGATGACCCGCTCCGCGCGGCCCAGGTTCGTGCGGGCGACCACGTTGTTGCCGTACCGGTCGACGGTGAGGTGCGGCAGGGCGCGCAGCACGGTCTCGATCGCGTCGGCGAGGGGCTTCTCGGTGCCGCTCTCGGAGGGGAAGTCGACGAGCTGCGCGGTGAGCGCGGCGGCGTCCAGCGTGAGGTCAAGCGAGGTGTCGGCCATGTTCCCGACCCTAGGCGGTGCCCTCCGGATCCTGCCAGCGTGCCGCTCGGCGGGGCGGATTGTGGAGGCAGTGCGTGTACATGCCCACCCCTGGTGAGGGCGTCAAAGGGCTCCAGTACCTTGTACGCGTGCCAGAGCCGTCCCCCACCCGTCCCAAGCGTCGCGGCCGTTTCTTCCGTATCGGTGCGGCCCTGTTGGTCCTGTCCGGCGTCGCCGGTTACCTCGTGATCCAGTACGTGACTGGGGGCGCGGGTGCGCGCGGCTGCAAAGTGGTCTCGCGCTCGGGCGACGGGACCTCGTACGAGTTCACGCCGGAGCAGGCGGTGAACGCGGCGACGATCGCCGCCGTCGGCACCGGGCGCGGGATGCCGGAGCGGGCCGTGACGATCGCGATCGCAACCGCGCTCCAGGAGTCGGGGCTGCGCAACATCCAGCACGGCGACCGGGATTCGCTGGGCCTGTTCCAGCAGCGGCCCTCGCAGGGCTGGGGCACCGAGCAGCAGATCATGGACCCGGCGTACGCGGCGGGCATCTTCTACGCCCACCTGGCGCGGGTGCACAACTACACCGACCTGCCGCTGACCGAGGCGGCCCAGGAGGTGCAGCGCAGCGGCTATCCGGAGGCGTACGCCAAGCACGAGCCGGACGCCGCACTGCTCTCCGCCGCGCTGACCGGGCAGGCCGCGGCCACGCTGACCTGCGACGGGCGGCCGGCGCGCACGGCCACGGGGACGGGTCCGGACGCGGTGCGGGCCGCGCTGGTACGGGACTTCGGGCGGGACGCGCTGCAAGAGACGGGGGCCACGGTGGGCGGTACGGCCGTGCCGTCGCCGTCGCCGTCGCCGAGCGTGACCTCGTCCGCGCACGGCCGGACGGTGACCGTGCCGGTGCCGCAGGGCACGAAGCAGGACACGGCCGGGCGGAGCGAGCAGGAGCGGGGCTGGCAGCTGGCGCACTGGGCGGTAGCCAACTCCTCCGCGCTGCACATCCAGCGGGTGGCGTACGCGGGGCGGGAATGGCACGCCGGGAACGGCGGCGACGCGTGGCGGACGGCCGGGTCACAGGGGGCCGGCGGCGCCGAGCAGTCCGTGGGGGCGGTCCGGATCGTGACCGGACAGTAGTGCGGGGGATCCCCCCGCCGGGTTGCGCGGCCGGGCAGGGCCCAGGTTTTCCGGTGAGGTTCGACGGGTTTCCGGGAACCCATGGAAATCAAGGGCCGTAAGGATTCTGCACGATTTCGGACGGGCGTTCTTTGCCCGTTTTTATCCACAAACGATAATGCGATGCGTTATCCATTCTTTACCTTTTGCCTCCGCAACCTTCGTCGGCCTCGAGCGGTAGTCACGGCGTGTCCGAGCCCGGACACATCACCGTTCCCTCCCGTCGAATGGAGCATCATGTCCCTCCCTCTGACCCGCCGGATCGCCCGTGCCGCACTGCTTGTCGCAGCGGGAGCGGCAGCCGGGGTCGGTGCGGCCGGCTCCGCCGGTGCGGCCACTCTGCCGGCGGCCACCCCGAACCTGGGCGGCCTGACCGCACTGGACGGGGCACACGTCGGTAACGCCGCCGACAGTGCGGCCCAGAACGTCACTTCTGTCGCGGGCAAGACCGGCGGCGGTGCCGTGAAGAAGGCGGCGCCCGCGGCGCAGCAGGTCGCGGGCGACGCGGCCGGAACCGCGGGGGGTGTCCTCGGGGACACCGCGTCCACCGTGACGAAGGGTGGGGCGCCGACGGCGGACCTGCCGGTCAAGGGGCTGCCGCTCCGCTGAGGCCGGCGGTCGTCGACCTCTACGGCGACGGGGTCCAGGGAGTTCCCTGGACCCCGTCGGCTTTGCCGGCCGGTTACGCCGTCAGGCGTTCCACGGCCGCGCGGACCCGCTCGTCCGTCGCCGTGAAGGCCACGCGTACGAACTTCTCGCCCGCCTCGCCGTAGAAGTCGCCCGGTGCCACCAGGATGCCGAGTTCGGCGAGGTGGGCCACCGTCTGCCAGCAGGACTCGTCCCGTGTTGCCCACAGGTAGAGGCTGGCCTCGCTGTGTTCGATGCGGAAACCGTGGCCCAGCAGAGCGGTGCGCAGGGCCTCGCGGCGGGCCGCGTAGCGCTCGCGCTGTTCGTGGACGTGGGTGTCGTCGCCGAGGGCGGCCACCACCGCCGCCTGGGTCGGCGCCGAGGTCATCATGCCGCCGTGCTTGCGGATCTCCAGCAGCGGACCGAGGACCGCCGGGTCGCCGGCCACGAAGGCCGCGCGGTAGCCCGCCAGGTTGGAGCGCTTGGAGAGGGAGTGAACGGCCACGATGCCGTCGTAGGAGCCGCCGTTGACGTCCGGGTGCAGAACCGAGACCGGGTCGGCCTCCCAGCCCAGTTCGAGGTAGCACTCGTCGGAGACGAGCAGGACGCCGTGCTCGCGCGCCCAGGCGACGACGGCCGTCAGCTCGTCCTTCGGCAGGACCTTGCCCGTCGGGTTCGACGGGGAGTTCAGCCAGAGGAGCTTCAGGCCGGCCGGGTCCAGGTCGCGGGGGTCGTCGTAGACCTCGTAGCCGGCGCGGGCCAGGCGCGCGCCCACCTCGTACGTCGGGTAGGCCAGGCGCGGGTAGGCCACCCTGTCGCCGGGGCCGAGGCCCAGCTGGGTCGGCAGCCAGGCCACCAGTTCCTTGGAGCCGACGACCGGCAGGACGTGGCGGTGGGTGACCCCGCGGGCGCCCAGGCGCCGCTCCAGCCAGCCGGTGATCGCGTCGCGCAGCGCCGGGGTGCCCCAGACCGTCGGATAGCCCGGCGAGTCGGCCGCGTCGATCAGCGCCTTCTGGATCAGCTCGGGCACGGGGTCGACCGGTGTGCCGACCGAGAGGTCGACGATGCCGTCCGGGTGCGCCGCCGCCGTCTTCTTGTAGGGCTCCAGCTTGTCCCAGGGGAACGCGGGCAAACGGTCGGAGACTGCGGACACGATCAGTGGCTCACTTTCGTCGGGTTCGGCAAACGCCTCGGTCCCGTACGGCGGTGATCAGGACGATCCGGGCCGTACGGGACCGAGGCGGCGCTCTACGCAAGTGCCGCTTACGGAATTACTCTTCGGTGGCCTGCGGCGGCAGCGCGGCGACGAAGGGGTGGTCGCGCTCGATCAGTCCCAGCTTGCTGGCGCCGCCGGGAGAACCCAGGTCGTCGAAGAACTCGACGTTCGCCTTGTAGTAGTCCTTCCACTCCTCCGGCACGTCGTCCTCGTAGAAGATGGCCTCGACCGGGCAGACCGGTTCACAGGCACCACAGTCGACGCATTCGTCCGGGTGGATGTACAAGGACCGCTGGCCCTCGTAGATGCAGTCGACCGGGCACTCCTCGATGCACGCCTTGTCCTTAAGGTCCACACAAGGCTGCGCGATGACGTAGGTCACGCTGTCGTTCCTCCTCGATAGGGCGCTGGCGAGCCTCCACAGGCTCCGCCGCCGGGTGCGCGGGAGCGCGGCGTCGTCGATGCCCGCCCCTAGTATCTCCGTTCCGGGGCATGATCCGAACAGGAGGGGTGAACTGACCAGTGGAAATCTCTGCAGCAGGACGTCTCAAGGTCCGCATCACCGCTGCTGACGTGGGTAAACGGGTCTCCGTGCGGTGCTTGATGGAGCCTGGAGTTCCGGGCGTGAAGTTCACCGACACGGTCGGTGTTCTCACATCATGGGACAACGGCGTGCTCATGATCACACGGCGGGACGGGCAGAGCGTCCGGATCGCGGAGTCCGTGCTGGTGGCGGGCAAGGTCGTACCGGCCGCACCGGCGCGCCGCCGCGGTCCCGCCGCCTCGTACGCGGAGCTCGCGCACGTCTCCTCCCGGGCCTGGCGGCCGGTGGAGAGCGAACGGCTCGGCGAGTGGGAACTACGAGCGGCCGACGGGTTTACTCGGCGCGCCAACAGTGTGCTGCCGCTCGGTGATCCCGGCCTTCCGCTCGACGCGGCCCTGGCCGCCGTACGACGCTGGTACGGCGAGCGTGGTCTGCCCGCTCTCGTGCAGACCGCCACCGGAGCCGAGGACACCCAGGAACTGCTGTGTGCGGAGCTGGAGCGGCGCGGCTGGGTCCGTGAGATGAGCGCCGGGGTGTGGATCGGCGGCCTCGCGCCGGTCGCGGACCGGGCCGAGGGCTCCGGGGTGGTGCTGTCCCGCGAGGTGGACGAGGCGTGGCTCGCCCGGTATCAGCGCAAGGGGGTGAGCGAGGTGGCCCTGCGGGTGCTCCGTGCAGGTCCGTCGGTGTGGTTCGCGGCCGTGCCCGGCGCGGAGGGAGAGCCTCCGGCAGCCATCGGGCGGTGTGTGGTGGACGGGCGCTGGGCCGGGTTCACCACCGTCGAGGTGGACCCCCGGCGGCGGCGGCAGGGGCTGGCCACGGAGGTCATGGCCGCGCTGGCCCGGCGCGCTCTGGACGAGGGTGCCTCGGCGGCCTGGCTCCAGGTCGAGGCGGACAACGAGGCGGCGCACGGGCTCTACACCGCGCTGGGCTTCGAGCGGCATCACGCGTACCACTACTACCGGGAGCCGGGCGATTCCGGCTCCGGACGGTCGTAGGAACCGCCGTGGAAGGGCATGAGCCAGCCATGGGGCACCCTCACCTCCCGCCCCCGTACCCGCCCCCGCCGGAACGTTCCGCGGAGGTGCGGCGGCGGTTCGCCGAGGAGGCCCGGTCCGAGCGGCCGGACCTGTCGGCGCTGTGTCTGCTGATCGGCGCGGAGGCGGACGGCGCGCTGGACGAGGACGGCATGGACGCCGCCCAGCTGGAGCTGGACCGGCTCGCGGGCGAGCTGCCGTACCGTCCGGGCGGGCCGCGGGCGTGGGCGGAGGCCGTGCAGCGGCTCCTCGGCGGACGCCACGAGTTCCGCGGGGCTCCCGCGGACTACCAGCGCCTGGAGTCCTCGCTGCTGCACGAGGTACTGCGGCGGCGGCGCGGACTGCCGATCCTGCTCTCGGTGGTGTGGCTGGAGGTCGCTCGCCGGGCGGGGGCTCCGGTGTACGGGGTCGCGCTGCCGGGGCACTTCGTGGTCGGGTTCGGCCCGCCGGAGGAGCAGGTGCTGGCCGATCCGTTCGACGGGGGCCGGGTGCTCACGGGGGCGGACGCCGAGCTGCTGGTGGTCGGGGCGACCGGGGCGCCGCTGGAGCCCTCGATGCTGGTGCCCGCGGCGCCGCTGGAGGTGATCCAGCGGATCCTCAACAACATCCGGGCGTGGGCCTCGGCCCGGCCGGAGCGCTCGGACGTCGCCCTGTGGGCGGTCGAGCTGGGGCTGCTGCTGCCCTCCCACCCGGCCCGCCTGCGCTACGAGCGGGCGCAAGTGCTCGTGCAGCGCGGGGAGTTCGTGGCGGGGGCCGAGGAGCTGGACGCCTACGCCGACCTGGTCGAGGTCGTCGACGAGTCGACCGCCCGGCAGGCCCGGCAGCAGGCGCACACCGCCCGGGCGATGCTCAACTGAGGTTCTACAGCCAGCCCTTCTCCCGGGCGATCCGTACCGCCTCCGCCCTGTTCCGTACGGCCAGCTTCTGGATGGCCGTGGACAGGTAGTTGCGGACGGTGCCCTGGGAGAGGTGGAGGGCCTTGGCGAGTTCGGCGTTGGTGGAGCCGTCGGCGGCGGCGCGCAGCACCTCGCGTTCGCGGTCGGTGAGGGGGTTGGCGCCGTCGGCGAGGGCGGCGGCGGCCAGGCTGGGGTCGATGACCCGTTCTCCGGCCAGCACCTTGCGTACCGCGTCGGCGAGTTGGGCGGCCGGGGCGTCCTTGACGAGGAACGCGTCGGCGCCGGCCTCCATGGCGCTGCGCAGATAGCCGGGGCGGCCGAAGGTGGTCAGGACGACGAGCTTCACCGCGGGGTGCTCGCGGTGCACCTGGGCCGCCGCCTCGATGCCGGTGCAGCCCGGCATCTCGATGTCGAGCAGCGCCACGTCCACGCCGTGCGCGCCGACGGCGGCCAGCACCTGGTCCCCGCGCGCGACCTGGGCGACGACCTCGATGTCGTCCTCCAGGCCGAGCAGCGCGGCCAGCGCCTCGCGGACCATGGACTGGTCCTCGGCCAGCAGGACCTTGATCGTGCTCGTCATGCCCCGGATCCTACGTCCCCCAAGGGGCCGTGGGGACACGGGCGACCAACCGGAATCCGTGCTTGATCCGGCCCGCCTCCAGGCTGCCGCCGACCTTCTCCAGCCGTTCGGTCAGCCCGGTCAGGCCGTTGCCCGGCCCCTTGCCGGAGCCGCCGGATCCGTTGTCCTCGACGTCGAGTTCGAGGACGGGCCCGTCCAGGGTCTGCCGGCGCAGGAGCCGTACGGCGCACCGGTCGGCGCCGCTGTGCCGGACCACGTTGGTGACCGCCTCGCGCAGCGCCCAGGCGAGCGCGGACTCGGCGTCCTCGGTGACCGAGGTGAGGTCGGGCTCGGCGGGAATCTCGGCGACGACTCCGGCGGCGGTCAGGGCGACCTGGGTGCCGGCAAGTTCGGCGGCGAGGCGGGGGCGCCGGTAGCCGGTGACGGCCTCGCGGACGTCGACCAGGGCCTGGCGGCTGACCTGTTCGATGTCGGAGACCTGCTGGGCCGCCTTGTCCGGGTGGTCGGGCAGCATCCGGCCGGCCAGCTCGCTCTTCAGCGTGATCAGGGAGAGCGAGTGGCCGAGGAGGTCGTGCAGGTCGCGGGCGAGCCGCAGCCGCTCCTCGTTGGCGGCGAGCTGGGCGACGGTGGCCCTGGCCTTGCGCAACTCGACGGTCGTACGGACCAGTTGGCCGACCCCGGTCATCGCGAACCCGATCAGCACCACGAGGATGAGCAGGCCGCGGGCCTCCTTCTCGTCGGAGTGCAGGCCGACCAGGTACAACACGACGCCCGTCGCCGGAATGGCCCAGTAGGCCGCCCGCACCGGCAGGGTGGCCCCCCAGGCGACCGACACGTAGACGAACAGGCCCAGCCAGGCGCTGCCGAACGTGTAGGCCAGCACGGGGGCGAGGACGCCGAGGATCCCGCCCAGAGTGAACACGACGCGCGGGGAGAACGGCCGGCCCATGTTGCGGAAGACCAGCGTCAGATAGACGCCGACGAAGGCGCTGAGGCCGAGCGCGCCGGCCACGGTGGCGCCGGTGGTGTGGTGGCCACTGGCCAGGTCGTCGACCGGCGAGCCGAGGAAGACCAGCCAGACACCGATCCACAGCACCTTGACCAGCAGTTCGCGCCGGTTGCGGGGCGGCCAGCCCACGGGTACGTGCTCGGTGGCCCCGGCTTTCCGGTCTTCCGTCATCGTGCTCACGCCTTCAGCGTGTCCTTCCGGTACAGCCAGGCAGCGCCGCCCGCGAAGAGGACGAAGGAGACGGCGAGGATGGCGATGTCCTGGGCGCTGGGGGTCTGGCTCTGCTCGATCGCTCGCCCCAGGCCAGCGTACGCGTGCGTGGGCAGCCACTTGGCGATGTCCTGAAGCCACTGCGGGAAGGTGGTCGTGGGCATCCACAGGCCGCCGAGCATGGACAGGCCGAAGTAGGTGATCATGGTGATCGGCCGGACCGCGTCGCCGTTCGCCAGGTAGCCGATGGCGACACCGAGCGCGGCGAAGACCAGGCTGCCGGCCCAGATCGCGCCGGTCAGGCCGAGCCACTGCGAGGCGTCGAGGCGTACGTCCTTCACGGCCGCGGCGACCACGAACACGATGACGATGGACGGCAGGCTGACCACGGCGGCGCTGGCGGTCTTGGCGAGGACGTAGCCGCGCCCGGGCAGCGAGGTGAGCCGCAGCTGGCGCACCCAGCCGCTCTCGCGCTCCTTGGCGATGCGCTCGCTGTTGCCCATCAGCACGGCCGTCAGGGCGCCGAAGGAGGCCATGGAGACCATCATGTACGTCGGCAGGGTCAGGCCCGTGCCGTCGATCTTGGTGTGGCTGTCGGCGTTGCCCGCGATCATCAGGAACAGGGCCGAGGGGTAGATCACCGAGAAGAACAGGAACTTGCGGTTGCGCAGGGCGCGGGTGAGTTCCAGCTTGATCAGGCTGTTCACGACTGCTTCGCCTCCTCGGCGGCGGTGATGGCGACGAAGGCCTGCTCCAGGCCGAGCCCGGCGACTTCGAGGTTGCGGGGGTAGACACCGAGGCCGTACAGGGCGTGGACGGTCGCGTCGGCGTCGGAGGACTGGATGCGGACGGTCTGGCCCGACACGTCGAGGGAGGTGAGGAAGGGCAGCGTGCGCAGCGCGGCCTCGTCGATCTGCCCCTCCAGATCGAAGGCGACCCTTCGCGCCCCCGCCTTGGCCTTGATCTCGGCCGCGGTGCCGTCGGCGAGGAGCCGGCCCCGGTGCAGCACGAGCACCCGGTCGGCGATGGCGTCGGCCTCTTCGAGGTAGTGGGTGGCGAAGAGGACCGCACGGCCCTGGTCGGCCTGCTCGCGCATGGTGGCCCAGAAGGCCTGGCGGGAGGTGACGTCCATGCCGGTGGTCGGCTCGTCCAGGACGATCAGGTCGCTGTCGCCGGCGGTGGCGAGGGCGAAGCGGACGCGCTGGGCCTGGCCGCCGGAGAGCTTGTTGACCTTGCGGTCGGCGATCTGCGCGATGCCCGCGCGGGCCATCACGTCGGCGGCCTTGTACGGCCGCGGGTGCAGCGAGCAGCCCAGCTTCACCAGCTCGGCCACGGTGACCTCGTCCATCAGCCCGCCGCTCTGCAGCATGGCGCCGACCCGCCCGGCGACGATCGCCTCGCGCGGGCTGGTGCCGAACACGTTCACCGTGCCGCCGTCGGCCTGCTTGAGGCCGAGGAGCAGGTCGAGGGTGGTGGACTTGCCGGCCCCGTTGGGGCCGAGGAGGGCGACGGTCTCGCCCGGGTACAGCCGGAGCGAGAGGCCGTCCACGGCCCGCACGTTCCCGTACGTCTTGGTCACCTGGTCGAACCCGACCACCGGGGTGGTGGTGGCCGGTGCCGCTGTCATCGTCATGACAGCAATGGTCGCGGCGGAGGCCCGGTGCCCGGCAGTGCCGTCGGTCCTGGGTGCCGCATGACAGATGTCATGCGGATCGGGTGACACGGCGAAGGGGGGTGCCCCGTGGACACCCCCCTTGTGCGACATGTGCGCCGGACTAGCTCGGGTTCGTCGGAATCACCGCGACCCGGTTGGTCTTACTTATCAGCGCCTGGCGCAGGGCGACGTAGACGTCCTGGGGCGTCACGGGCGTCTTCTTGCCGTTGCCCCGGGTGATGAGCACGCCGTCGAAGGCCTTGCCGTAGAGCTGCTGCAGGGCGTTCAGGTCGGGCTTGTCGGTCAGCTTGCCGTCCGGGGTGGCCACGACCCTGAGGAACTTCCACAGCGAGTTCTGCGGGCTCAACAGGACGGAGTGCGCGGCGTCCGTCTGGACCGTCACCTTGGCCGACATCGCCGGCTCGGCGAACTCCTTCATCTCGCGGTCGACCTCGGCGTTCGAGACCGTCGGCTGCTTGGTGGTCGACGGGACGGTCACCGCGGTCGCCGAGTCGGTCTCGACCATCGTGCGGTACGCCTGCTCGACCGCCTGGGTCGACTGGGCCGCGTCGATGGCCTTGCCCGCCTTGCCGTACACGGCCACGGCCTTGCCGGACTCGAACTGGATGCCGCCCTCGGTGACCGAGCCGGAGCCGGAGCCGCCGCCCAGCTGCTGGAGGGCAGCCTGGAGCTTCTCCTCGTCCACGGGCATGACCGGCGCGATTTCCCGCTTCTGCCCGAAGAGGGAGCCGATGACGGACACCGGGTTGTAGTCGTTCTTGGCGGCCTCGCTCACGGTGGCCTGGTAGTCGAACTGCAGGCCGGCCTGGTCCGGGGCGAGGGTGACCGTTTTACCGCCGACCGACAGCTTCAGCGGCTTGTTCACCCGGCTGCGGAAGGTGTCGTCCAGCTTCTTGACGGCGTCGTCGCGGGTGCCGCCGCCGATGTCCAGGCCGAGCACGGTGGTGCCCTTGGGCACGTCGGAGTGGTTCATCAGCAGCCCGGCGCCGTAGGCGACACCGGCGACGGCGACCACACCGCCGCCGAGCAGGACCAGCTTGCTGCGGCCCTTCTTCTTCGGCTTGGCCGAGGCCTTGGGCGGCGCGGCCGGCTCGGCCTTGGGCGCGGTGCGGGGCACCGGGCCGTTGGGCTGAATGCCGGTGCCGAACGGGGAGTTCGCGGCCGACGGGACGACCGGGATGCCGCTGGTGACGGTGTGCCCGGAGACGTTGTCCGGGGCGCGGTAGCCGGGCGCGGCCGACTCGGGGGCCGGCTTCTGCGGGGTGAGGATCGCGGTGTCGTCGCTGAGGCCGCCACCGGGGCCGAGGCCGCCGGGACCGCCGGGCGCCGCAAGCGGGTTGCCGGGGGCGCCGCCGGGCGCCGTACCCAGACCGCCGGCGGGGGCGTCGAGGTCCGCGAGGGCACTGCGCGGAGGCGTGCCGCCGGGGCCGCCGGCAGGCGGGACGAGGGGGCCGTCGCCGGTGACCGGGCCGCTGGTCGGACCCGCGGGCCCCTGCGGACCGCCCAGGCCGCCCTGACCGCCCGGCCCGTTGAAGCCGCTGGGGCCGCCGGGGCCGCCCGCGCCGGAGGCGCCGCGCTGGGACTGGCCGCCGTTCTCCGAGAAGTACGGCAGCTCGTCACGGCGCGGTTCGCTGCCGTTGCCGTTGCCGCTCGCGCCGGGACGGGAGCCGCCGCCCAGCGGGCCCGCGGCCAGCGCCTCGGTCACGTCGAAGGAGCCGGTGCCGCCGCCGTGCCCGGGGGCGACCGGGCCGCCGGTGGCGCCGGGCAGGCCGCTCTTGCCGCCGGAGCGGGGGGCGCCGGGCCCCCTCATGGAGCCGACCACGCCGCCGGGACGGCCGCCGCCGGGGCGTGCGCCGGTGGTACCAGCGGCGCCGGACGCTCCCGGACCACCCGGACGGGCGCCCTGAGCGCCCGGGGCGCTCGCACCGGCGGTGGAACCGTCGGACGCTCCGGCCCCGTTCGTGCCGCCGCCGCCCTGACCGCCCTTGGGGGCGCCGGACTTGCGGGGCGCGAACCAGTCGCTGGCCTTCTCGTCGGTCTGCGCCGCGGGCTCCGCGGGCGGCTCGACGGTGGCGGTCGGGGCGGCGGGCGCCGCGGGCGCGTCGGCGCCCGTGTCCTCGCCGGCGCCCTCGGCGTCCCCGACGGGCTTGCGCATGACGACCGGCGGGATGGGCCGCGATCCGGGGATGTTGATCCGGATCCGGGTCGTCAGCGTGGTCTCGGTCTTGCGTTCCTCCGGCTGCGAGGCCGAACGGCCCGCGCCCGTACCGTCGTCCGAAGCCATGGGGGTCCCGTACGGCGGGGTGCCGGAGGGGTATGCGGCACCACCGCGCCCGTTGGGCCCGGAGGACGGAGTGTCAGTTTCACGACTCAAGGCAGGTTCTCCCGGTTGGCTCCGCCGCCCGTTACGACCTCAGCGGGCAGCTCGGCGGCGCGCACCACCATACTGGCCGCGTCTGGCGCGTATCCCACGACCGTTGAGGAAACCCACACCGGACTCGCACCTGCGCCACGTGGCGAAGTGGTACGTCACTTGCCAAGTCGGGTGGATACGCCACCGGGTTGCCAGGCGGGGGCAATCGTGGCGCAGATCACAGCAAGGGCCATACCGCCGAGCAGGAAGAGGTAGGACCCGATTCCGGCGCCGAACAGGAAGTCCCCTTCGGGGCGCGTGGTCACGACCAGGAGGACGGTCACGATCCAGCCGACCACGGGCGCGACCGCACCGCCCCGGCCGCCGGTGAGGAACGCCCCGCCGAAGAACACCCCGGCCGCGCCCGCGAGAGCGAGCAGCAGCCCGCCCGGGAACCAGGCGGCCTGCACCAGGGCCCCAGCGAGCCCGGCGACGGCACCGAGCAGGAAGAGCCCGACGTGGGCGGCGAACCGCCCGGCCGAGGGCAGTTGCAGCGGCTGGGTCAGCATCGACCCGCGTCCGTCGTTGCTCACGACGCCTCCTGGATGGTGAGCCCCGCGAAGAGATCGGCCTCCCCCGGCAGCGCCTCGCCGCGCACCAACTCGTAGTACTCGGTGGTGAACAGCGGCTGGGCCAGCTCGTTGGAGAGCGCGAAGTACGGCTCGGCCACCTCGATCTGGGTGGCGTGGGCCCGCATGGCGGCGGCCTTGGCGGGGGCGTGGGCGGTGCCGTCGACGGCAGTGGTGATCTTGCTGTCGTCCACGACGCCCGGGACGTCGTCCACACTGGCGCTCTTGTCGAACGGCAGCACGGACAGCTCGTCCTCCAGCCGGGCGAAGGCGGCCTCGACGACGGACCGCGGAACGCGGTTCCAGTACACCTTCTGGACCTGATGCCCCTGCTCGCCGGCCAGCTCGACGGCCCGCATGGCGACGCGGTGGGCCTGGATGTGATCGGGGTGGCCGTACCCGCCGTGGTCGTCATAGGTGACCAGAACCTGCGGCCGGACCTCCAGGATCACCTCGGCCAGCTGCCCCGCGGCCTCGTCCGGATCGGCCTGCCAGAAGCAGTCCGGGTCGTCGTTGTCCGAGGTGCCCATCATCCCGGAGTCGCCGTACCGCCCCGCACCGCCGAGCAGCCGGAAGTCCGCCACACCCAGCGCGCCCAGCGCGGCAGCCAGCTCACCGCGCCGGTGCGCGCCCAGCGCGGCCCCGGTCAGATGCCGCAACTCGGGCGGGATGACCTCCCCTCGCTCGCCGAGGGTGCAGGTGACCAGGGTCACATGGGCACCCTCGGCCGCGTACCTGGCCATGGTCGCGCCGTTGTTGATCGACTCGTCGTCCGGGTGCGCGTGCACCAGCAGCAGACGCCGGGCTGGCAGTTCCGTCATGGGGCCCACCCTACGTCCGGCGTTTGTCCGGTGCTGTCCAGGCTGCCGGGGTCGTCCGTACGGGCAGGACGACCCGACGGCAACCCTCCGAGCCCGGCCGCACCGGTCAGAACTTGATGCTGCCGATCATGTCGGCGACGTTCGTCGTGAGGTTGTTGATCGTGGGGGCCATCGTCGAAGAGGCGAGGTAGAAGCCGAGCAGGATGCAGACGACCGCGTGGCCCCCCTTCAGTCCTGACTTCTTGATCAGCAGGAAGACGATGATCGCCAGCAGCACCACCGCCGAAATCGAGAGTGCCACGGCGGCTCACCTCCAAAGATCCCAGGGACAAGGGGGGTTTGGACTATTGGGTTGTCATTCTGTTCTAGGTTGGACCTAGATCAGCAGAGCAAATCCATGCAGATGCCAGCAGGTTCATACCCACACAGCGGTAGTGATCATAACTATCCGTACTCGTGCATCGCTCGGCGCACAGCCGCACAAGGGGGCGCATGGCCAATATGGTCGGGGTATGACGACCGAGGCTGACTCTTTCCCCCGTCGGTATGCCCGCACGCAGCGGTTCACGCTCGGCGCGCCGCGCGCGTTCACGGTGGCACCGGACGGGTCGCGTGTCGCGTTCCTGCGTTCGAGCTCGGGCACCGACCGAGCCAACTCCCTCTGGATCCTGGACCTTCCGGACGGCACGGAGCGCGTAGCCGCCGATCCGGAGGCACTCCTCCAGGGCGCCGCCGAGCAGCTCTCGCCCGAGGAGCGGGCACGCCGGGAGCGGAGCCGTGAGGGGGGCGCCGGCATCGTCGGCTATGCCACCGACACGGCCGTGGAGTTGGCGTCTTTCGCCTTGTCAGGGCGGCTTTTCGCGGCCGAGCTGCGGGCCGGTACGGCACATGAACTCCGGGTACCCGGACCGGTGATCGACCCCCGCCCCGCCCCCGACGGACGGCACATCGCGTACGTCGCCGGGGGCGCGTTGCGGGTGGTGGGCGCCGAAGGGGAGGGCGACCGGGCGCTCGCCGAACCGGAGGGCGAGGACGTCGCCTACGGCCTCGCGGAGTTCATCGCGGCCGAGGAGATGGGGCGTTCGCGCGGTTTCTGGTGGGCCCCGCAGTCGGACCGGCTGCTCGTGTCCCGCGTGGACGACACGCCGGTACGGCGGTGGTGGATCTCCGACCCGGCCCACCCGGAGCGTGAGCCACACCACGTCCGCTACCCCGCGGCCGGCACGGAGAACGCGGACGTACGGCTGTTCGTACTTGGCCTGGACGGGACCCGCACGGAGGTCGCCTGGGACCGGGCGCGCTACCCGTATCTGGCGCGTGCGCACTGGTCAGAGGCGGGGGCGCCGCTGCTGCTGGTGCAGGCTCGGGACCAGCGCAGCCAGCTGTTCCTGGCGGTGGATCCGGACACCGGGGCGACCCGGATGGTGCATGCCGATGAAGATCCAACATGGCTGGAACTTTTCGCCGGTGTGCCCTGCTGGAGCCCTTCCGGGCAGCTTGTCCGGATCGCGGACGAGGGTGGTGCGCGGGTCCTGGCGGTGGGCGAACGGCCGCTGACCGGAGCCCAGTTGCACGTGCGCGCCGTACTGGACGTGAGTGACGACGACGTGCTGGTCACGGCCTCGGCGGGCGAGGAGGCGGCGGCGCCGGAGACCGGCGAGGTCCATGTGTACCGGGTGAACGAACTCGGCGTGGAACGCGTGTCGCAGGAGCCTGGTGTGCACTCCGCGGTGCGTGCCGGAGGCGTGACGGTCCTGGTGTCGGCCGCGCTGGACCGGCCGGGGGCGCGGGTGCAGGTGCTGCGCGACGGAAAAGCGACGGCCACTGTCCGGTCGTACGCCGAAGATCCCGGTTTCTCCCCGCGCGTGACGCTCACCGAGGGGGGCGCACGCCGAATTCCGTGCGCCGTGCTTATGCCACAGGACTACCAACCCGGCACGCCCCTCCCGGTTTTGCTCGACCCGTACGGCGGTCCGCACGGTCAGCGGGTGGTCGCCGCGCACAACGCGCACCTCACCTCGCAGTGGTTCGCGGACCAGGGCTTCGCGGTGATCGTCGCCGACGGACGGGGCACGCCGGGCCGCTCCCCGGCCTGGGAGAAGGCGATCCGGGACGACGTCGCGGCGGTCGTCCTCCAGGACCAGGTGGACGCGCTCCAGGCGCTCGCGGCCGACTTCCCGCTCGACCTGACGCGGGTCGCCGTCCGCGGCTGGTCGTTCGGCGGCTACCTCGCGGCCCTCGCCGCGCTGCGCCGCCCGGACGTCTTCCACGCGGCCGTCGTGGGCGCCCCGGTGACCGACCTGCGGCTCTACGACACCCACTATCAGGAGCGCTACCTCGGCCACCCCGACGAGCAGCCGGAGACGTACCGGCGCAACTCGCTGATCGACGACGCGGGCCTGGTCGACCCCGCCGAGCCGCACCGGCCGATGATGATCATCCACGGACTGGCGGACGACAACGTGGTGGTCGCCCACTCGCTCCGGCTCTCCACGGCCCTGCTGGCCGCCGGCCGCCCGCACGAGGTGCTGCCCCTGTCCGGGGTGACCCACATGACCCCGCAGGAGACGGTCGCGGAGAACCTGCTGCTGCTCCAGGTGGACTTCCTCAAGCGGGCGCTGGCAGAACCGCACAAGCCGTAGCCGCAGTGGCAAACGGTCGTGAACTGCGTTAACACTCAGGCAACTTCGTGGAAGCGGCACCGATATACGGACGCGCGACACTGATCAGCGTACGGCCGTGCGGGTGCCGTCAACGGGCCGGGGGACGCCCTGTCACCCCGGCCCGTTCCCGTTGTCTCTCCCGTTCCCGTTCCCGTTCCTGTTCCCGTTCGCGGGCGGCTCCTCCGGCGGTACGACCGTCCGCTCCTCCGCGAAGAAGCAGGCCGAGTCGTGGACCGCCGGGCCCGCAGCCCCGCGGAACTCCTCGGGGACCGCCAGCACCGGGTCCTCCAGCGCGCACCGCTCCTGGGCCTTCCAGCAGCGGGTGCGGAAGCGGCAGCCGGAGGGGACGTTGGTGGGGGACGGCACGTCCCCGGTCAGGATGATCCGCTCGCGGCGCTCGCGCGCCTCGGGGTCGGGGACCGGCACCGCGGACAGCAGGGCCTGGGTGTAGGGGTGCGTGGGGTGGTCGTAGATCTCGGCGTCCTTGCCGATCTCCACGATCCGGCCCAGGTACATCACGCCGACCCGGTCCGAGATGTGCCGGACGATCGACAGGTCGTGCGCGATGAAGATGTACGACAGGTCGAACTCCGACTGGAGCCGGTCCAGGAGGTTGATCACCTGGGCCTGCACCGAGACGTCCAGGGCGGACACCGGCTCGTCCGCGACGATGATCTCCGGGCGGAGCGCCAGCCCCCGGGCGATGCCGATGCGCTGGCGCTGGCCGCCGGAGAACTGGTGCGGGTAGCGGTTGATGTACTCGGGGTTGAGCCCGACCACGTCCAGCAGCTCGCGCACCCTTCGGCGGCGGTCGCCCTTCGGTGCCACCTCGGGGTGGATGTCGTACGGCTCCCCGATGATGTCGCCCACCGTCATACGGGGGTTGAGGGAGGTGTACGGGTCCTGGAAGACCATCTGGATGTTGCGGCGCACCGCTTTCAGGGCCCGGCCGGACAGCCTGGTGATGTCCTCGCCCTTGAACTTGATGGAACCGGCGGTCGGGCGCTCCAGGTTGCACAGCAACTTGGCGACCGTGGACTTGCCGCAGCCCGACTCGCCCACGATGCCCAGGGTTTCGCCCTTGCCGAGGGTGAAGTCGACGCCGTCCACGGCCTTCACGGAGCCGACCTGCTTCTTGAACAGGATGCCCCGCATCAGCGGGTAGTGCTTGACGAGGCCGGTGACCTCCAGGATGGGCTCAGCCATGCAGGCACTCCCTCCAGAAGTGGCAGGCGCTGCCCCGCTCTTCGGAGACCGCGTACAGCGGGGGCTCGTCGGTGCGGCACACGTCCTGGGCCATCGGGCAGCGCGGGTGGAAGGCGCAGCCGGGCGGGATGTTCATGAGGTTCGGCGGCAGGCCCTTGATGGCGTACAGCTCCTGCCCCTTCTGGTCCAGGCGCGGGATGGAGTCCAGCAGGCCGCGGGTGTAGGGGTGGGCCGGCGCCTTGTAGATGTCGTGGACGGGGGCCGACTCGACGATCCGCCCTGCGTACATCACGGCGATCCGGTCGGCGACGTCCGCCACGACACCCAGGTCGTGCGTGATCAGGATCAGGCCCATGTGGTACTCGCGCTGCAACTCGGCGAGCAGGTCCATGACCTGGGCCTGGACGGTGACGTCGAGGGCGGTGGTGGGCTCGTCGGCGATGATGAGGGCCGGCTCCAGCGCCAGCGCCATGGCGATCATGATGCGCTGGCGCATGCCGCCGGAGAACTGGTGGGGATAGTCCCGGACCCGCTGGGCGGCGCCCGGGATGCGCACCCGCTCCATCAGCTCGACGGCCTTGCCCCGGGCGTCCTTCTTCGACAGCCCCCGGTGCACGACGAACATCTCGCCGAGCTGGTCACCGACGGACAGCACGGGGTTGAGGGCCGACAGCGCGTCCTGGAAGATCATCGCCATCCCGGCGCCCCGGATCTTCCGCCGCTCCTCTTCCTTCAGCCGGAGCAGGTCCTGCCCCCGGAACAGAATCTCGCCCCCGGTGATCTTCCCGGGCGGCATGTCGAGGATCCCCATCACGGCCTGCGCGGTCACCGACTTCCCGGAACCCGACTCCCCGAGCACGGCAAGGGTCTCCCCCGCGTCCACGGCGTACGACACCCCGTTGACGGCCTTGGCGACCCCGTCCCGAGTCCGGAACTCCACATGCAGATCCCGCACTTCGAGCAGCACGACCCCTCACCTCACCTTCGGGTCGAGAGCGTCGCGGACCGCGTCGCCGCGGATGACGAAGGGCGGCACCGTGACCGCCGGCCTGCCCGAGGGCCCCGGCAGCGCCCGGACCGACCCCCGCCTCCCACACCGCACTTCGAGCAGCACGACCCCTCACCTCAGCTTCGGGTCGAGAGCGTCGCGGACCGCGTCGCCCAGCATGATGAAGGCCAGGACCGTGATGCCCAGGGCTCCTGAGGGCCAGAGCAGGGCGTGCGGGGCGTTGCGGATGTAGGGGGAGGCCGCGGAGATGTCGATGCCCCAGGAGACGCTGGGCGGCTTCAGGCCGACGCCCAGGTAGGACAGGGTCGCCTCCAGGGCGATGTAGGTGCCGAGCGCGATGGTCGCCACGACGATCACCGGGGCCACGGCGTTCGGGGCGATGTGGCGCAGCAGGATGCGGGAGTCGGCGGCACCCAGGGCGCGGGCGGCCTGGACGTAGTCGTTCTGCTTGACCGTGATGACCGAGCCGCGCGCGATGCGGGCGATCTGCGGCCAGCCGAGCAGCACCATGAACCCGATGACCGGCCAGACCGTATTGCTGGTCACCACGGAGAGGAGGACGAGACCGCCGAGGACGACCGGGATGGCGAAGAAGATGTCGGTGATCCGGGACAGGACGGAGTCCCAGATGCCGCCGAAGTAGCCCGCGAGGCCGCCCAGCGCGGACCCGAAGAGGGAGACGCCGAGCGTGGCGCACACGCCCACCGTGACGGACGTACGGGCCCCGTACACGGTCCGCGTGTACACGTCGCAGCCCTGGCCGTCGTAGCCGAAGGGATGGCCCGGCTGGGAGCCCTGCTGGGCCTTGGCGAGGTCGCACTTGAGGGGGCTGCCGGAGGCGATGGCCGAGGGCCACAGGGAGATGAAGACCAGGAAGAGGATGACGAGGGCGGAGATCAGGAAGACGGGGTTGCGGCGCAGGTCCCGCCAGGCGTCGGACCAGAGGCTGCGGGGCTTGCCCTCCGGGCCGGTGCCTTCGGGGCCTCCAGGGGTCTTCTCCAGTGTCTGCGCCTCGCTCGCCGCCAGGTCCATCGTGCCGCCCATGCCGGTGCCGGCGATCGCGCCGTCGAGGTCGTGCGGCTGCTGTTCAGGCATAGCGGATCCTCGGGTCGAGTACGGCGTACAGGAGGTCGACGAGGAGGTTCGCGACCAGGAAGACCAGGACGAGGACCGTCACGAAGCCGACGACGGTCTGGGTGTTCTGCCGCAGGATGCCCTGGTACAGCTGGAAGCCGACGCCGTGGATGTTGAAGATCCGCTCGGTGACGATCGCGCCGCCCATCAGCGCCCCGATGTCGGCGCCGATGAAGGTGACCACGGGGATCAGCGAGTTGCGCAGCAGGTGCCGGGTGATGACCCGGTGCCGGGGCAGGCCCTTGGCGATGGCCGTACGGACGTAGTCGGACCGTTTGTTCTCCGCGATGGAGGTGCGGGAGAGGCGGGTGACGTAGGCGAGCGAGACGGACGCGAGCACCAGGCCGGGGACGATCAGCTCGTCGAAGGTGGCGTCCGGGGAGACGGACGGTTTGATCCAGGCCCACTGAACGCCGAGCAGCAGTTGGAGCAGCAGACCGGTGACGAAGGTGGGTACGGAGATCACGACCAGGGTGGCGAGCAGCACCCCGGAGTCGACGGGCCGCCCGCGCCTGAGGCCGGTCAGGACGCCGAGCGTGATGCCGATGACGATCTCGAAGAGGATCGCCACGATGGTCAGCCGGGTGGTGACGGGGAACGCCGTGGACATCAGCTCGGTGACCTTCTGGCCGTTGAACGCCGTACCGAAGTCCCCGGTGAAGACGTTCCCCATGTAGGTGAGGTATTGCTGCCAGACCGGCTTGTCCAAGCCGAACTCCCGCTTCAGCTGGGCGGCGGTCGCCGGGTCGCACGCCCGCTCCCCGCACAGGCCCGCGATGGGGTCGCCCATCACGTTCACCATGAGGAAGATCAGCAGGGTGGACCCGATGAACACCGGGATCATCTGGAGCAGTCGCCGGACGACATAGCGCCCCATGACGGCTCAGCTGACCTTGATCTCGTTGTAGACGGGGACGCTGAACGGGTTGAGCGCCACGTCGGACAGGCGCTGGGAGTAGCCCGCGCTGCCGTTCTGGTACCAGAGCGGGATGGACGCCATGTTGTCCCGGATGACCTCCTCGGCCTTCTGGAAGGTGGCGACGGCCTTGGCGGGGTCGGTCTCGGCGTTGGCCTGGTCGACGAGCTTGTCGAAGTCCTTGTTGGACCACTTGCCGTCGTTGGAGGAGGCGTTGGTGTAGTAGAGCGGCTGGAGGAAGTTCTGGATGAGCGGGTAGTCCATCTGCCAGCCCGCCCGGAACGGCCCCGTCATCTTGTGCTGCCCGATCTGGTTGCGGAAGTCGGCGAAGGTGCCCACGGGGTTGCCGACGCAGGCCTTGGTGTTGCCGAGCGCGTTGTTGATGGAGTTGCACACGGCGTCCACCCACTCCTTGTGCGAGCCCGTGTCCGCGTTGTACGTGATCTTGACCTGGCCGCCGGGGATGCCGCCGCCCTCCTGGATCAGCTTCTTGGCCCGGACCGGGTCGTACTCACAGGCCTTGCCGCACAGGCCGTCCTTGAAGCCGCCCGCCGCGCCGAGGACCGGGGAGGTCCAGTCGGTGGCGGGGGTGCGGGTCTTGTTGAAGATCGTGTCGGTGATCTGGTCCCGGTTGATCGCCATGGACAGGCCGGTGCGGACCTTCTCCGAGCCCGGTTTGTTCCAGGCGTTGTCGTAGAAGGGGAAGGCGAGGGTCTGGATGATGCCGGCCGGGGTGTTGATGTAGCGGTCGCCGAGGTCGTTCTTGACGTTCTTCAGCTGGGCCGCGGGCACGTCGTCGACGAGGTCGAGGTTGCCCGCCAGCAGGTCCGTGTAGGCGGTGTTGTTGTCGGTGTAGACCTTCAGGGTCACACCGCCGTTGCGCGCCTTGTCGTCGCCGGGGTAGCCGGCCCACTTCTTCAAGGACATCTGCGAGCCCTTCGTATAGGACTCGATGGTGTACGGCCCGTCGCCCACCGGCTTCTTCAGCCAGCCGGCGTGGTCGGTGAAGAAGGCGCGGGGCAGCGGAGCGAAGGCGGCGTACCCGAGGGTGTCCGGGAAGCTGGAGAACTTCTGGTTGAGCTTGACGGTGAAGGTGCGGTCGTCCACGACCTTCAGACCGGACAGGGTGTCGGCGCTCTGCGCGCCGCTGTCGGGGTGGACCTTGTCGTAACCCTCGATGTAACCGAAGAAGTAGGCGTTCTTCTGGTTGTTCTTCAGGCTCGCCCCGTAGTTCCAGGCGTCCACGAAGGACTTGGCGGTGACCTTCTCGCCGTTGGAGAAGGTCCAGCCGGCCTTGAGCTTGACGGTGAAGTTCTGCGAGTCCTGGGTGGCGATGGACTCGGCGAGCATGTCCTCGGCCTTGCCGGTCTTCGGGTCGTACCTCTTCAGCCCCCGGAAGATCATGTCGAGGACCTTGCCGCCCTGCACCTCGTTGGTGTTGGACGGCTCCAGCGGGTTCTGCGGGTCGCCCCAGGAGGAACTGAGCACCGCGCCGCCTTTCCCCCCACCACCGCCGCCGCCACCCCCGCCCCCGCAGCCCGTGGCGGCGAGCGCCACCGCCACCGCGCCGGCGGCCCATCGGGCGTGCGTGATTCCCCGCATGGCGTGCCTCCTCATGATTATTGATCCGTTACCGGTCAATATCCGGGCACAGGAGACATCACGCATGCTCGCAGCCCGATTGGGGGGCCTTTAGAGGGACACGTCATCCGAATGCGGGCAGCCGTCCGGGCGCGCCTTGGTGATCTTGCGTCTGATGCGCAATAGATCTCCGCGTAACGATGCCGAAACGTTGGATTCGGTCATGTCGATGTACGCATGTCGACACACCAGCGTCCGCATATCGAACTCCTTGACCGATTCGCCCATTTAGTCCGATGTGAAGCACGAATCTATTACGGAGCGCTACCTGCGTAGATACGGAATGGCCAAGTAAAGGCAAAGAAGGTAAAGAGCGAACCAAGCCGACCGAGAATTTATTGACCTTGAATGAATTGCGTTGAAAAAGTCCGGCGTAGCCCGTAGGGGAGCGCCCTGCGGAGTCATCAGACCCTCCCTTGGGCCAGGAGCACCATGACCCCCCCAACTCCATCTGCGGCTGCCCCGCTTGAGGTGACCGACGAGACCGCCGAGAAGACGACCTCTTCTCCCGACTCGAAGGGCAACGAGAGCAGGTCCCCGGGACAGCTGGCTTGGCGCCGCTTCAAGCGGGACCGCACGGGCGTGATCTCGGCGATCATCGTGATCGCCTTCTTCGTGATCGCGCTGGCAGCGCCGCTCATCGCGAAGCTGTACGGCAAGGACCCGTACACCACCTACGGCATGAACAACGGCCTGATAGGTGACGACGGCCTCCCGATAGGGGCCAACGGCGGTATCTCCGGCGACTACTGGTTCGGCCTCGACCCGCAGCTCGGCCGTGACGTCTTCACGTTCCTGCTGTACGGAATCCGCAACTCGCTGCTGATCTCCACCGCGATCACGATCCTCGTCATGATCGTCGGTGTGGTCATCGGTGTCACCGCCGGCTACGTGGGCGGCAAGACGGACTGGCTCCTCGGCCGGGTCATCGACATCCTGCTCGCCTTCCCGCAGCAGCTGTTCTTCGTGGCCTTCACGCCGGTGGTGATCAACCTGCTGGTGCCGTCCAACGAGAACACGCCCACCTGGCTCGTCGTGACCTCCCTGATCATCCTGCTGACCGGCTTCGGCTGGGCCTCCATCGCCCGACTGCTGCGCGGCCAGGTACTGGCCCTGCGCGAGCGGGAGTTCGTCGAGGCGGCGAAGGTCACGGGTGCGTCTCCGGCACGCATCATCTTCAAGGAACTGCTGCCCAACCTGTGGACGCCGATCCTCATCCAGGGCACCCTCTTGCTGCCGCTGATGGTCACCACGGAGGCGGGTCTCGCCTACCTCGGTGTCGGCGTCCAGGACCCGACCCCCGACTGGGGCGTCATGATCGGGTACGCCGCCCAGTTCTACCAGAACGACATCACCTTCCTGTGCTTCCCCGGCATCACGATGGTGGCCTTCGTACTGGCCTTCAACCTCCTCGGTGACTCGGTGCGCGACGCGCTCGACCCGAAGACCAAGCGCTGACTCCGGCCCTCTTCAGGACCACGGCAAGTACGCCGGGGTGCCGGATCTCTCTCATCAACTCACTTCAAGGCAGGATGCGATGTCCTTCTCGCGCAGAAACTTCCTGATAGCCACCGGCGTTGCCGCGGCCTCCAGCTCCGTGCTGACCGCGTGCAGCAGCGGCAGCTCCAGCGGCAACAAGACCGGCAAGCAGGAAGCGGCCAAGGCTCACACGACCTCCGTCAAGATCGGCACGGCGGAGGACTCCAAGGGCCCGGCTCCGGAGGTCACCGGCGCTAAGAAGGGCGGCAAGGTCTCCCTGCTGAACGACGACGACTTCTCGCACCTCGACCCGCAGCGCGTCTACTACGCCTGGAACTCGCTGGCCGCGATCGTCCTCTCCCGCACCCTGACCGGTTACAAGGTCGCCGACGACGGCTCCATGACCCTGGTCGGCGACCTCGCCACCGACACGGGCACCATGAAGGACGCCGGCAAGACCTGGTCCTTCACCCTGAAGGACGGCGTCAAGTGGGAGGACGGCTCCGACGTCACCGTCGACGACGTCCGCCACGGCATCGAGCGCGGCTTCGCCAACTTCACCACCGAGGGCGCCAGCTACGTCCAGGGATGGCTGACGGGCTCGACCGAGCCCCGCAAGTCCTACGCGGGTCCGTTCAAGGGCAAGCACCTGAAGTCGATCGTGATGAGTGGGAAGACCATCACCTTCCACCTCTCCGAGGCGCGTCCGGACTTCAACTACGTCCTCGCGATGCACTCTTACGCGCCGAACCCGGTGAAGCACGACACCAAGCAGGACTACGACAAGAAGCCGTTCTCCAACGGTCCTTACAAGGTCAAGTCGCACACCACCGACAAGTCGATGGTCCTGGTCCGCAACGAGCACTGGGACGCGAACACGGACCCGATCCGCAACGCCTACCCGGACGAGTTCGACTTCACCTTCGGCATCGAGGCGGCCACCGCCGCCGACCGTCTGATCGCCGACGTCGGCCCCGACCAGTACGCGGTCTCCTGGCGCACGGTTCCGCAGGAGAAGGTCATGCAGGCCACCGCCAAGGCCAAGGACCGCCTCTTCGAGGACCTGAGCAGCGGCACCAGCGTCTACTGGATCAACCAGACCCGCATCACGGACATCAAGGTCCGCGAGGCCATCATCCGTGCCTGGCCGACCGCCGGCATCCGCCAGCTGCAGGGTGGCTCGCACCGCGGTGACTACGCGACCGGCATCATGAGCCCGCTGGTCGCCGGCTACAAGGCGCAGGACGTCTGGGGCAAGCTGGCGAAGCCCGCCGGCGACCCGGCGGCGGCGAAGGCGATCCTGAAGAAGGCCGGCAAGCTCGGCACCAAGGTCGTCTACGCGTACCAGAACGACCCGACCCAGGCCAAGATCAAGGTCATCGTCGAGAACGCCCTGAAGGCGGCGGGCTTCGAGGTCGTCACCAAGGGCATCGACTCCACCACCTGGTACGACCAGGTCGGCAAGATCGACAACCAGTACGACGTCTACTGGGGCGGCTGGTCCGCCGACTGGCCGACCGGTTACTCGGTCTTCCAGCCGCTGTTCGAGGGCGACCAGGTCCGCGACGAGGGCACCAACTACTGCCACCTGAAGAACGCCGACGTCGACGCTGCCATCAAGGCCGCCACGGCGGAGACGGACCAGAACAAGGCCAACGAGATGTGGGCCGCTCTGGACAAGCAGGTCACCGAGCTGGGCTCCTTCATCCCGGACGTGTACATGAAGCGCCTGTACATCCACGGCTCGAAGCTCGGCAACGTGAAGATGGACCCGAACTTCGACGGTTGCATGCTCTACAAGATGTACGTCAAGGCCTGATCCATCCCTGAGAGGTGGGGCGGCGACCTGCCGCCCCACCCTCGGCTCGTCCACCGGGCCTCCGGTCACCCCGGCCCGGCCCGTTCCGCACGACGGCCCTCCCAGGAAAGCCAACCCCCATGCTTCGCTTCCTCGCCCGCCGACTCCTCGGCGCCGCGATCACGCTGCTGATCATCAGCGCGATCACGTTCATGCTCTTCTACGCGGTGCCGCGCGATCCGGCCCGGATCGCCTGCGGCAAGGTCTGCACGCCGGACACGCTCGAGGTCATCCGGCACAACATGGGAATCTCGGACCCGCTGCCGGTCCAGTACTGGCACTGGCTGTCGGCCATCTTCGTGGGCCGCGACTACGCCGGCTTCGGCCACTGCAACGCCCCGTGCCTGGGCTACTCGTTCATCAACCGCGAGCCCGTCCTCGCGACGGTCCTGGACCGCTTCCCGCTCACGGCCTCCCTCGCCATCGGCTCCGCGGTCGTCTTCCTCATCTTCGGTATCGGCACCGGCATGCTCGCCGCCGTGAAGCAGGGCAAGGCCGTCGACAAGATCGCCAGCTCCTCCTCGCTGATCGCCTCGTCGATGCAGATCTACTTCGTCGGCCCGGTCGCCCTGTACTTCCTCGTGTACCAGTGGCAGCTGCTGGACCAGCCCACGTACACACCCTTCAGCGACGACCCGGCTGCCTGGTTCAACGGGCTGCTCGTGCCCTGGCTGGTCCTGGCGCTGATCTGGACCGCCAACTACACCCGTATGACCCGCTCCCAGCTGGTCGAGACGCTGAGCGAGGACTACGTCCGCACCGCCCGCGCCAAGGGCCTGTCCAGCCGCAACGTCTTCTTCCGCTTCGCCTGGCGCGGCGCTATGGGCCCGATCGTCACCATCTTCGGTATCGACCTGGGTGTCCTGCTCGGTGGCGCGATGATCACCGAGAAGACCTTCAGCCTCCAGGGCCTCGGCATGCTGTCCGTGAAGTCGGTGCTGAACAACGACCTCCCGATGCTCCTCGGCGTCATGATCATCACCGCGGCCTTCGTGGTGATCGCCAACATCATCGTCGACGCCGTCTACGCCCTGATCGACCCGCGGATCCGGCTCGCCTGACCCCGCTCGCCCCCACCAGCTACCCCGCATCACCCCCTCTGGAGCGTCCCCGTGACGAGCACCGATTCGCAGCCCTTCCTGTCCATCAAGGATCTGAAGGTGCACTTCTCGACCGAGGACGGCATCGTCAAGGCCGTCGACGGTCTGTCCTTCGACCTCGCACGCGGCAAGACGCTTGGCATCGTGGGTGAGTCCGGGTCCGGAAAGTCGGTCACCAACCTGACCATCCTGGGCCTGCACAACCCCGACAGCACCAAGGTCGAGGGCTCGATCGAGCTGGACGGCGAAGAGCTGAACGGCGCGTCGGAGCGGACGCTCGAGAAGCTGCGCGGCAACAAGATGGCGATGATCTTCCAGGACGCCCTGGCCTCGCTGTCGCCGTACCACACCATCGGCCAGCAGATCGGCGAGGTGTACCGCAAGCACACCGGCGCCTCCAAGAAGGAGGCCCGGGAGCGGGCGATCGAGATGCTGAAGCGGGTGGGCATCCCGCAGCCGGACAGCCGGGTGGACAACTACCCGCACGAGTTCTCCGGCGGTATGCGCCAGCGCGCGATGATCGCCATGGCCCTGGTCTGCGACCCGAAGCTGCTGATCGCGGACGAGCCGACGACGGCGCTCGACGTGACCGTCCAGGCCCAGATCATGGACCTGCTCAAGGACCTCCAGCAGGAGTTCGGCACCTCGATCATCTTCATCACCCACGACCTGGGTGTGATCGCGGACATCGCCGACGACGTGCTGGTGATGTACGGCGGCCGGTGCGTGGAGCGCGGCCCGAAGGAGGAGGTGCTGCGCACCCCGCAGCACCCGTACACCTACGGTCTGCTGGGCTCCATGCCGAGCCTGGAGGGCCCGGTCGACGTGCCGCTGAACCCGATCCCGGGCTCGCCGCCCTCGCTGCTGAACCCGCCGTCCGGCTGCCGCTTCCACCCGCGCTGCGCCTTCGCCGAGAAGGTCGAGGGCGGCAAGTGCTCCAAGGAGCGCCCGGTGCTGCAGATCGAGGACGGACGCGGCAACGCCTGCCACCTGACCGACGAGCAGCGCGCCGAGTTCCTCGCCGACGCGGTCGCCGGCAAGCACTGACGTACAAGAGACGGGATTTCACCACCATGAGCAGCACCACTCCCCTCCTGGACGTCTCCGGGCTGACGAAGCACTTCCCGATCAAGGGCGGGTTCCCGATCCGCCGTACGGTCGGTGCCGTCCAGGCCGTCGACGGTCTCGACTTCCAGGTCTCCGAGGGCGAGAGCCTCGGCCTGGTCGGCGAGTCCGGCTGTGGCAAGTCGACCACGGGCCGGCTCATCACCCGCCTGCTGGAGCCCACGGCCGGTTCGGTCAAGTACCGCGGCCAGGACATCACGCACGCCAACCGCAAGCAGCTGGCGCCGATCCGGTCCGAGATCCAGATGATCTTCCAGGACCCGTACGCCTCGCTGAACCCGCGGCACACGGTCGGCAAGATCATCTCGGGCCCGATGGAGATCAACGACATCAACCCGGAGGGTGGCCGCGAGAAGCGCGTCCGCGAACTCCTGGAGATCGTCGGCCTGAACCCCGAGCACTACAACCGCTTCCCGCACGAGTTCTCGGGTGGCCAGCGGCAGCGCATCGGCGTGGCCCGCGCACTCGCCCTGAACCCGAAGCTGATCGTGGCGGACGAGCCGGTCTCGGCCCTGGACGTCTCGATCCAGGCGCAGGTCGTCAACCTCCTCCAGGAGGTCCAGAAGGAACTCGGCATCGCGTTCGTGTTCATCGCCCACGACCTCGCGATCGTGCGGCACTTCTCGCATCGCGTCGCGGTCATGTACCTGGGCAAGATCGTGGAGATCGCCGACCGCGAGGACCTCTACGGCAACCCGCGCCACCCCTACACCCGGGCCCTGCTCTCCGCCGTGCCCGAGGCCACGGTGGACGGGGAGCAGCGTGAGCGCATCCGCCTGACCGGCGACGTGCCGTCCCCGATCAACCCGCCCTCCGGCTGCCGCTTCCGCACCCGCTGCTGGAAGGCGACGGAGAAGTGCGCCACGGAGGCCCCGCCGCTCGTCCAGGTGGAGGGCAACAAGCCCGGCCACCTCACCGCCTGCCACTACCCGGAGACGGCGGACACCGTTCCGGCCCCCCGTCTCTCCAAGGACCCCAAGACGGCGGCCTGACACACCCCTTTTCCGTCAGCCGCCGCCTGCGGAACGGACTTTCTCCGGCCCATTGACCCGAGCCCTGAACGTCCGCTCCAGGGGAAGAAGGCCCGCACCTCCCGAGGCGCGGGCCTTCGCCATCTGGTGGGGCAGCTTTCAGGAGACCTCGTCGGCGAACAGCTCCGCTGCGTCCGTGGCGTGCACCGCGCGCTGGGCCCAGGCCTCCAGCTGGTCGAGCTCCGTGCAGGCCTCCACCCGTTCGCGAACGGCTTCGGGCACCTCGATGCCGCGCCATTCCAGGATGCGGAGGGTCATCTCGGCCTTCGCCTCGGCCCGGCCCTGTTCCAGACCCTGCTCCAACCCCTGTTCCAGGCCCTGCTCGCGCCCCTCCTCGCGTACCTGTTCGGCCAGCGGGTGTCGCCAGAAGTACTGGATCGCCGTCATCAAGTCCCTCCACATCTGCTTCGCCTGGGGGTCGGCCAGGCACGAGTCGATGAACTGCACGAAGACCGCGGCACTGTCGGGGTCGATGGTCCGAAGGGCGGACGCCGGAACGGCTCTTCACGACACGCCTCATCTGTACCGCAGGCCAGGGCGAAACCGGGCTGAAAGTGCCGTCCGCAGCCCGTCCGCGGACACGGCCGGTGCCGCCCAAAGAGGCTGCGTCGTAAGCCTCTCCCGTCACACGAGGGTGGTGATTGGCAGATCTGTTCCACCCGAAAACCACAGCCACCCGCCTGACCTGCGGTCTTTCCAGACCCACCTGGCCCAAATCTTCCACTTGCCGCTTCCCCGTCGGCCATCACCCCCAGCCCACCGGCCGCAAGACGCCAAACCCACCCGGCGTGCAAACGAGACGCGACCGCGCCCCTCAGCCAACGGCACGAACGCAATCCACCCAGGGGCCGACAAAGCCAAGCCGCCCACTGCTCCCCCGGCCGCCCGCTCGCTTCTTCCCCGTGCTGGAGCGAGGCGTGTCAAGGGTGGCCCGAAGGGCCATCGCCGCCAGGCGACGCGGGAGTGGAGCGCAGCGGAACGGGAGCGCCCTTGAACTCGCCTCGCGGAAGCACGACACTGCCGAGAAGCGGGCGGCCCCTACGGCCACGCTCCCAACCCCGCTCACTCACTCCCCGGCGAACAGCTCCGCCGCGTCCGTGGCGTGCACCGCTCGCTGTGCCCAGACCTCCAGCTGGTCCAGGTCCGTGCAGGCCTCCACCCGCTCACGGACATCGGCAGGCACTGGGATGCCGCGCCACTCAAGAATGCGGAGAGTCATCTCGCGGCGGTCTTGGATACGGCCCTGTTCGAGGCCCTGTTCGAGGCCCTGTTCCCGGCCTTCTTCGCGTACCTGTTCAGCGAGGGGGTGTCGCCAGAAGTACTGGATCGCCGTCATCAAGTCCCTCCACATCTGCTTCGCCTGGGGATCGGCCAGGCACGAGTCGATGAACTGCACGAAGACCGCGGCACTGTCCGGGTCGATGGTCCGCAGGGCGGAAGCCAGCGACTCCAGTATGGCGACCGCCTGCGGTCCACGCCCGTGTGTCATGGCCGAGAGCACCGCAAGAGGTACGTCTCGCTCCGCCTGCCGCTCGTCCGCGATCACCGGCACGTTGTCCGGGCCCAGCACCAGCGGACGCACCGTCAACGACTCCCAGCCCGGGAGGCCGAACCGGATGGGCCGTGATGCCCACCGCGCCGTGGCACTGCTCTGGGTGATGACGATGAGCACCGGCTCGCAGCGGTACTTCTCGTACAGGTAGGAGAGGTAGTACGGCCAGCTCCCCCGCTTGCGTTCGTCCGCCTTCCCCTGTGATTCGACCACGAGGAGATACGTCCCCTCGTCCGTCTCCGCCCGCAGCAGCGTGTCCACACGCCGCTCCACCGGTTCGATCTCGGTGAGGTCCACGTTCAGCGCCGCGATCTCCCGAGGCTCCGGAAACGGCACGTCCAGCACCCGCTGTAACGCCCTCGTCAGCAGCGCCGGGTCCTTCTGGAAGATCCGGTGCAACGCCTCATGCGACGAGCCGACCATCAGCTCTCCTTTCCGTACGACGTGATCAACGAGCTACGCCGCCACAAGTTCGCACCAGACGTATTTCCCCCGGTTCCCGAACCGAGCCGACGGCTGCCACCCCCAGTACTCCGCACACGCCGCCACCAGCCCCAGACCCCGCCCCTCCTCCAGATCTACGGCCTGCTCCAACGGCCCCGGCGGCTCGGGCGGCTCCGGATCCGTGTCCCACGCCCCGATCCACACCACCCCCTCCGGATTGCGCCTGACCCTGAGCGCCGCCGGCCCCTTCGTGTGCCGCACCGCGTTCGACACCAACTCCGCCGCCAGCAGCTCCGCAGTGTCCGCCAGCCCGATCAACCCGTGCATCGTCAGGATCAGACGCAGCGTCCGACGGCAGATCGTCACCGCTCTCAGATCGTTGGGAACGTAGAGCGTGTAGTCCCAGGTTTCGGGCATGCGTCAACTCCGTTCAGAGGGAGGGAATTTCGCACGCGGTGGCATTGCCGCAGCCGTCATGACATGGCGGAGCGGTGCGCTTCCGCTGCGTGTGCGCTACGTCACCGACGGTAGACCTTAGAATTAAGGGCGGGCAAGTCGATCCCGTAATCTGAGCCCGAACGAGTCGCATGAACAGGCAGGTTGAACCAAGGAGCGGCAGATGGGGACCAAGCGTGAGCCCACAGCGCGTCAGATGCGGCTGGCCGTGGAACTGCGTAGGCTCCGCGAGGCCGCCGGACTCAGCTCCCGTGAGGCAGCTGCGCTGCTCGGCGTGAACTCCGTTCAGATCAGCCAGATCGAGGCCGGCACTTCAGGAGTGAGCGAGCAGCGACTGCGTCGCATGGCGGCCAACTACGCCTGCCTGGAACATGAGTTCATCGACGGACTGGTCACCATCGCCGCCGACCGGACACAGGGCTGGTGGGAGGAGTACCGGGAGCAATTGCCCACGCCGTTCATGGATCTGCCCGAGCTGGAGCACCACGCCCACTTCCGCTGGGACGTTGAGTTCCTGCATGTCCCGGGGCTTCTTCAGACTCCGGATTACGCTCGGTCCCTCTTCTCGTACGTGAACCCGGAGTTTCCCCAGGTCGATGTCGAGCGGTGGGTCGATCACCGGATGAAGCGCAGGGTCATCATAGAGCGCCCGGACCCGGTCCCGTACGAGGCGGTGATCCACGAGGCGGCCCTGCGCATCAGGGTCGGCGACCGGCCCACGGCACGGGCCCAGCTCACCCGCATCCTGGAAATCTCCGGAGTGGACCACGTCACCGTACGCGTCATCCCCTTCGACCTCGACGGCTTCGGCGGGGCGGGAAGTGCGATGGTGTACGCGGGCGGCCCTGTCCCCAAGCTGGACACCGTGGTTCGTGACGGCCCAGGCGGTCCGGTGTTCATCGATGCCGAAGCCCAGCTCGATCGGTATCGAACCCGATTCCGTAGGGTGGAGGCAGTGTCACTCGACCCCGACCGTTCGCGTGACTTCATCCACGGGCTGTCGAAGGAGCTGTGAGCATGCTGGCCTCCAACACCTGGCGGAAGTCCTCCTTTTCCGGGGGCGACCAGGGCGACGCCTGCGTCGAAGTCGCCGACCTGGACACCCACATAGCCATCCGCGACTCAAAGGCCCCCGCCAGAGCAACCCTTGCCTTCCCCACCACAGCCTTCACCCCCTTCATCGAAGCGCTGAAGAAGCCGCACTCCTCGGTCGGCGACTCGGCCAGGTTGCACGGCTGACGGGTAACAGCTTCTGCCTCGGCCTGGCGAGGGAGGCCCACCTGGAACCGTGCCGCTCCTTCAGTCCTCGCTCGGCCAAGCCCAGCCGAGCTGGAGGAACATTCCGAGACGGTCGCTCACGGCACGGATCTCGGCGATCCTGCCTGCGCGTACGGTGAAGATCCAGATCTGCTCGACGTCACAACGCCGGCCGGTCGGCTCGGGCATCCGGGGGTGGTATCCGGTGTGGACGCCGCGCACCCGAAGCCGTGCCACGACCTCGTCATCCTCGGCGATGAGCTGTTCCGCGCGGAAGCCGTCGTCCGGGTGCTCGGTGCTGAACGCGGCGAGCTGCTGCCGGAAGCCCTCTATCGCAGCGCCCGGTGCCTCCTCCTCACCAAAGATGATCTTGTTGTGGTCGATCACATCCGGCGCGAGGTACTGCACCCAGTCCTGGCTCGAGCTGTCGTTGAGCGCGGCGATGAAGCCATGGACGACCTGCTTGGTGCTGCTGATGGCGGTGACGGAGGACATCTCTACTCCTGCAGTGTCGGGAGCGACTCGGATTCATTCTTACAATGTAAGTTTCACTGGGGGTCGATTCTTGCCTTACCTTGTAAGAAAGTCAACCGCTCGGGGGTGCAGAGAAAGGGCGAAGCATGACGACCGAGAAACCGGGTGCACGGCGCGGACGTGGCGAGCGCGCAGGACTGAGCCGGCAGCAAATCCTTGACGCGGCACTGGACCTGGTGGACCGCAAGGGGCTCAAGGCCCTGACCATGCGTTCACTCGGCCAGCAGCTCGATGTCGAGGCGATGACGCTCTATCACTACGTCCCGAACAAGGACGCCTTGCTCGACGGACTGGTGGAGCAGGTGTTCAGAGCTGCCGCACCGGCGATGGACGGGGCCGCCGACTGGCAGGAGGCACTGCGTGAGTACGCGAAGGCACTGCGCGAGGGTCTGCTACGGCACCCGGCCATCCTCCCGCTCGCCGCCTCCCGCCCTGCGGTCACCCAGGCGACGCTCGACGACATCGAGGCATGCCTGCGCATGCTGACGGACAACGGCTTTCCACTCGGTCGTGCGTTGCACGCCCTCAACGCGCTGTCGGTCTTTGCGATCGGGCACGCCGTCATGGAAGCGCAGCTTGTCGTGGACGCGCGCGAGTCGGGCGGCACGGGCTGGCTGGCCGAGTTGGAGGCGGAGCGCTATCCGCTCATCGCCAGGGCCGCGCGCGACGGAGCAGGCGTGGACGACAAGGAGCGCTTCGCCTTCGCTGTCGATGCGATGCTGCTCGGGTTCGACGAACTGCGCACGAGCTGAACCCCTGGTCGCCGGCCGTCACCAACGCTTAAGCTCGGACGTTCAACGCCCCTGACATGGCGAGCAGTTCAAGAAGTGACGATGCCCCTGACACGGTGATCAGAATCGTGTCAGACTGCCTCGGTGGTAGATCACTCGTACGCCGATCTCTCGCTCGCAACGCTGTACGACCGCCTCAATCCCTGGGCAGCGTGTGACGACTTCTACCTCGGCCTGGTGAGGCAGGCCCCCTCCGTACTGGACATCGGCTGTGGCACCGGGCGGTTGCTGCGGCAGGCGTGGGCCGAGGGGCATGAGGGCCGGCTGGTGGGGCTCGATCCCGCTGCCGCCATGCTCGTGCAGGCCCGGCGGGCCGCCCCGGAGGTTGAGTGGGTGCTCGGGGACACCCGGGTGCGGGACTGGCGGGGGGAGTTCGAGCTCGCCGTCATGACCGGGCACGCCTTCCAGGCGCTGGTCACGGACGAGCAGATCCGCGGCTGTCTGCGGGCGGTGCGTGCGGCGCTCGCCGGCGGGGGACGGTTCGCGTTCGAGACGCGCAACCCCGCCGCCCGCGCCTGGGAGAGCTGGACCCCGGAGCGGGTCCACGAGATCACCGACGCCGACGGCACTCCGGTCCGGGTGTGGCACGAGGTCCAGGGCGACGGCCCGTACGGCGGCCGGGTGCGCTTCACCGAGACCTTCGAGGGCGACGGCTGGCCGGCCCCGCGGGTCAGCCACAGTGTCCTGCGCTTCCTGGACGCGGAGACACTGGAGGGCTTCCTCGCCGAGGCCGGGCTGACCGTCGTGGAGCAGTACGGCGACTGGGGGCGGGGGCCGCTCACCCCCGCCAGCCCGGAGATCATCACCGTCGCCGCGGTGGCCTCCTAGTCCCCCTAGGGCCTCTCGTTTGGATCACGCCGGGCTGATCCAAACGAAAGACCCTAGTCGTCCGAGGACTCCTCCAGTGCCGCCAGCGCCGGGTCCAGCACGATGTCCTCGTCCCGGGCCTCCGTCGTCGGGTCCTCCGGGAAGTGGCAGGCCGTCAGGTGACCGACATGGTTGCCGGACAGCTGGTTGAGCGGCGGGGCCTCCGTCGCGCACTTCTCCGCCGCCTTCCAGCAGCGGGTGCGGAAGCGGCAGCCGGAGGGCGGGTTGATCGGGGACGGGACGTCACCGGCCAGGCGGATGCGCTCGCGCGCCGGTGCGTCGTCGTCCGTGAGGTTCACCTCGGGGACGGCGGAGAGCAGGGCGTGGGTGTAGGGGTGGCGGGGGCGGGTGTAAATGGACTTGCGGTCGCCCACCTCGATGATCTTGCCCAGGTACATCACCGCCACGCGCTGCGAGAAGTGGCGGACCACCGCCAGGTCGTGGGCGATGAACAGGAACGCGATGCCCAGCTCCCGCTGCACCTGCTGGAGCAGGTTCACCACCTGGGCCTGGATCGAGACGTCCAGGGCCGACACCGGCTCGTCGGCCACGATCAGCTTCGGCTCCAGCGCCAACGCCCTTGCCACGCCGATGCGTTGGCGCTGGCCGCCGGAGAACTCGTGCGGGAAGCGGTTGTAGTGCTCGGGGTTGAGGCCGACGATCTCCAGCAGCTCGCGGACTCGCTTCTCCCTGCCGCCCTCCGGTTCGATCGCGTTGATCTCCATCGGGCCCGAGATGATCTTGCCCACCGTCTGGCGGGGGTTCAGGGACGAGTACGGGTCCTGGAAGATCATCTGGATCTCGGAGCGGATGGGCGCCAGCTGCTTGCGCGTGGCATGGCTGATGTCCCGGCCGCGGTACGTGATCGAACCGGCCGTGGGCTCCAGCAGGCGGGTGATCAGCCGGCCCGTGGTCGACTTGCCGCAGCCCGACTCCCCCACCAGACCGAAGCTCTCGCCGGCGTGCACGGTCAGGTCGATGCCGTCCACGGCCTGGACATGGCCGACCGTGCGGCGGATCGGGAAGCCGCCCTTGACCGGGAAGTGCTTGGTCAGCCCGGAGACCTCCAGCAGCGGCTCCCCGTCCGAGCCGGCGGCCTGCTCCCGGGGGACCGGGAGGACCAGGTCCTCTTTCATGACGGACTCCTCCTATAAAGACCTATGGCGACCTAGCCCAGCCGGGGCCTGATCTCCTCGATGAAGATGGCCCGCTTCTGCTCGGTGGTGAGATGGCAGGCCGAGGCCCGGTCGGGGGCCAGCAGCGGGCGGTCGTTCACGCAGCGGCCCCTGCCCTCCACCCTGTTCTGGAAGGTGCAGCGCGGGTGGAAACGGCAGCCGGACGGCGGGGTGAGCAGCGAGGGCGGGGTGCCCGGGATCGGGGCCAGCGGGGCGCCGAGGTCGGAGTCGAGGCGCGGCATCGAGTTCAACAGGCCCCAGGTGTACGGGTGTTGGGGCGCCCGCAGCACCTCGTTCACCGTGCCCCGTTCCACCGCGCTGCCCGCGTACATCACCATGATGTCGTCGGCCATGTCGGCGATCACCCCCAGGTCGTGGGTGATGAAGACGATGCCCGAGCCGAACTCCTGTTGCAGGTCCTTGAGCAGATCCAGGATCTGCGCCTGGACCGTCACGTCCAGGGCCGTCGTCGGTTCGTCGGCGATCAGCAGGTCCGGGTCGCAGACCAGGGCCATGGCGATCATCGCGCGCTGCCGCATACCGCCGGAGAACTGGTGCGGGTAGTCCCGCGCCCGCTCCCTGGGGTTGGGGATGCCGACCTTGCCGAGCATCTCCACCGCGCGCTCCCAGGCCTCCTTCTTGGAGGCGCGGTTGTGCTTCATGTACGGCTCGGCGATCTGGCGGCCGACGGTGTAGTACGGGGAGAGCGCGGTGAGCGGGTCCTGGAAGATCATGGCGACCTTGTTGCCGCGCAGCTTCTCCAGCTCGGACTCGCGGGCGGTCGTCAACTCCTGGCCGTCCAGGAGGATTTCGCCCTCGACCGTCGCGAACATCGGGTTGTGCAGGCCGAGGATGGTCAGGTTGGTCACCGACTTGCCCGAGCCCGACTCCCCCACGATGCCCAGGGTCTTGCCGCGCTCCACGTCGAAGGAGAGGCCGTCCACGGCCCGTACGACGCCGTCCTCGGTCCTGAAGCTGACGTGCAGGTCCCGCACCGACAGCAGCGGACCCGTACCGGCCGGGACGGGAGCACCGGCCTCCTTGGTCAATGTGGTCAAGGCAGTTCTCCTATTACCCGGCCTAGGCCAGCCGCACGCGCGGGTCGATGAACGCGTAGGCGGCGTCGACGATGATGTTGAAGAGCAGGATCATGGTGGCGGAGAACAGCATCACGCCGAGCAGCAGCGGGAGATCGCTGAAGAAGACGGACTGGACGGCGAGTTGGCCGATGCCCGGCAGGCCGAAGGTGTACTCGGTGATGATGGCGCCGCCGAGCAGGGAGCCGAGGTCGATGCCGAAGATGGTGACGATCGGGATCAGCGAACCGCGCCAGGCGTAGCGGAAGAAGACGTACCGCCGGGACATGCCCTTGGCGCGGGCGGTGCGGACGTGTTCCTCCTGGAGCTGTTCGATCATCGACGAGCGCGACATACGGGTGTACTGCGCGGCGAAGATCGTGGAGAGGACGACCCAGGGGAGGATCAGGCCGGTGAACCAGGTGACGGGGTCGTGGGTGAACTCGTTGTAGGCCGGTTTGTCGAACCAGTGGGTCTGGTAGACGAGGACGGCCAGGGCCAGCGGGCCCAGGAAGTAGATCTGCATGGAGCTGATCACCATGGCGCCTGCCGTGGCCGCCTTGTCGATCAGCGTGCCGCGCCGCCAGGCGGCGAGCAGTCCGGTGCCGAGGCCGATGATCAGGAAGCACACCGCGCCGCCCAGGGTGAGCGAGACGGTGGTCGGCAGACGGTCCATCAGCGTGCTCCACACCTGTTCGTTGGTGTGGTACGAGTACCCGAAACAGGGGGCGGGGCAGGGGCCCTGGGCGAAGTCGTTGCTCCCCACGACGAGGTTGTGCAGGAAGATCCAGTACTGCTCGGGGATCGACTTGTCGAGGCCGAGCACATGGTGGATGTTGGCGATGCTGTCCGGGTTGCAGGTCTTGCCGCACATGAGCAGCGCCGGGTCCCGGGGCACCCCGAAGAAGAGCAGGAACGCGACGATGCTCAGCAGGAAGAGGATGACGACGGCACCGAGGGTCCGGCGGACGAGGAAGCGCAGCATGGCAGGTGGCAGCCTTTGACGTCGACGGTCCGGACGGTACCCGGCGCGCCGCCCCGTAAGGCGGGCGGACACGCCGGGTACCGGACGGGGACGGTTACTTGATGAAGAGACGGCGCGGGTCGACGCCGCCGATCACGTCGTCGTAGACGAGGCCGCCGACCCGGGAACCGGCGATCTGCGTCTGCTTGTAGTACGCGGTCGGGACGACGTTGACGACGTCCTTGACCAGGTACTCGTCGAGCTTCTCCCATTCGGCCGCGGACTTGACCGGGTCGGTGATCGTGTTGACGCGGTCGATCCCGCTGTTGACCTTCGGGTCGTTGACCTGCGAGTAGTTCTGCGCGCCGTCGGCGATGACCCGGCCGTCGTACAGCGGCGGGATCACGGTCGAGGAGGACGGCCAGTCGGCACCCCACGCGGTGTGGAAGATGTCGTAGTTGTTGTTCAGCTTGGAGACCTGGTCGTAGTAGGTCTCGGCCGGGATCTCCTGGCGCTGGACGTTGAAGCCGGCCTTCTTCAGGCCCGCGGCCATGGCGGTGGAGTACTGCTGGCCCTCGGGGGTGTTGATGTAGCCGAAGGTCAGCTTCATGCCGAGCTTGCCGGCCTTCTGCAGCATGGCCTTGGCCTTGGCCGGGTCACCGGCGGGGTTCTTCTTCTTGCCCCACGGGTCGAAGGCGGCGTTGTAGCCGGAGACGGTCGGGGAGATCAGACCGCCGGCGACCTCCATGGCGTCGGTGCCGCCGTAGGCGCGCACGAACGGGGTGATCGGCAGGGCGTAGGCGATGGCCTCGCGGACGTTCTTGTCCTGCATGGCCGGGTGGCTCATGTTGATGTTCATCTGGCCCACGTACGGCTGGTAGCCGGAGACCGTGCGGGACTTCATCTTCGGGTCGCGCAGCACCTGGGACAGGTTGCCCGCGTCGACCTGGTTGTTGAAGCTGATGCCGGTCTGGTCCGCGCCGGTGTCGGCGAGGAGCGCCTTGGTGGACGTCTCGAACTGCTGGTTGAAGGTGAAGTTGAACTGGTCCACGTACTGGTGGCGGATCGGGTCCGTCTTCGGGTCCCAGTTGGGGTTCTTCACCAGCACCATGGACTTGCCGGACTTGAACGACTGGACCTTGTACGGTCCGGTCACCAGCGGCGCCTTGTCGTAGCGCTCCTTGGTGTCGCCCTTCTGGGAGACGACGGCGTAGCCCGCCATGGCCAGCGCGTACGGCAGGTCGGGGCGCGCCTTCTTGAAGTGGAAGATGATCGTTTTGTCGTCCGGGGTCTCCAGGACGGAGTTGGGCAGGTGCTTGCCCTTGTACGGGCCGCCCTTGAGGAGGCTGCGGTACTTGGCGCCCGGGGTGTCGGCCAGCCACTGCTGGACGTAGGTGGGGCCCTGGTTGATGAACGGCGCGAAGAGCCGCTCGATGGTGTGCCGGACGTCCTTGGACGTGATCGGGGATCCGTCCTGGAACTTGATGCCGTCCTTGAGGGTGTACTTCCAGGTCATGCCGCCGTCGGTGGTGGTGCCGGAGTCGGTGGCGAGGTCGCCGACCACCTCGTGGCCGCTGCCGTCGTTGGTGGTGGCCTTGTACCCGGTGAGGCCTCTGTGGAGCAGGGTCGCGAGCGAGCCCTCGTCGGAGACGTAGATCTGTGCCGGGTCGAGGTGGGCGTAGCTGTCGCGCTGGAGTACTTCCATCGTCCCGCCGGGCTTGGCGCCGGGCACGTCCGGCGCTGGGCCCGTGGAGTCGGCGGCGTCACCGAACTTGATGGACGCCTGCTGCCGCTTGGCGTTCTGCTTGTCCTTCTTGGTGTCGCCGCCGCTGTCGCTGCCGCCCTTGCTGCAACCGGTGAGCACAAGAGCTCCGGCCGCGAGCATGGAGAGTGCGCCGTAGACGTGGCGTCCGCCCCTACTCATCACGAAGATTCCCACCCATCTGTGTGTCACCAGTGCGATCGAAGTGTCACCAGTGCGGAAGAACTGCCCCTGTTTTCCGTGCAGTTGATGTGCGAGTGCAGTTGATGTGCGAGTGCTGGTCAGCGCGCGGTCTTGGGGTCGAAGGCGTCTCTGACCGAGTCCCCGAGCAGGTTGAACGCGACGATGAAGATGATCATCGAGATGCCGGGGAAGAACATGTAGGTGATGTCGTTCCGCATCACCAGCTCCGTGGACGCCTTCGCGAACATCTGCCCCCAGTCCGGGGTCGGTTCGACGATGCCCACGCCCAGGTAGGACAGGCCGGCCTCGGCGGTGACGAAGCCGGGCAGCAGATACGTCGCCTGCACCAGCAGCGGGGTGACGACGTTCGGCAGGATCTCCTTGCGGATGATCCGCCACGAGGAGGCCCCGCTCACCTTGGCCGCCTCGATGAACTCCCGTTCGCGCAGGGAGAGTGCGGTGCCGCGCAGGATGCGGCCGAGCCCCATCCAGCCCAGGAACCACTGGACGAGGATGAGCGCGACCACGCGGACGTAGGTCGGTGTCTCGTCGCGCGGGCTGACGAAGAGTGAGACCACGACCGGCATGCTCGCGATGAAGAACAGCTGGGCCGGGAAGGCGAGCAGGAAGTCGATGACCCGTCCGATGGCGTAGTCGGCCCTGCCGCCGAGGTAGCCGGCCGCGACACCGAGCAGGATGCCGGTGACCACCACCGCGATGGTGACGGCGACCGAGATCATCAGCGAGGTGCGGATGCCGTACAGCAACTTGGTGAAGACGTCGTAGCCGTTGCCCGGTTCGAGGCCGAACCAGAAGTCGCCGCTGATACCGCCGTTGGGGTGCACCGGCACACCGGCGCTGTCGAAGAGTTCGGGCCGCTCGTCCGCGTACACCGTGTACGGATCCTTGCCGTACAGCTTGGCGATCAGCGGGGCGAGCAGGCCGATCAGAAAGAAGAAGCCCACGACGTAGGCCGAGATGACACCTGTGCGGTCGCGCTTGAAGCGCAGCCACATCAGCTGGCCGGGGGACCGGCCTTCGAGCTGGACGGTCTCGTTCGCCGCCGTCGGCCCTGGCGTGCCGCCGACGACGACCGAACTCCCGCCGCCCTCAATGTCGATAGGACTTGTCACGGTTCGTCCGTTTCACAGGTATGAGTGTGAGTGGTACCCGGGTACTCCGAGGACGCGCGGAACCCCTGAAGGACGCGCGTAGTTCTACGACCGGTTCACACTGCTGGAAGCGACGAACTGACCCATTTGGTGCTCGTGACACCGCGCATGGGGGTTCCTCCTCATGACTACACGTGTTCACCAACAGGAGAGGGCTTCCGTCTTCCCTCCGACACCCCTGACGGAGGGTCAGACACCCCCTGGTGCTCGTGAGTCGGCACACTGTCCCCACAGTGCGCGAGACCCATTGACCCGAGCGCTACGCGGCTAACTATCTGGCATGAGTCAGGTGGCGACCACCGTTCTAAAATCTCAATTCAGTCACAGCTCACACGGGGAACTTCCAATAAGTGGACAAACCGTTCGGCGAGAGAAGCCGCGAAACGGACGCGTTACATGGCTATCGTGCGAGGTTCTCCGCATTCCGGACACCACGGGCGGGCCTGGGGCCGGAAAACCGGTTGCAAAAAACCCGGGTGCCCCCATCCTTGGGGACACCCGGGTTCGGATCGGCTGGATCAGCCGGCGGATCAGCCGTGCTTGGCGCGGCTCGCGGTGCGGGCACGGTCACGCTGGTCGAGCACGACCTTGCGGATGCGAACGGCCTCCGGGGTCACCTCGACGCACTCGTCGTCGCGGCAGAACTCCAGCGACTGCTCCAGCGACAGCTTGCGCGGCGGGACGATCGCCTCGAACGAGTCGGCCGACGACGACCGCATGTTCGTGAGCTTCTTCTCCTTGGTGATGTTCACGTCCATGTCGTCGGAGCGCGAGTTCTCGCCGACGATCATGCCCTCGTACACCTCGGTGCCGGGGTCGGTGAACAGCACGCCGCGCTCCTGGAGGTTCGTCATCGCGAACGCGGTGACGGCGCCGGAGCGGTCGGCGACGAGCGAGCCGTTGTTACGGGTCTGCAGCGTGCCGAACCAGGGCTCGAAGCCCTCGTGAATGGAGTGACCGATACCGGTGCCACGGGTCTGGGTGAGGAACTCGGTACGGAAGCCGATCAGACCGCGGGACGGCACGACGAACTCCATGCGGACCCAGCCGGAGCCGTGGTTGGACATGTTGTCCATGCGGCCCTTGCGGACACCCATGAGCTGCGTGACCGCGCCCATGTGCTCCTCGGGCACGTCGATCGTCATGCGCTCGACGGGCTCGTGGGTCTTGCCGTCGACCTCCTTCGTGACGACCTGCGGCTTGCCGATGGTCAGCTCGAAGCCCTCGCGGCGCATCTGCTCGACCAGGATGGCGAGCGCGAGCTCACCACGGCCCTGGACCTCCCAGGCGTCCGGGCGCTCGGTGTCGAGCACGCGGAGGGAGACGTTACCGATCAGCTCGCGGTCGAGGCGGTCCTTGACCTGGCGGGCGGTGACCTTGCGGTCCTTGACCACGGCCTTGGCGTCCGCGCCCTTGCCGGTGGCACCACGGCCGACCAGCGGCGAGGTGTTCGTACCGATGACCATGGAGATCGCGGGCTCGTCGACCGTGATCAGCGGCAGCGCGATCGGGTTCTCGGGGTCGGCGAGGGTCTCACCGATCATGATCTCCGGGATACCGGCGACGGCGCAGATGTCACCGGGGCCGGCGACCTCGGCGGGCTTTCGGGTGAGCGCCTCGGTCATCATCAGCTCGGTGATGCGGACGTTCTGGACCGTGCCGTCACGCTTGATCCAGGCAACCGTCTGGCCCTTGCGCAGCTCGCCCTGCTCGACGCGGAGCAGCGCGATACGGCCGAGGAAGTTGTCGGCGTCCAGGTTGGTGACGTGCGCCTGAAGCGGGGCGGTCTCGTCGTACGTCGGGGCCGGGACGTGCTCCAGGATCGTGGAGAAGAACGGCTCCAGGCTGGTGGAGTCGGCCGGAACGGTCCCGTCCTCCGGCTTGGTCAGCGAGGCGACGCCGTCGCGGCCGCAGGCGTAGACGATCGGGAACTCGATCTGCTCCTCGTCCGCGTCCAGGTCGAGGAAGAGGTCGTACGTCTCGTTGACGACCTCGTCGATGCGGGAGTCCGGGCGGTCCGTCTTGTTGATGCACAGGATGACGGGCAGGCGCTGCTGGAGCGCCTTGCGCAGCACGAAGCGGGTCTGCGGAAGCGGACCCTCGGAGGCGTCGACGAGCAGCACGACCGCGTCGACCATCGACAGACCACGCTCGACCTCGCCACCGAAGTCGGCGTGGCCGGGGGTGTCGATGATGTTGATGGTGATCGGGTCCCCGCCGTCCTTCGGGTGGTACTTGACCGCCGTGTTCTTGGCGAGGATCGTGATGCCCTTCTCACGCTCCAGGTCGTTCGAGTCCATCATGCGGTCGTCGACGCCTTCGAGCTGATGGGCGGCGAAGGCACCGGCCTGCTTCAGCATGCCGTCGACGATGGTGGTCTTGCCGTGGTCGACGTGGGCGACGATGGCGACGTTGCGGATGTCGTGGCGCGTGGCCATATTGCGGCGTACTCCCGGAGTGGTGAGAAGGCCCTGCTGGTACGTCCGTGTGACGCGGGCCTGCCGGGCTTGACATGCCACGGCCTCACCCCATGTTACGTGGCCCTGAGGGTGTCGGCTTCCTCAGGGTCGTTTCCGCAGGTCCGGGGGGGTAGTACTGCCGGTCGGTCCGGCCGGTCAGCTCGGCTTGGGACCCGGCGCCACCTTCGCACCCTTCTTCAGGTAGCCCATGTCCTCGTAGATCGGGGTCTGGAAACCGAACGCACCCGCGTTGACCAGGTTCTTCCGGGCGCCGACCAGCTGCGGGCGCTGGTAGAGCGGGATCGAGCCGGCGGCGACCCAGATCCGGGAGTCGGCCTTGCGGATCAGGTCACGGGCCTCGTCCTCGTCCAGCGCGGCGGCGGCCTCGTCGAAGAGCTGGTCGATCTGGTCCGTGCCGACCCGGGTGTAGTTCTGCTCGATGTTCACCGAGCCGTCGGCGGCCGGTGCCGGCTTGGCGTAGACGGGCCGGGCGTCGGTGGCCGGGAAGGCGGAGGACGGCCAGGAGTACAGGGCGAGATCGAAGTCGCCGGCGGCGATGTGGTCCTTGAAGTAGCTCGCGTCCGAGACCTTGGTGATCGTCGTGCTGATGCCGACCTTCTCCAGCATCGCCGCGATCCGCCCGGCGACGGCGTTCAGGGTCTCCGAGCCGGGGCCGGAGGGGAGCACGAAACGCAGGGCGAGCGCCTTGCCGTTCTTGGCGAGCGGCGCCACCTTCGCGCCGGCCGGCGCGGCCGTGCCCTTGGGTGCGTACGCGCCCGGGGCGCCGCCGTTGCGGCCCTCCTGCGCGAGGTGTCTGCCGCCCTCGTCGCCCTTCTCCTGCCGGTCGTCGGCCGGCGCGTGCCGCCCACCCCGGTCGTCCCCGCTCTTGTCGTCCCCGCTCTTGTCGTCCCCGCTCTTGTTGTCCCCCCTCTTGTTGTCCTCGCCGACGATGTACTCGCCGTCCTTGCCGCCGTCGGACGGCTTCTCGTTCCGGCTCTCGGGGCCGGCCGCCTTCTGCCCCTTCTTCGGCTCGGTCTTCGGCGGCGGCGGGGTGACGTGCCCGCCCGCCACCCAGCCGGCGTCGGTGAGCAGCGCCTGTGCCTCCTTGGTGTCCTGGCCGCCGAGGGCGCCGCTGTTGTCGGCGTAGTCGGTCTGCCCGGCCAGGGCGAGGTGGCTGCCGACCGGGACGGCGGGCAGGCCCAGCGGGGTGAGCACCAGCCTGGTCAGTTCCTCGCGGTTGATGGCGCGGGCGACGGCCCGCCGCACGCGCTCGTCGGCGAGGGGGCCTGCGGAGCCGTTGAGGGCGAGCTGGGTGTAGGCGGGCTCCAGCGACCTGCGGACGTCGACGTCGCTCAGCGCCTCCTGCTCCTCCAGGTACCGGCTGACCGCCTGGGCCAGCTTCTTCCGGCCGGCCTTGACCTCGTCGGAGCCGAAGCCGTGCGCGAGCGCCCAGCCCCGCAGCTTCTTGGCGGAGGTCTTCCCGGCGCCCTGCAGCGGGGTGCCGGTGCCCTTCGCGCGGCCGGCGAGGCCGATCCGCTCGGCCTCGGTGGGGTCGATGTCGGCGAGGTCCACGCTGCCGTCGGCGAGCGCGTCGGCCCGCTTGTCGCGGGGTACGGCGTGCAGCACGATCTCGTTCAGCTTGGCGGGCAGGCCCCACCAGCGCGGGTTGCGTTCGAGGACGACATCCTTGGCGGCGGTGTCGATCTTCGCCACCTCGAACGGGCCGGCGGTGACCGCCAGCTTGCGCCGGGCGCCGTCGTTGAAGGCGTCCGGGGTGCCCATGACGTCCTTCGGGTACAGCGGGGAGAACAGCGACTTCCAGTCGGCGTAGGGGCGGCTGAAGGTGACCTGGACCTGGAGGTCGTTGGCGCCGCGCTCGATCTTGGCGATGCGGTCGTAGCCGGCGTTGCGGGCGGTCCAGTAGGCGCTGTTCTTGCCGGACAGGGCACGCCACTGGGCGACGAAGTCGGCGGCGCCGATCTCCCGGCCGTCGCTCCACACCGCCTGCTGGTTGAGCTTGTACTGCACGACCTGGCGCGGCTCGGTCTCGATGACCTTGGCCGACTCCAGGTAGGCGGGGTTCGCCACCGGCCGGCCGTTCGCATCGAGCCGGAACATCGACGGCAGCACGGCCTGGGCGATCCGGGTGGTGCCCGCGTCGGCGTCGGCCTGGAAGACGTTCAGGGTCTCCGGTACGGCGTCCACGGCCCACTTCACGGTGCCGCCGTCGGCGACCTTGCTGCGGGCGACGGCGGCGATGTCCTGCGGTGCGAGGCGGATGCTGGCCTCTTCGTCGTCCGAGCCGCAGCCGGCGAGGAAGGGCACCGCGAGCGCACCCGCGGCGAGGAAGGCGACCGAGCGCATCACCGCGCGCGAGCTGACAGCGTCGTGGGACATCTCTGGTACCTCCGGGAAGCCGCGGGCGTTATGATCACTTTTGGCTGTATATGAAGCTGATCAGATCTATTGCGGCCACTGAAGTGGAAACAATCAGTCAACAGCGGGCGACACGGCGACGACGGACGGTAAGCCCACCCGTGCGGCGCAACATAGGCGGAGGCACACCGACACACCTCCGCCAATCGCTGCACATGCCTTCACAGCGACAGGTGGGACGCGCAAGACTCGCAGGCGCATGAACGTCGCCGCCAGGGCCCGAAGGACCCGTGGAAGTGAGGTCACGTCATGTCCGTGTACGACGACATCACCTCGGTCCAGCGCTGCCTCGATGACCTGCAGCGGTCATTGGGACACCTGGAACAGCACCTCGGCACCACCGGCCTGGACATGCGCCGGGTCCGGATGGACGCCGACCATCTGAGCGAAAGCATGGCGCTGCTGCGCGAGTCGACCGCCGGCTCGAGCGCTCCGCGCCGTCCCGACCTCGTCACCATCTCCGACAAGCCGTACGACATCAGCCTGTGGACGGACTCGGACGACGAGGGTCTGGGCGCCCGCGACCGCCACGCGCCCTGATCCAGCCGACCCCGACCCCGTCCGCCCCGAACCGACAGAGCCTCGGAAGCGGAGCATCCCTTGGCCACTGGTACGGAACCTCAACAGAGCCGCGGCGGCGTACGCACCGGTACGCGCGCCGCGATCGCCGCCCCGCATCTGCGCACCGACCGCTGGTGGCTGGCCCCCGCCGCCACCGCGGCCGGTCTGTTCGTCTTCGTCGTGTACTCGACCTGGCGGGCCTTCGCGAACGCGGACTACTACGCGGCGCCGTACGTCTCGCCGTTCTACTCGCCGTGCCTGGCGCACAACTGCAAGCCGATGCACGCGGGCCCGAACGCCGACGTCTTCGGAAGCTGGTGGGGGCTGTCCCCCGCGATCATCATCCTGATCTTCCCGCTGGGCTTCCGCCTGACCTGCTACTACTACCGCAAGGCCTACTACCGCAGCTTCTGGGCGTCCCCGCCCGCCTGCGCGGTGGCCGAGCCGCACCGGACGTACACCGGCGAGACGCGCTTCCCGCTGATCCTGCAGAACGTCCACCGGTACTTCTTCTACGCGGCCGTGCTCATCGCCGGCGTGCTGACCTACGACACCGTGCTGTCCTTCCGGGACACCCGCGACCGCTGGGGCCACATGGGCCTCGGCACCGTCTTCTTCCTGGTCAACGCCGTGCTGATCTGGGCGTACAGCCTCTCCTGCCACTCCTGCCGGCACATCGTCGGCGGCAAGCTCCGGCACTTCTCCAAACACCCGGTGCGCTACAAGGCCTGGCAGTTCGTGGGCAGGCTCAACGCCCGCCACATGCTGCTCGCCTGGACGTCGCTGGTGAGCATCGCGCTCGTCGACCTCTACGTGTACCTGGTCGCGTCCGGCGTCTTCGACGATCCGCGCTTCTTCTAGTGAATCCAGTGAACCTAGTGAATAGGGACTGATCGATGTCCGTGGTGGACCGGCAGGAGTGGGACGTCGTCGTGGTCGGGGCCGGGGGCGCCGGGCTGCGGGCCGCGATCGAGGCGCGCGAGCGGGGCGCCCGTACGGCGGTGATCTGCAAGTCGCTGTTCGGCAAGGCGCACACGGTGATGGCCGAGGGCGGCATCGCGGCGGCCATGGCCAACGTCAACGAGCACGACACCTGGCAGGTCCACTTCCGCGACACCATGCGCGGCGGCAAGTTCCTGAACCAGTGGCGGATGGCCGAGCTGCACGCCCAGGAGGCCCCGGACCGGGTGTGGGAGCTGGAGACCTGGGGCGCGCTGTTCGACCGTACGAAGGACGGCCGGATCTCGCAGCGCAACTTCGGCGGCCACGAGTACCCGCGCCTGGCGCACGTCGGCGACCGTACGGGCCTGGAGCTGATCCGCACCCTCCAGCAGAAGATCGTCGCCCTCCAGCAGGAGGACTTCAAGGAGACCGGGGACTACGAGTCGCGGCTGAAGGTCTTCCAGGAGTGCACGGTCACCCGCATCCTCAAGGACACCGCATCCGACAGCGGCTCCGGTGCGGGCCGTGTCTCCGGGGTCTTCGCCTACGACCGCGAGACCGGCCGTTTCTTCGTCCTGGAGGCGCCCGCGGTCGTGGTCGCGACGGGCGGCATCGGCAAGTCCTTCAAGGTGACCTCCAACTCGTGGGAGTACACCGGCGACGGCCACGCCCTCGCCCTGCTCTCGGGTGCGCCGCTGCTGAACATGGAGTTCGTGCAGTTCCATCCGACGGGCATGGTCTGGCCGCCGTCGGTCAAGGGCATCCTCGTCACGGAGTCCGTGCGCGGGGACGGCGGGGTGCTCCGGAACTCCGAGGGCAAGCGGTTCATGTTCGACTACGTCCCGGACGTCTTCAAGGAGAAGTACGCGGAGTCCGAGGAGGAGGGCGACCGCTGGTACGACGACCCGGACAACAACCGGCGCCCGCCGGAGCTGCTCCCCCGCGACGAGGTGGCCCGGGCGATCAACGCCGAGGTGAAGGCGGGCCGCGGCTCCCCGCACGGCGGGGTCTTCCTGGACGTCTCCACCCGTATGCCCGCCGAGGTCATCCGGCGCCGGCTGCCCTCCATGTACCACCAGTTCAAGGAGCTGGCGGACGTCGACATCACCGCGGAGGCGATGGAGGTCGGGCCGACCTGCCACTACGTGATGGGCGGCATCGCGGTCGACTCCGACACGGCCGCCGCGCGCGGGGTACCGGGGCTGTTCGCGGCCGGTGAGGTGGCCGGCGGTATGCACGGCTCCAACCGGCTCGGCGGCAACTCGCTCTCCGACCTGCTGGTCTTCGGGCGCCGGGCGGGCTGGCACGCGGCCGAGTACGCGGCGGGCCTAGCCGCCGGCCGCCCGGCCGTGGACGACGCCCAGGTCAACACGGCGTCCGCGGAGGCGCTGCGGCCCTTCTCCGCCGAGTCGGAGGGCGAGGCGGGCCCGCCGGAGAACCCGTACTCCCTGCACCAGGAACTCCAGCAGACCATGAACGACCTGGTCGGCATCATCCGCCGCGAGGGCGAGATGGAGCACGCGCTGGCGAAGCTGGCCGAGCTGCGAGTACGGGCCCGCCGGGCCGGCGTCGAAGGACACCGCCAGTTCAACCCCGGCTGGCACCTCGCCCTGGACCTGCGGAACATGCTGCTGGTCAGCGAGTGCGTGGCACGGGCCGCGCTGGAGCGCACCGAGTCGCGCGGCGGGCACACCCGCGAGGACCGGCCGGCGATGGACCGCGCCTGGCGCAACGTGAACCTCCTGTGCGCGCTCGCCGACCCCACCGGCGGCCTCGCGGCCACCGACCCGGCACGCGGCCAGATCCGCCTCGCCCGTGAGACCACCGAACCCGTCCGCCCGGACCTGCTCGCCCTCTTCGAGAAGGAGGAGCTGGTCAAGTACTTCGCCGAAGAGGAGTTGTACGAGTGAGCAGCTACGAGGCCCGTTTCAAGGTGTGGCGGGGCGATGTCGAGGGCGGCGGCCTGGGGGACTTCACGGTCGAGGTCCACGACGGCGAGGTGGTGCTCGACATCATCCACCGTCTCCAGGCGACCCAGGCGCCGGACCTGGCCGTGCGCTGGAACTGCAAGGCGGGCAAGTGCGGTTCGTGCTCGGCGGAGATCAACGGCCGTCCGCGGCTGATGTGCATGACCCGCATGTCGGTCTTCGACCGCGCCGAGACGATCACGGTGACCCCGATGCGCGGCTTCCCGGTGATCCGCGACCTGGTGACGGACGTCGGCTTCAACTACCAGAAGGCCAGGGAGGTTCCGGCGTTCGTGCCGCCGGCGGGGGTCGGGCCCGGCGAGTACCGCATGTTCCAGGAGGACGTGGACCGCTCGCAGGAGTTCCGCAAGTGCATCGAGTGCTTCCTGTGCCAGGACACCTGCCATGTGGTCCGCGACCACGAGGAGAACAAGCAGGCGTTCGCGGGCCCGCGCTTCCTGATGCGGGTCGCGGAACTGGACATGCATCCGCTGGACTCGGCCGCCGAGACCGGCCTGGACCGCGCGCTCTCCGCCCAGGACGACCACGGCCTCGGCTACTGCAACATCACCAAGTGCTGCACCGAGGTCTGCCCGGAGGGCATCAAGATCACCGACAACGCCCTGATCCCGATGAAGGAGGCGGCGGTCGACCGCAAGTACGCCCCGCTGGTGTGGCTGGGCTCGAAGATCAGGAGGCGGACTTCGTAGCGCCGCTCTGCGGGTTGCCGGTCTTCGGGGTGCGGCCGGGACTCTGGGCGAGCAGCTGGATGACCATGCCCGCCAGGAACACGAACCAGCCGAGGGCCGGGAGCGGATCGGCCCTGCCGGGGATCGTCCCGAGGAACGTCCACAGGGACAGCCCGACCGCGCCCGTCAGCTGGCCGTAACCCCACAGCTTGGGCCGCAGGACCCGGTGCCGGCCGAACGGGACCACCCAGCCGGTCGTGATGCTCGCGATACCGGAACCCACCATCAGCGTCACGACCAGCAGGTCCGCGATCACCAGGTACATGTGCATGACGAAAATGCTCCCACCGGGGTCGAGTTCGCGCCAGCTGTACTCGGCGATGGCGCGTATGGATTGCGTCAGGGATGGGCTCGGGCGGCGTCGTACGGACCGGCCTTCCCGGTCCAGTCCTCCCGGTACGCCTGCCAGTCCGCCTCCGTGGCCGCGAAGTCCACGTACAGGGCGACGCCGAAGCGGGCACGGTCGGCGTCCGTGCGGGACAGGCCCAGGCGGACGCCGCGTACGGCGGCCGGGACGGTCTCGGCGTGCGCCCAGTGGCCGAAACGGTTCTCGTGGTAGAAGGGCAGGCCCATCAGGAGGTCGGTGGTGTCCGGGGTGACCTCCAGGGCCAGGCTCGTCTGCTGGGCGACGTAGCCGCCGTACAGGCTGTCCAAGGGCTGCATGGTGTCGTACGACATGACGGCGATCTGGTCCACGCGGCGGGCCACCTGGCCGAAGTACGTCTGCGACCACCACTTGGGGTGACCGGTGGTCGCGCCCCAGAAGGAGTGGAACGCGGGCAGCGGGTCGATCTGGTGGGCGGCGACGGAGAGGACGGCGTGCCGGGCGTGGGTGAGTGCGCGCAGGTCGTCGAGGAGGGCGAGGTAGTCGCGGTCGCCGGAGTGGAGGGGCTCCAGGTCGAAGTGGGCGCCCTGGAATCCGGCGGCGAGGATCTCGCGGGTCGAGGCGAGGACGGCGGCACGGGTGGCCGGGCGTTCCAGCCGTAGTCCGTCGGGTCCCTCGGTGGCCAGCTTGTCGCCCAGCCAGGCCTGGACGCGGACGCCGGGCGCTGCGCCGTGCAGGGCCGATATCAGCCAACGGGCGTTCGGATATGCCGACTTGGGGAGGGTGCCGTTGTGTTCCAGGGGGCCTGCGTGGACGTACAGGTCTCGGATGCCGGTGTCTTTCAGGCGGTGGGCCAGCGCCTCGACGTCCTTGGCGGTCTTACGGCCGTCCACCCAGGCGTGGCCGAGCCAGAGGGCGTCGCGGTGGCGGGTCTGGGTGCCCTGTTCGGGGGTGCCGGTGTAGTTGATGCGGAGGGCTGTTTCCGCAGCGAGGAGGGGGAGGAGGAGCAGGAGGAGGAAGGCGGTGGCGAGGAGGGTGCGGCGGCGGCGCCTGCGCCGGCGGTTCCCCTCGGCTTCGCCGTCGGCGGCTTTCGGTCCGGTGTGGTCCGGGGTCGGCTGTGCGGTTCGGTCTCCGCTCCCGGCAGTCGTCTCGTCGTCCATCGTGCCCCCTGTTCCGCTCGTCCCCCACCCGTATCAGCACCGCTCGCGGAGCCGGTTAGCTGCCCATACGCTCCGAAATGTGACGTCCTCCCTGATCCGGGGCCGGCCTCGGCGCGCCAAGGGGCACATACGTGTGCGGGTGGCGCATGCCGTGGTGGGTGTCGCGGTCGGGACCGGGTGGCTGGTGTTGCCGGTGATGACGGTCGACGACCATGATCCGGTTCCCGTGGCCCCCTCGGGGGCGGTCGCGAGTGCCGCCCAGGCACGGGGGGACGGGACGTCCGGGGCCGACCTGATCATGCCGCTCGTCGCGGCCGGCGCGGCCGGGGTGCTCGCCGGGTACGGGTACCTGCGGCGCACCCGTCGAATACGGACCCGGACGACCCCCGCCACGGTGTCCGCGCGGCCGCCTTCACCCACGTCGGCCGAGTCGGAGCGGCAGGCCCGTGCCGCACTGGTCCTCGCCGACGACTGTGTGCACACCAGCCGGGAGGAACTGTCCTTCGTGGCCGCGCGGTTCGGACCGGCGGACCTCGAACCGTTCGAGCACGCCGTGCGGGCCGCGGAGACCGAACTGTCGGCCGCGTTCGCGATCTGGCGGCGGTACGAGGAGGGGGTGCCCGAGGATCCGGCGGCCCGGCGGCAGGCCCTGGTGGGCGTGGTCGGGCGGTGCGCGGAGGCGGGGCGGCGGCTGGACGCGGCGGCGCCGGACCTGGACGAACTGCGCGGGCTGGAGCGGGGTGTGGGCGAGGCGCTGGGGGTCGCCGAGGCCCGGTTCCGGGAGCTGACGGCGCGGACGGCGACGGCCCAGGGCACGCTCGCGGCGCTGCACGACCGGTACACGCCGGCGGCCGTCGGATCGGTCACCGGGTACGTCGAACAGGCCAAGGACCGGCTGGTGTTCGCCACCTCCCATCTCAACCTGGCCCGCCAGGCCGACGACGCGGAGGACGCCGCGCGGGCGGCCCGGCAGCTGCGGGCCGCCGAGGGCGCCATCGCCCAGGCCGGGATCCTCGTGGGCGGGGTGGAGCGGCTGGACGACCGGCTGCGGGAGGCCGCCGCGCTGGTACCGGCCGCGCTGACCGGCGCGGAGGCACGGATCGCGGCGGCCCGCACGGGCGAGGTGCCCTCGCTGGCCACCGGCGAGCTGCACGCGCGGCTCGCCCACGCCGACGGTGTACTGGCCGCCGTACGCGAGGAGTTGACGAAGGGGCCGTACGACCCGCTGGACGCGCTGCGCCGGATCGCGCGGGCGATTGCGCGGCTGGAGGTAGGGCGCTCGGGCGTGCTGGACGTCGCCGAGCTGCTCGTGGCGCGCGACGCGGTCGCCGGGGCCGAGGACTTCGTGGCCGTGCACCGGGGGGCGGTGGAGGCGGAGGCGCGGGCGCGGCTCGCGGAGGCGGTACGGGCGCTCGGCACGGGGGACGCCGAGCGGGCGGACACGGTGGCCCGGCGCGCCCGCGAGCTGGCCGAACGGGACGTACGGGCGCACGGGAACCCGTACGCCGGCCAGGGCGGCCACGCCACCGGCCTCGCGGGCGCGGTCCTCGGCGGCGTACTCCTCGCCGAGGAACCGGACGGCGGACCACCGGCGAGCTTCGGCGGCCCGGAGACCCGGGGGCGCCGGCGGCTTGGCTAGCCCGAGGAGTCACCGAAGATCACTGCCATGCATGCAGTTGTGACCGATTCGGCTCTTCAGAAGAGGCTCAGCAACGCCTCCGCCGGGTCGGTGAGGCCGTGTTCGCCGCCGGGCAACGGCAGTTCGAACCACACCGTCTTGCCGCGAGGCGTGCGCCGGGAGCCCCACGCCGCGCTGAGCAGCCCGACCAGCTGCAGCCCCCGGCCACCCTCGTCGGTGTCCCGGGCACGCCGGCGACGGGGCTGGACCAGGCCCGAGTCCCAGACCTCGCACACCAGCGTGCGGTCCAGCAGCAGCCGTAGCCGGATGTCCCCTTCGCCGTACCGCAGCGCGTTGGTCACCAGCTCGCTGACCAGCAGTTCGGTCGTGTCGACCAGCGGCTCCAGATCCCAGCTGAGCAGCTGCGCGCGGGCGTACTCGCGGGCGCGGCCCACGCTGCGCGGCTCGCGCGGCAGCGTCCAGTCGCCCACGGACTCGGCGGGCAGGCCCTGGACCCGGGCCATCAGCAGGGCGATGTCGTCCTCGCCGTGGTGGGTGTCGAGGGTGTTGAGGACGTGGTCGCAGACGTCCTCCAGGGGCCGGGAGGGGTCGGTGAGCGCCCCGACGAACGCCTGGAGGCCCTCGTCGAGCGGATGGTCACGGGACTCGACCAGGCCGTCGGTGTACAGCGCGAGCAGCGCGCCCTCGGGGAGTTCGACCTCGACCTCCTCGAAGGGCTCACCGCCGACGCCGAGCGGCATGCCCGGCGGCACGTCGAGCATCAGCGCCGGCTCACCCGGTTCCACCAGCACCGGGGGCAGATGGCCGGCGTTGGCGAACGTACAGCGTCTGGTGACCGAGTCGTAGACCGCGTAGATGCAGGTGGCGAGGTATACCTCGGAGAGGTCGGCGGTGCGGGGCCGGCTGGCCGTGCGGGTGGCCTGCTGGACGCCCCCGGGGGTGCCGAGGCCGCGGGCGATCTCGTCCAACGCGGAGAGGACTTCCGCCGGTTCCAGGTCCAGCAGCGCCAGCGTCCGTACTGCCGTGCGCAGTTCGCCCATGGCCACCGCCGCGCGCAGACCGCGGCCCATGACGTCGCCCACCACCAACGCGGTGCGGTGGCCCGGGAGTTCGATGACGTCGAACCAGTCGCCGCCCACCTCGGTCGCCGCGTTGCCGGGCAGATAGCGGCAGGCGATGTCCAGGCCGGATGCCTCGGGGTCGCCGGGCGGGAGCAGGGACCGTTGCAGTATCAGGGCGCGTTCGTGTTCGCGCCGGTACAGGCGGGCGTTGTCGATGCAGACGGCCGCGCGCGCCGCCAGCTCGACGGCAAGGTCGCGGTCGCGGTCACCGAACGGCTCGCTGCCCTTGGTCCGCGCGAACCGGGCGAGGCCCACGACGGTGTCGTGGGCGACCATCGGCACGGCCAGCACGGAGTGCACGAGCCCGCCCTCCTCGGGAGGATCGAGCCGCGGCCGGGCGGTGCGCAGGGCGTCCGCGCAGGGCGAGTTGAAGGGGAAGTGGTGGATCGCGCCGACGGGGACGGGGTCGGCGCCGCTGTTGAAGGGAAGGTCGGAGACGGCGCTGGCGAAGGCGACGCGGCGCAGTGCGGCGCTGCCGTCGGCGAGGCCCGGCGGGGTCTCGTCACCGGTCAGCAGCCCCTGGTAGAGGTCGACGGTGGCAAGGTCGCAGAAGCCGGGGACGACCACGTCGAGGAGTTCGCGGGCCGTGGTCTCCAGGTCCAGGGAGTTGCCGATACGGGCGCCGGCCTCGTTGAGCAGGGCGAGGTTGCGGCGGGCGGCGGCTGCCTCGCGGGCGGCGGCGCGGCGGGAGGTGATGTCGGTGCCGAGCCAGGCGATACCGATGGGCCTGCCGCTGCCGCTGTGCACGCGGTAGAGGTTGACGGACCAGTGCCGCCGCTCCTCCGAGCCCGGCACGAAGCCCGTGACATGCATGTCGGTGATGGAGTCGCCGGTCTCCAGCACCCGCCGCAGCGTGGCCAGAACCCGCTCCGCCTCGTTGCGCGGGAGATAGTCGTGAACTCCCTTGCCCCGGTGGTCGTCCGGGGTTCCGCCGAAGATGGAGGCGAAGCGGTTGTTGGCGCGGCGGACTCTGAGGTCGGCGTCGATCAGCAGGAAACCGAAAGGGGATTGACCGAATATCGCCTGCGAGGCGGCGAGGTCGGTCTCGATGCTGCGCAGGGTGCGGACGTCCACGACGATGCACACGGCGGCCTTGTCGCCCTCGGCGGTCCGGGTGGGCATGACGTAGACCTCGGCGAGCCCTTCCTCGCCGCGCGTCCCGTCGGGCCGGTCCGGCATCCGGAAGGGCACCACCCCGGTCCACTCCCGCCCGTCGAGGATCTCGACCATCTTGCGCTGGCCGCGGTCGCGCAGGTCGGGGTCGATGAATGCCTCTATGGGGTCCATTCCGACGGCGTGTTCGGCCGGGATGCCGAAGATCTGCTCGGCACGGAGCGACCACTGCTCGACCAGGCCGCCGGGGCTGATGGAGAAGGAGGCGACCTTGATGTAGTCGTAGATCGAGCCGGGCGGACTGCTCTGCCACATGGCATCGCCAGGTACCGCGGCAGCCTCCGCCGCCTGGTTCCTCGCGCCGCCCGACGGGTCCTCCGACTCCGTGGCCTTCGCTGGTATCTCGCTCACGCGAACCGTCCCCTCCAGCTCACCGCATCCGGTACCGGTCACCGGAGGCGGCTGCCCGCAGTATCCAGCACTACGGCGCCGCACGACACGGTGTTCACGATCACAGCTCGGTCCAGGTGCTTTTCGGACCGTGCCATGGAAACACTTCCAGTCTTCTAACCAGGGAACACGCCCTCGAATCACGCACTTGAACGTGAACCGAGCGCGCGGGTTGCCTGATGGACGGCGAAGTTGCCGCTGTACACCCACCGTGCCCCGGTGTGCCCCCACTCTGCGCCTGCCCCGCCCCCGTCTCACCCCGCGGCACCCGTTACCGGATCAGCGGGGCACCGCCAGTTCGAACCAGACGGTCTTTCCGGTCGCGCCGGGCCGGGTGCCCCAGCGGCGCGAGGAGCCTGCGACGAGCTGCAGTCCGCGTCCGCTCTCGTCCTCGGGGCGGGCGGCGCGCTCGCGCGGCGGGTCCGGGAGCGGGTCGGAGACCTCCACCAGCAGCGTGTCCTCGAGCCCGGCCGGGCAGACGAGCCGTACGCCGATGGGGCCGGTGGCGTGCCGCAGGGAGTTGGTGACCAGCTCGCTGACGAGCAGCGCCGTCAGGTCGGAGAGGCAGTCGAGGTCCCAGCCGTGCAGTTGGCTCCGGACAGCGGCCCGCGCGGTGCGCACGGCACCGGCTTCCGCGGGAAAGACCCACTCGGCGCCGGCGCCGGCGCCTTCGGTGTCGATCACTCCGATCACTTCCCAGGACAGCGAGCCCGCCCCATGTCCGGTTTCGTGGGGTTAATGGGCACATACCCGATATTCGGGTCGCAGTACCGCGCGGGAGGGCGCACTGTGGCACGAACGGCGTACGAGGCACCCCGCACAGCCGACGCGAGCACCCCGGTCTAGGCCCACCCTCCCCCACGCTCGGCCGGCAGCGCGGCCAGTGACTCGATCTCCCGCACCGCTGCCACGTCCTGGTCCAGCCACGCCACGTCCCAGACCTCGGTCGGGGTCAACCAGCGCAGCTCGTCGTGGTCCTGGAGGGGCTGCGGGGCGCCGGAGCCGGGGCGCAGCCGGGCGGTCCAGACGTGCAGGACGTACGGCGGCTTCAGGGGCCACTCCCCCGGCACGCGCTCGACGGGTTCGGCGTCGACGCCGAGCTCCTCGCGCAGTTCGCGTGCCAGGGCGTCCTCGGGCAGCTCGCCCGGCTCGACCTTGCCGCCGGGCAACTCCCAGCGTCCGGCCAGTTCGGGGGGCGCGCTGCGGCGCGCGGCGAGCAGGCGGCCCTCGTCGAGCAGGGCGGCTCCCACCACCACGATCCGTTCCGTCATGCGACGGAGCCTACGGGAGCGCACAGATGGTCAGTTCCGGGCGCTGTCCCCATCCCCGCTACGGCCGCTCAGGTACGCGCGCCGTCGCCGTTCTGGCCGATGCGTTCGACCCAGTAGACCTGCTTGTGACCGTGGTCGTCGAGACTGTCGGCGATCTTCTGGGCCTCCGCCCGCGTCGCGTACCGGCCGACGCGGTAGCGATTGCCGTTGTCGTCCTGCCGTATCACGATCCAGGGCAACGCGACCGTGCCCTCACTCATGGCTCTCACCGCCCCCATCGCTCCTTCCCCTCTCGGGTCCCCGCCGTACCCCGCCCAAGGAAACCGCAATACGCATATGCCTGAGCGTACGCCCAACCTTTACGGAGCGAATACGGCTTTTCACAAAGAGGTACGCAACCAGCCAGAACGCCAGGGGCGCACGATACCGAACGCGCCCCGGCGCACGAGGCTGCCCGGGGTCCGGGGCATGCCGGGCACACCGGGGGTCACCTGGGAAAACGGCCGGATTGCAACGGCGGACGGGACCGGCCGGACGGCCGCACGGCCGGTGTACGCGCCGTACAGGTGTGCGCTACCTCACGATGGCGTGCGCTACTTCACGGGCAGGTGGTACGCGACGCGGTAGCGGTCGGCCGGGATCACGACGTCGGCGGTCTCCACCGCTCGGCCCGAGGCGTAGTACGTGCGCTGGACGACGACGACCACATGGCCCGGGACGCCGCCCAGGAGGTGCAGCTCCTCGGCGAGGCCGGGGCGGGCGCCGACCTCCTCGGTGACGTTGTCCACGATGACGTCGATGGCGCGCATGCGCTCGACCACGCCCATGCCGCCGAGCGGGCCCTCCTCGGGCAGCATCACGGGCGTGCGGCCGGTGAGGGCGAGAGGCTCCCAGGAGGTGGAGAGCATCATCGGCTCGCCGGACTCCCGGAACAGGTACTTGGTGCGCATGACCCGGTCGCCGGGCTGGATCGCGAGCCGCTCGGCGATGACGGCGCCGGCCTCGGCCTGCTCGCTGCTGGACTCCCAGGTGCCGCGCGCCGAAGCGTCGGCCTGCTCCTGCCGGAAGGGCGTGGCTCCCCCGGACGGGCGGAACCCGGAGCGGGCGACCCGCCGGGGCACGGGCCGCTCGCGCACGTACGTCCCCGAGCCGGAGCGGCCCTCGACCAGCCCCTCGGCCATCAGCACCTTGCGGGCTTCCAGCGCGACCGTGTCCGAGACGCCGTACTCCTCGCGGATGCGGGCCTGGGAGGGCAGGCGGGTGTGGGGCGGCAGCGAACCGTCGACGATCTTCTTGCGGAGATCACCCGCGACACGCAGGTAGGCCGGCTGCTCACCGAAAGTCACTGGCCGCTCCCATCAGGTTGTACAGACAGCAACAGACTGGCAACCGTGGGTTGTGGCGTGCAAGTAAAGGCCAGAGATTCACTCGATGTGATGACATGAGGCCGGGACGGGCTTTACCCAGGCACTTTCTCCCCGCTACAGCCGCGATCACACCTCAGGCGGCGTGCGTCATGACCAGGCTCACGTTGTGGCCGCCGAAGCCGAAGGAGTTCGCGAGGGCCGCGTCCCACCGCCCGGTGCGGTTTTCGCCCCGCACCACGTCCAGGCGGATCCCCGGATCCGGCTCCTGGAGGTTGCGCACCGCCGGTACGACCCCGTGGTGCAGGGACAGCAGCGCCGAGACGGCGCCGAACGCGCCGGACGCGCCCAGCATGTGACCTGTCATGGACTTGATAGCCGTCACCGCCGCCTCCTCGCCGACGACCTTCGTCAGCGCTTCGGCCTCCGCGAGGTCGCCGCTCGGGGTGGAGGTGGCGTGTGCCTGGACGTGTCCGATGTCCCGTGCTGTCAGGCCCGCGTCGGCCAGTGCCGTCCTCATCGCCTGCACCTGGCCCTCCGCGTCGGACGCGGTGATGTGATGCGCGCTGGAGTGCACGGCCGCGCCCGCCACCGCACCGTAGACGCGTGCCCCGCGCGCCCGGGCGAACTCCGCGCGTTCCAGCACCACCAGGGCGGCGCCCTCGGCGATCACGAATCCGGACCGTGCCGCGTCGAACGGCCGGGACACGGCCGCCGGGTCGCCGTCCTGCACGGACAACGCCTTCATCTGCGCGAACGCCGCGACAATGAACGGGTGCACACAGGCCTCGGTGCCTCCGGCGACCACCACGTCCGCACGGCCCGCCCGGATCAGGTCCAGCCCCAGCGCGATGGACTCCGCACCGGAGGCACAGGCGCTGACCGGGGTGCGGGCTCCGGCCCGGGCACCCAGTTCCATGGAGACCCACGCGGCCGGTCCGTTGGGCATCAGCATCGGCACCGCGAAGGGTGACAGGCGCCGCATGCCCGAACTCTCGTAGAGGTCGTCCTGGCCCAGGGCGCTGCGCACGCCGCCGATGCCGGTGCCGACCGCGACGGCCAGCCGCTCCGGTTCGACCGCGGGGCGGCCCGCGTCCAGCCATGCCTCGCGGGCGGCGACCACGGCCAGTTGCTCGCCCCGGTCCAGCTTGCGGGCCTGCACGCGGCCGATGGCCTCGGCCGGGTCGGACTCCACGGTACCGGCGATGCGCACCGGCAGATCCGCGGGCCAGTCGCCGTCGAGCGCGCGGACGCCCGACCGTCCGGCCAGCAGCCCGTCCCAGGACGCGGCGGCGGTTGCTCCCAGTGGCGTCACCGCACCCACACCTGTCACCAGTACGTCGTCACCGTGCAGGGCCATTCATGTCTCCTCGGTTCCGGCGGGACCCTGTGTCCATACGTCCCTCACCTTCGCCCGGCGGCGTGACGGGGACGGCCGCCGGACGCGAACGGGCAAGAGATTCTGCGTGAAAGTGGCAGGAACGGGCCGACCGACCGGTCCGGCCAACGCCCTTTTGCCGGCACCACTGTTGTCGCGCGCGGACCTGCGGCCTGCGGTCCCAGGGGAGTTGGGCGGGTTCCGCGGGTGCCGAAGCGGAGGTTCCGGACGAACGGCGGTCGCGCGTGATTCGGCAAGGGTCGGTGCGCGGCGCGGCAACCGGGTCCGCAGGGGCGTCCGTAGAGTCGCCGTCATCGCGGTGAGTCCAGGGCTGTACACGGTCCGGACGGCGGGACAGCGGCCGGGCATGAGGGCCGTGACCCGTGCGTGACACCGCTCTGCCCGCGTCCACACGCTCCTCTGGCCGCGGCCCTCCTGCCGACCGCTCCCCCTCGCACATCCCCCGGCGAGGCGGGCGCCAGCGACGGTGAGAGGGCCGCTCCGTACCCGCGGATCGCGGACTCGTGGTCCGCGAACCCGCACGGCACCGATCGCCGAACCAGCCCTTCCCGGACAAGAGTGAGGCTCAGCCCGACATGAATGCCGATCAACGCATGACGGATGTGGACACCTGGCGCCTGCTTCCGGCCGCCCAGCAGCCCGACTGGCCCGACCCGGACGCCCTCCGGGACGTCCTCGGTGAACTCGCGACCTGCCCGCCGCTGGTGTTCGCCGGCGAGTGCGACCAACTGCGGGGCCGCATCGCCCGGGTGGCCAGGGGCGAGGCGTTCCTGCTCCAGGGCGGCGACTGTGCCGAGACCTTCGACGGGATCAGCGCCGATCAGGTGCGGGACAAGGTCAAGACGCTGCTCCAGATGGCCGCCGTCCTCACCTATGCCTCCTCCGTCCCGGTGGTGAAGATCGGCAGAATCGCCGGCCAGTACTCCAAGCCGCGTTCCCGCCCGGTCGAGGTGCGCGGCGGGGTCACCCTGCCCGCCTACCGGGGCGACGCGGTCAACGGCCTGGAGTTCACGGCCGAGGCCCGCCGGCCGGATCCGGAGCGCCTCAAACGGATGTACCACGCCTCCGCCGCCACCCTGAACCTCATCCGCGCCTACGTCACCGGCGGGTACGCCGATCTGCGCCAAGTACACGAGTGGAACCGGGACTTCGTCGCCAATTCTCCCATCGGCGCGCGCTACGAGGACCTCGCCCGGCACATCGACCGCACGCTGGCCTTCCTCGCCGCCTGCGGCGCCGACCCCAGCGAGCTCCACCTGGCGGAGTTCTACTCCAGCCACGAGGCCCTCCTGCTCGACTACGAGCAGGCCCTGACCCGGACCGACTCCCGCACCGGCCGGCGCTACGACGCTTCGGGGCACTTCATCTGGATCGGTGAGCGGACTCGCCAACTCGACGGCGCACACGTGGAGTTCGCCGCGAGCGTGCGCAACCCCGTAGCCGTCAAGCTGGGACCGACGGTCACCCGGGCCGAGGTGCTCGCGCTCATCGACAGGCTGGACCCCGAACGGGAGCCGGGACGTCTGTCGTTCATCACCCGGATGGGCCGCGACCAGGTCCGCGACGTCCTGCCCGAACTCGTCGAGGCGGCCGGCTCCGCGGACGCACCGATCGCCTGGATCTGCGACCCGATGCACGGCAACACCTTCGAGGCGGCCAGCGGACACAAGACGCGCCGCTTCGACGACGTGCTCGACGAGGTGACGGGCTTCTTCGAGGTGCACCGCGCACTGGGCACCCACCCGGGCGGCATCCACATCGAGCTGACCGGCGACGACGTGACCGAATGCGTCGGAGGCGGGGACCCGATCAGTCTCACCGACCTGCACCGGCGCTACCAGACGGCCTGCGACCCACGGCTCAACCGCTACCAGGCGCTCGATCTCGCCTTCCAGGTCGCGGAGTTGTACGGGGACCGCGCCGTGCCTGCCGGTATCCGCCTGCCGATGGCCGAGGCCGCCTGAGCCCTCCTCCCGCCCGACGCACGAACCGGCGCGCGGGAGGTGCGGCCGGAACTCGCCACCCTTCCCGCGCGCGGCGCGCCCGAACTCTTGATCGAAGTAGCAAACCACTATGCCGGTATGTTTCTCTGTTACGGCTTGATCGAAAGCTCGAGCCAAACAGGGGGTAAGTCGTGCACAGTGTCAGCGGTGTGAAACCGCGCCAGGCGCGCACATGCACAATCGATCCGCCCGCCGGGGGCGGCGGAGTGCAGATCGTCAAGAGTCACGATGAAGAAATGGACGGGACGGCGGTGCGCCACCGCTTCGGCGAGGTGACCGTCTCGCTGGTCCAGGGGGGTCCCAGGGAGCTCGTCCGGTCCGGTCGACAGATAGACGACGGGGAGCAGCCCCGGTTGCGCATGTGCCGGCCGCTCGACGGCGAGGTATGGGTGTTCCAGGACGGCCGCCACGCTGCGGTGCGCCCGCCGCAGCTCATCTGCTTCGACACCGGGCGCCCATTCAAGGTGATCATGCCGGAGAAGTTCCGCATGGTCGACGTCATGGTGCCGCACTCGCTAGTCGGCCTCACCGCCGCCGACACCCGGCAGCTGACCGCCCTCGCCTGGAGCGGCGACCAGGGGGCTGCGGCCCTGCTGAGCAGCTTACTCGAGGGCCTGGACCGGCACGGCGAGGAAGTGGAAACGGCCGTCGATCTGCTCGGGGGCAGCGTCGCCGGCCTGACCGCGGTGCTCTTCGTCGAGCGGATGCGCGAGGTCGCCACGGACGGCGAGGCCGCCCGCCAGGCTCTGATGCTGCGGATCCAGGCTCATGCGCGCAAGCGGTTAGCGGAGCCCGGCCTGAGTCCCGTGGAGATCGCCCGCCGGCACAACATCTCCCTGCGCTACCTACAGAAGATCTTCCAGGAATACGGCGTCAGCCCGGCCCGCTGGATACGCGACGAGCGGCTGGCACGCTGTCGGTCGGAACTGGCCGACCCCTCCCTCGACCACCTGCCCGTCGCCCTGATCGGCGAACGGGCCGGCCTGTACGGGGCGTCCCACTTCAGCCGTCTCTTCCGCAGCCGTTACGGCGTCACTCCCAGCGAGTTCCGCAAAGAGCGGCGCGCCGCGGACCACCGTCTCCACACCGAATCCGCCGAGCGCTGCGGAGCCCGTTCATGACCGCGGGTACGAACGCCGCCGAGACGGCGCGCTACGGAGCGGTCGAACACTTCCTCGGCCTGCTCGTGCCCGGCGGACTGCCGCCGGAGGTGTCCTCCCCCGGCCGGCTGCTGCCCGCCGCACCGGTAACGCACCACAGGGCGGCGGCGAGCGGGACCGTACCGGACCGGGCCTCGGCCCCGAGCCGGAGGAGGTCACCATGAGGCCCATGAGCAGCGGCCTGACGGCGGCCCCCGCGTCCCCCGCGGCCCGCGAAGCCGCCGGGGACACGCAGGGCCTGCGTATCAAGGTGCTCGGCCCCCTGGAGGTCCACGTGGGGGGCGAGCAACGCACTCTCACGGCGCCGATGGCGCGGCGGGCCATGGCCGTACTGCTACTTGACGCCAACCGCCTGGTGTCCACCCAGACCCTCGTCGAGGATCTGTGGGACGGGGAACCGCCCCGGCTCGCCCGCAAGACCGTGCAGACGTACATCTACCAGCTGCGTCAGGTCCTCAAGGGCAGCACGACCGGCTCCCAGGAACGCCTGGAGACCGGACCCGGCGGCTACCGGCTGACGGCACGTCCGGGGGAGCTGGACCTCTGGGAGTTCGAGCAGCGCGTGGCCCGCGCCCGCACTGCGCTCTCGTCCGGCGCGCCCGAGGACGCCGCCCAGCTGCTGCGCGAAGGGCTCACGCTGTGGCGCGGAGAGCCGTTCGCCGGACTGGAGGCCGGTCCGCTGCTGACCGCGCGGATCGCGCAGATCGGCGAGGCCCGGCTCGGCGCGCTGGAGCTGCGCATCGAGGCGGATCTGCAACTCGGCCGTCACCAGGCGCTGGTGGCGGAGCTGCGCCGGCTCACGGTGGATCATCCGCTCGACGAGCGGTTCACCGCGCAGCTGATGATCGCCGCGAACCGGTCCGGGCAGCGCAGTACGGCCCTCGACGCGTATCTGCGGCTGCGGCAGCGGTTGGTGGACGAGCTGGGCATCGAGCCGTCCGAACGGCTTCGCAAGCTCCAGCAGGACGTCCTGCGCGAGGTGCTGCCGTCGGCCGCGGCGCCGGAGCAGACGGCGGTACGGCGTACGGCGCGCACGGCACCGCCGCCCGCGCCCTCCCTCCCCGCGGTGGACCAACTCCCCTTGGAAACTGGGGACTTCGTGGGCCGGGAGGAGGAACTGAGGCAGATCGCCGAGCGCTTCGACGCGCCCGGTCCCCAGGTGATCACGCTGCTCGGGCCGGCGGGCGTCGGCAAGACCGCGCTCGCCGTGCGGGCGGCCCGCGCGCTGGCCGGACGGTTCCCCGATGGGCTGCTGTACGCGTCCCTGCACGACGGATCCGACCGGCCGCGCACTCCCGAGACCGTCCTGCGGTCCCTGCTCGACGGACTCGGCATCGGCCGGCCACGGCAGCCCGAGGACACCGAGGGGCTCGCCGCGCTCTTCCGGGCCGCCGCCCGGGAACGGTCCCTGCTCGTGCTGCTCGACGACGCCGCCGGCACCGACCAGGTGCTCCCGCTGCTGCCTGGCGGCGCCGCCTGCCTGACCCTGGTGACCTCGCGGGTCCGGCTGTCCGGGCTGCCGGGCGCCCGGCGCCTGGCCCTCGGGCCGCTCGGCGCCGAGGACGCGGCCTCGTTCTTCGGCCGGCTGGTCGGCGAGGAGCGCATCGCCGGGGACCGCATGGCGCTCGAACACATAGTCGCCCGCATGGGAAACCATCCGTTCATGCTGCGTGCCGTCGGCGAGATGTACGCGGCCCGTCCCATGTGGACGCTCGCGGACCTGGCCGCCGGCCTGCTCGACGACGACCGGCTGGTCGCCGAGCTTCAGGACGAGGCCTGCGCCGCGCTGGCGCGGGCGGACAGTGCCCTGGCCCGGCTCGCGCCCTGGCTGCGCAGGTCGGTGTTCCTGCTCGCCACGGCGGGCCCCGGCCCCTTCGGCACGGAACAGGTCAAGCAGGTACTGGAACTCGACACCTGGAGCGCCCAGTCGGTCGTGGGCCGGCTGCTGGACCGGCACGTCCTGGTCCTGGCCGGCGGTCCGCCGGGCAACGCGGCCACTTTCCGGGTTCCGGAGCTGATCCGCTTCGGTGTCCTCGCGCACGCGGTGGAGGGCGCGCGGGTGGTGCCGTTGGCCGACCGGACGTACCCGGATCCGCCCCCGGCGGACTGCGACCGCCCGGTGCGGCCGGCCCTGTACCCGGTGCGGCCGGCCGGCGCGTTGTAATTCCGGCACCCGGCGTACGCCCCTGCCCGTGACGGGTGGGGGCGTACGCCTTTCTTGGCCGGGCCCGGACGAGCCACCCGCCGACCTCTCTGTAAACCCGCCCTGACCAGCCCTCTTTCCCACCCTTGGACGCTCCTTGCGCGGGTGTTGAACGGGCTGGCCGAGTCTGGACACCGGCGACGGCTGCCCGCCCGGATCGCTTCCCGTCGCACGACCGAACGAAACAGCCAAGGAGACCCCATGACGGACCAGCAGTTCGGCCAGCTCGACGTCCGCTACCTCAACCACTCGGCGCTCGCTCTGCCCGGCGGCGGCGAGCTGTACTACGAGGACAGCGGAGAGGGCCCGGCGGTGACCCTGCTGAACAACTTCTACATCGTCAGCCCGATCTGGCGGAACTTCACCACCGCGCTGGCCGACGACTTCCGGCTCGTTCACTACGACCTGCGCAACCAGGGGGCCTCCAACCCCGGCCCGGAGCCGGTCTCGTTCATGGACCACGTCGAGGACCTGCGCGCGCTGCTGGACCACCTGGGCATCGAGCAGACCTACCTCGTCGGCTCGTCGATCTCGACGCTCATCGCCCGTGAGTTCGCCCTGAAGTACCCGGAGCGGGTGGCCGGTCTGGTGCTGATGGGCCCGGCGTTCTCGCCCAACGGCTCCCTGCGCCGCAAGCTGATCAGCCGCTCCTGGCTGGCCAGCCTCGAATCCGGCGGCACCCAGCAGCTGTTCAACCACCTCTACCCGCTGGTCTTCCCGGACCAGATGATCCACCAGGGTGGCACCGCCGCCTACCTGGCGCTGAAGGACAACTTCCTGAGCCTGCTCTCCGTCAGCTCCATCCGGGAGAACCTGATGGCCTCCCTGGACATCGAGGACGACCCCGAGGCGCTCGGCCGCATCACCGCCCCCACGCTGATCATCAACGGCGACGGCGACTTCGCCTGGAGCGAGTCCGTCACCGAGGACGCCCTCGCGCGGATCCCGGACAGCCGGGCGATCACCCTCAAGCACGCCGGCCACGTGCCGTTCTTCGACGACCCGCAGGGCTTCCAGAAGGGCGTCTCCGAGTTCGTGCACGAGCTGGAGGCGCGACGCGCCGCCACGGTCGGCGGCGCCGCCTAGCAGGGGCGGGCAGCACGGGGCGAGACCCGGGTCCGGCGATCCCGGACCCGCCCGGTTCCCCCGCACCGCCCGCCCGTCATATCGCATCCCGCTGCGTCACAGCAGCACCCGACCGACGCACATCACATCCCGACGCTGGAGAGAATCACCCATGAGAACACGTCTGTTGACCGGGGCCACGGGCTTCGTCGGCGGTGCCATCGTCCTGGAACTGCTCGACAAGACCGACGAGCCCGTCATCGCACTGGTCCGCGGCAAGGACGACGCGGAGGCGACGTCGCGCCTGCACGACGTGCTCACGGGCATGGCGGACGGCTACGGCCGGTCCGACCTGCGCCCGGAGATCCTGCGCCGGACCAAGGCCGTGCACGGCGACATGACCGTCGACGGCTGCGGCGTCGACCTCACCACGCTGCCGTCCGTCGACGAGGTCTGGCACTGCGCCGCCTCGCTGCGCTACGAGGAGGAGTACCGCACCGAGATCGAGGAGCAGAACGTCCAGGGCACCGCCAACGTCCTCGGCCTGGCCCGCAAGCTGGGCGCCGGCACCTTCAACCACGTCAGCACCGCCTACGTCGCCGGCTCGAGCACCGGCCGGATCGCCGAGGGTCCGGTGACGGACCAGTCGCTGGCCAACAACTGCTACGAGCAGACCAAGATGCAGGGCGAGGCACTCGTCGCGGAGGCCGCCGAGCACATGCGGGTGCGCATCATGCGGCCCACCGTCGTCATCGGCCACAGCGCCAACCGGCACGGACTGAACTGGTCGGGCCTGTACGGCTTCTCCCGCCAGGTGCTGATCTTCAAGAAGACCGCCACCCGCAAGTTCGGCACCTACCTGTCGCACGCCCGGGTCCGGCTGCTGGCCGACCCCGACACCCTCGTCAACCTCGTCCCGGTCGACATCGTCGCCCGCAACGCGGTCGCCATCGCCCTGTCCGACTCGCCGGAGACCTACTTCCACCTCGGCAACTCCGGGGGAGTAACGGTCCACGATCTGGTCACGAAGGTCTTCGAGCTGATCGGCCTGCGCGAACCGCTGTGGGTGGACGACCGCGACAGCTTCACGGCGATCGACGAGGCCCTCGACAGCGGCATGGACTTCTACCGCTCCTACCTGCGCTACGACAAGCGCTTCGACCTCTCCCACACCGCCGCCGTCTGCGGCGACGACGCGTCCTATGCGCCCCTCGGAAAGGACGAGGTGGCCGAGTACCTCCTCTACTACCTGCGCACCCTGCGCGGCTTCGAGGAGAACAGCGGCTCCGAGCGGGTCGTCCACCCGGTCGCCGTCTGATCCGGCCCGTCACAAGACCCCGAGCCTGCGTTCCACCGCGGGCCGTCACTGGAGGAGACATGTACGACAGCACGACGGTCGCGGAGCAGCTGCGCGGCCTGCTGGAGAACGCGGTCGGCGCTCCGCTGCCGCTGGACGACCCCGCGGCCCGTGCGGCGTCGCTGTGGAACCTGGGGCTCACCTCGGCGGACTTCATACGCCTGCTCGCCGACATCGAGGACGGCTTCGGCCTCGCCTGGGACCTGGACGAGCCGACGGAGGCGTTCTCGTCCTACGACGGGCTGCTGGCCCACATCGTCGACCACCTCGGCCGCCGGGCCGGCGCGGCCACGGAAGGCGTGTGATGGCCCGCGTGAACCGCCGGCTCGCGCTGGCCACCGCACCCGCCGAGGCCGCCCGCCGCCACGGCTCGGTGCCCATCCGCCTCGACCGGGCCCTCGACCTTTTCCCGGACGCGGGCCGGGCGTTCGACTACGCCACCTTCGCGGACCTGGTCGAGCAGGCCGCCGCCCTGCTCGCCGGGGCGGGCGTCACGGCGGGCCAACGCATCATGATCGTCAAGCAGCCCAACTTCGACATCACCCTGCTGGCCTTCGCCTGCGCCCGCATCGGCGCCGTACCGGTGCTGGTCCACTCGGCCGTCGGCAGCCAGCCGCTCGGCGTCATGACGGAGCGGGCCGCCCCGGCGGCCGTCCTCACCGACGCCGTGACGGAGGCGGCCGGAGTGCTGGACAGTGTCGACACCGGCATCCCGCGCTGGTACGTCGGCCCGCGCGGCGAGCACGGGTCCTCCCTGCTCGACGCGGAGCGCAGTGCGGTCCCGGCCGCCGAGGTGCCGCGCGAGGACACCCCTTCGCTGGTCACCCACAGTTCGGGCACCACGGGGGTGCCCAAGCTGGTGCTGCACTCCGTGCACAGCTTCGCCGGCCACGCCCGCCCGCAGGTCTTGATCGGCCGGGCCCTGCGCGTGCGCGACCCGTACCTGATGTGCATGTCGCCGGTGCACGCCCGCTGCATGTCCGGGATGCTGGCCGTCCTCGCGCTCGGTCTCCCGCTCGGCTTCCTCACCGACCCGGCACCGCAGAACGCGGCCGAGCTGCTCGCCGCGGTACGGCCTGGCGTCGTGGAGACCGTGCCGAACGCCTTCATCCGCTGGGAGGAGGTGGCCGAGCAGCAGCCCGAACTACTCGCACAGGTACGGCTGTTCGTCAGCTCCTTCGACGCCGCCCACCCCCGCACCATCCGCACCCTGCTGACCGCGGCCCGGCCGGACGCCCGCTACCTCCAGGCGTACGGCCAGACCGAGACCGGACCGGTGACCGTCAAGTCGCACCGGCTGAAGAGCCGTTGCGAGGACGGTCGTTGCGTGGGCCGGCCCCTCCCCGGGCAAACCAGGATCCGGGTCCTCGACGACGACGGCAACCGGGCCCGCAAGGGCACCCCCGGCCAGATCTTCGCCCGCTCCTCCGGAATCACCCCCAGCTATCTGGGCGCCAGCGACCAGCGGGTCGACGGCTGGTGGGCCATGGGTGACTACGGCCTGATGAGCGATCGTGGCTGTCTGCACCTCTACGACCGGATCGTGGACCGGGGCAGCGGTATGGAGAGCCTGCTGGCGGCCGAAGACGACATCCTCGAAAGCCTGCCGCAGCTCACCGAGGCAGTGATCATCCCCATGGACGAGGGCCCCGCGATCCCGCTCGTGGTCACCCGCGGCGACGCCCCACTGGACCTCGCCGCCTGGAAGCGCACGGTCGCCGGGCTGCCGGAACTCGCGCCGCCCGTGCAGTGCCGGTGGGACGACATCCCGCACACGGCCACCTGGAAGGTCAAGCGGCTGGAGGTCAAGCGCCTGCTGGCCGCCGGTGACCTGCCGGTGCTGGCGTCGGCAGGGGAGGAACGATGACCACGGCTCCGTCGCGCCGGGGCACCACCGCCGAGGAACTCTGGCTGAGCTGGCTCCCGGCGGTGGAACGTCTCGTCGCCGTCCCCGAGGCGTTCCGCTCCGCCCAACTCCCCCACGAGGACGCGGCCCGCGAGCTCGGCATCGACGAGGACCTCCTGGAACACCTGGTGGGCGCCGGCTTCCCGGCCGAGAACACCCCGGACGGCCTGCGCTACGACTACCACGACGTGATGAACCTCGGGCTCCAGTCCCGCGCCGGCCGCTCCCTGGCCGAGCTGGGCGAACGCCAGTGCATGCGGCTGGCCGCCGGCACGCCCGACCAGTGGCTGACCGAGCGCGTCACCCGGATCCGGCTCACCGCCACCTGCTCGGCCCCCGGCTGCACCGCCACCGCGGAGCCGGCCGCTCCCTCGCCCGATCTGTTCGAGGGGCAGCTGACCGAATGGTCCCGGGGCGACGGACAGCCCGGCTCCATGCTGGCCACGGTCACCACCCGCGGCCACCGGGACACCCCACACACCGAGGCGGTCCGCCGCATCCACGACGACCTGCTCGACCGGTTGGTCTCCGGCGAGTACCAGTACGGCTGGGTGCCCGAATCACTCCGGGCCCGCCCCGCCACCGCGATCGCGCACCGCACCGTGGACTGCGTCGTCGCCGCCTGGCAGATGCAGCAGTGGGCCGAGGAAGCGGGACTGCGGGCCCGTACCCGCCGGGGATTCCTGCTCGGCCTGGTCGGGGTCGAGCACGCCTGGACCGAGGTGTTCGAGGAGGGCCGCTGGCTGCCCCTGGACCCGGTGCTGGCTTACCTCGGCTCCCGTCATCAGACCACCCACCCCGAGTTCGCCGACTTCACCCGAGGTTCGGTGCACAACCGGCTCCTGGCCTGGGACCGGTCCGTCGAGGACTCGCTGGCCGACCACCACTGCCCCACCGGCGGACATGTCCGCGTCGACTGCCGCCAACTCCCCGCCCCCCGAACCGCCGCCTGATCAACGGGCGGACGCACCCCCCATCGGGGCTTCATGGAGGAAATGTATGTTCAACAAGCTGGCCGCTCTGGCGACCGGCCGCCGAAAGCTGGTGCTCTGGTTAGGACTGCTGTTCTGCGTCGTGGCCGGAGGACTGGGTGGCGCGGTCAACGCCAAGCTCTCCTCCGGTGGTTACGAGGTGCCCGACGCGCCTTCGACGCAGGCGAACAAGATCCTCGGCGAGCGCTTCGGCACCGGTGAGCCCAACCTCGTCCTGCTGGTGAAGACGCCGAAGGGCCCCGACGACCCCGCCACCGCCGCCAAGGGCGCCGAACTGACCAAGAAGCTCGCGGCGGAGGAGGGTGTCGAGGAGGCCGCCTCCTACTGGACGCTGGACAAGGCGCCCTCGCTGCGCGCCAAGAAGTCCGACTCCGTCCTCCTCCTCGCCCACCTCAAGGGCAACGAGGACCAGGTCGACGACCACCTGGCCAAGCTGCGCCCGCACTTCAAGGACGGCTTCGAGGGCCTCCAGGTCAAGTTCGGCGGCCGGGCCGAGGCCTACCGGGAGATGAACGAGCAGACCCAGAAGGATCTGGCGCTCGCCGAGAGCCTGGTGCTGCCGCTGACCCTGATCCTGCTGGTCTTCATCTTCCGCGGGGTGATCGCGGCCCTGCTGCCGCTGGCCGTCGGTATCGTCGCCATCATCGGCGCCCTGGCGGTGCTGCGGGTGCTGGTCGAGCTGACCGACGTGTCGGTGTTCGCGATGAACCTCACCACCGGCCTGGGCCTCGGCCTCGGCATCGACTACAGCTTGTTCGTGGTCAGCAGGTACCGGGAGGAGTTGCGCAAGGGTGCCGCCGTCAACGACGCCATAGCCAGCAGCCTGCGCACCGCCGGACGTACCGTGCTGTACTCGGCGATCACCGTGGCGCTGTCGCTGTCCGCGCTGCTGCTGTTCCCGATGTACTTCCTGCGCTCCTTCGCCTACGCCGGCATCGCGGTCGTCGCCTTCGCGGTACTCGCCGCGCTGGTGCTGCTGCCCGCGCTGCTCGCCGTCATCGGCACCCGCATCAACAAGTGGTCCTGGAACCGCAAGAAGGCCGAACAGAACGTCGAGAGCGGCTTCTGGCACCGGCTCGCCACCCTGGTCATGCGCCGTCCGCTGCCGATGGCCACCGGCGTCATCGCGATTCTGCTGCTGCTCGGCTCGCCGTTCCTCAACATCCATCTCAACCTCGCCGACGAGCGCACCCTGCCCAAGGACGCCGAGGCCCACCAGGTGGGCACCGTCCTGGTCGAGGACTACTCGGCCCGTGAGATGGAACCGCTCATGGTCGTCGCCGAGCACGCCGGCGACGCCGCCACCCGTGACGCGCGCGTCGCGGCCTACGCCGAACAGCTGTCGAAGCTCGACCACGTCGCCCGTGTCGACGCGGTGACCGGCTCCTACAGCGACGGCAAGCAGATCGCGCCGGCCGGCGCGATCAACGAGCGCTACGCCAAGGGCGAGGGCACCTGGCTGTCGGTGATCCCGGAGGTCGGCTCCTACAGCAGCGCCGGCCAGCACCTGGTGGACGATGTCCGGGAGGCGAAGGCGCCGTTCGATGTGAAGGTCGCGGGCACCGCCGCCGCCTTCAAGGACACCATGAACTCGCTGACCGACCGCATGCCGTGGAGCCTGCTGCTGATCGCCGTCTCCACGTTCGTGCTGCTGTTCCTGATGACGGGCAGCGTGCTGATGCCGGTGAAGGCCTTCGTGCTCAACCTGCTCAGCCTCACCGCCACCTTCGGCGCCATGGTCTGGGTCTTCCAGGACGGCAACCTCAAGTGGCTGACCGGCGACTTCACCGTCACCGGAGGCATCGTCGCCACCACCCCGATCATGATGTTCTGCGTGGCTTTCGGCCTCTCCATGGACTACGAGGTCTTCCTGCTGTCGCGCATCAAGGAGGAGTACGACCGCACCGGCGACAACACCCGCGCCGTCGCCCTGGGCCTGCAGCGCACCGGCGGCCTGGTCACCGCCGCTGCCGCGCTGATCGCCCTGGTCTTCATCTCCTTCCTGGTCTCCGGCATCACGTACATGAAGCTGCTCGGCCTCGGTCTCGCCCTGGCCGTGCTGATGGACGCCACGCTCGTCCGGGGCGTGCTGGTACCGGCCTTCATGCGGATGGCCGGCCGCTACAACTGGTGGGCGCCGCGCCCGCTGGCCCGGATCTACGAGCGCTACGGCCTGAGCGAGGGCGAGGACGCCCCGGCCTCCGCGCTCGCCGGCGAGGGCACCGCCGTGCCCGCCGGGCGCACGCCCAACGACGTCGACCGCTGACGCGGCCGGCTTCACAACCCCTTCCGCCGGCGGGGCCTCACAGCCACCGGGGCCCCGCCGGCCGAACCCGCGCACCAGCGAAACGCCCATTCGAAACCCGAGGGGAACACCCATGTCCGACCAGCTCACCCCGGGCCACGCGCTCCTGCTGGAGTTCGTTGACCTGCCCGAACTCCTTGACGGCATCGGCAGGGACGACGACCTGACCACGGCCGGACTCAACTCCGGCGACCTGATCCGGCTCGCCCTCGCCATCGAGGAGCGCACCGGCAGTCCGCTCGACGACGACGAACTCACCGCGCTGCACACCATCGAAGGCATCGACCAGGTGCTCACCGCGCGTTCCCACTCCGTGAACGAGGCCCGCTGATGTGGATGGCCCACTTCGTCCGGCGACACGCCAGGCAGCGCCCCGACGCCATAGCCGTCGCCGACGAGCGGATCTCGCTCACCTGGCGCGAACTCGACGAGCGCACCGATGCGTTGGCCGCCGGTCTGCTGGACCGCGGGTTCACGCCCGGTGAGCGGCTGGTGGTCAGCTCGCCCAACCGTGTCGAGGTACTGGAGCTGTACATCGCGGCCGGCAAGGCCGGGGTGATCGTCTGCCCCGTCAACCACTCCTTCCCGGCTCCGGAGGTCGAGCACGTCGTCGCCAACTCCGCGCCGCGCGGCGTGATCGCCGAACAGGGGGTCCTCGACCGGCTCGGCGACGCGTTCGGCGACAGCTGGCGCATCGCCCTGGACAGCCCCGCGTACGAGGAACTGCTCGCCACCGCGCGACGGCCGCTGCCGCTGCCGCGGCAGGACGACCTCTTCGCGATCCTGCACACCTCGGCCACCACCGGCCGGGCCAAGGGCGTCGCCGTCACCCACCGTTCCGTGTCGGCCTGCTACACGGCGCTGGCCGCCGAGGCCCGGTTCACCGCGGACGACGTCATGCTCAATCCGTGCCCGCTGTTCCACGGCTCCATGGTGATCGGTCTGGCCCTGCTCGCGGCCGGCGGAACCCTGGTGCTGCAAAGGGAGTTCGCCCCGCAGCGGTTCCTCGCCGAGGCCGCCGGGCGCGGCGCGACCCGCGCCTTCCTGGTGCCGTCCATGGTCCGCTTCGCGCTGCGCACCAAGGCGTTCGACACCACCGACCTGTCCACCCTCGTCGACGTCATGTTCGGCGGCGCCCCCATGCCGGAGGAGCTGCTGCGCGAGGCCCTGGACCGCTTCCCCTGCCCGTTCCGCGGCATCTATGGCATCACCGAGGGCGGCGGGCCGATCGCCACGGTCGTCTTCGGCGGGGCCGAGGACCACGGTGCCGACGCCGCCGCCCGGGAACTGCGCCTGCGGTCGGCCGGCCGGATGCTGCCCGGCTGCCACATCGAGGTCCAGGACAAGAACGGCGAGGCGCTGCCGGCCGGGGAGATCGGCGAGATCTGCGTCCGTGGCGACGGCATGATGAACGGCTACTGGAACAACCACGCGGCCACCGAGTCCACCCTGCGCGACGGCTGGCTGCGCACCGGCGACCTCGGCTACGCGGACGCCGACGGCTACCTCTACCTGGTCGACCGGATCAACGACGTCCTCATCCGCGGCGGCCAGAACGTCTACCCCGCCGAGATCGAGCGGGTCCTCGGCGCCCAGCGCGGCGTCGCCGACGCGGCCGTCGTGGGCGCGCCCTCGGAGGAGTGGGGCGAGGTGCCGGTGGCGTTCGTCGTCGCCGAGGGCGAGGACGTGTCCGCGGCGGGTCTGCTGAAGGCCTGCGCCAGCGAACTCGCCAGCTACAAGCGGCCGGCGCGTATCGAGTTCGTCGCCGAGATCCCGCGCAGTGCCGCGGGCAAGATCCTCCGCCGCCAGCTGCGGGAGCGTTTCGCCGACGGGATGCCGGGGGCCGCCCCGATGCCTCCCGGGGACCGGGGAGTGTGAGCGCCATGAGAGTCGCATGCATCGGCGCCGGCCCCGGCGGGCTCATGCTGGCCCTGCTGCTGCGCCGCCTCGGCGGCCACGAGGTCGACGTCTTCGAACGCAGTCCGGCCGGTGCCACCTACGGCTTCGGCGTGGTCTTCTCCCGCTTCAGCCTGGCCCGGCTGCGGCGTGCCGCTCCCGACGTGGTGGCTGCCCTGCTGGAGCGCGGCGCCCGCTGGGACGACGTGGAGGTGCGCCGGGACGGCGAGTGCGTGCGCTCCTCGGGCCACGGCTTCGCCGCGGTGGAACGGCACGCCCTGCTGACCGCGCTGAACGGGCTGGCGGAGCAGGCGGGCGCCCGGCTGCACTTCAACACCGAGGTCGACGCGGCCGACCTGGCCGGGCGCTACGACCTCGTGGTCGCCGCCGACGGCGCCGGCAGCCGCACCCGGACGGCCCTGGCCACGGAGTTCGAGGCCCGCGTCACCCCGGCCCGCAACCGCTACGCCTGGTTCGCCGTGGACCGCGCCTTCGACGCGATGACCTTCCTGTTCGCCGACAGCCCCCACGGCCCGCTGGGCGCCCACGTCTACCCCTACGGCCCTGACCGTTCGACATTCCTGGTCGAGGTCGGCGAACGAACCTGGGAGCGGGCGGGGTTCATCGAGGGCCACACCCGGCCCCCGGGCTGGAACGACGAGCAGGCCATGGAGTTCTGCGCCGAGGTGTTCGCCGAGCAGCTCGCCGGTGCCCGGCTGCTCGGCAACGGCTCGCGCTGGCTGGAGTTCCCCCAGATCACCAGCGCCCGCTGGTCCACCGGCCGTGTGGTGGGCCTCGGCGACGCCGTCCACACGGCGCACTTCTCGGTCGGCTCGGGCACCACCATGGCGCTGGAGGACGCCGTCGAACTCGCCCGGCGGCTCGCCGAGCACGCCGACGGCGACGACCTCGACGCGACGCTCGCCGCCTACGAGGCCACCCGCCGGCCCATCGTGGAGTCCGTGCAGCAGGCCGCCTGGGCCAGTATGCGGATGTGGACGCACCCCGAGGAGCACCACGCCCTGGACCCGGCGACGCTGATGCTGCGGTTGCTCACCCGCACCGGGCAGTCGTCCGCCGACGTCCTGCTGCGGCTCGATCCCCAACTGGCCAAGATCGGCGAGGGGGTGACCGCTCTGCCCGAGGGCCCGGTCCCCGCGGTGGTGCCGTCCGACCGGCCCGCCGGTCCCGGCGACGCTCTGCTCCTCGCACCCGGAGCACGGCCCCCCGCCGGGCACAGCGGACCCCTGCTGGTCGCGGCGACCGCCGACGACGAGGCCGTACAGGCCGCCGGGGAGCAGCTGCGGAAGCTGCGGGCGGAACGTCCGGAGGCCGCCCTCGGGGTGCTCGTCGAGGCACCCGCACCGGCCGAGGAGCCCGTGGCCCGCGCGGTCACCGCCCTCAGCGCGCTCGCCCGGTCCGTCCCGCTCGACGTCGTCGCCGTGGCACCCGGTGCGCAGCAGCCGGCCGCCGACCGCACGGCCCGATCGGCGTTCACCGAACGGCTGACGGCGGCGGGGACCTGCACCGCGTACGTGTGCCGCCCGGCCGAGCTGAGCCAGGGCTGGGCCCATGTGCGCTCCGGCCGCGCCGACTTCGTGTGGACCACCGGCGCCTGACCGTTCCGGCGCCGCTGGCCCGTGTTTCCGACCAGGCCACGACAACCCCGTTCCGGGCCGCCCCTGACGCGCGGGCCGACCACTTCCCAGCCCCGGGACACCACCGGGGCCGAGAAAGGAATTTGGCGCATGCCCCTGCTGGAAACCACCCGGCCGAATATCGGCCTGGCAGCCCCGCCCGGGCGGTGGACAACACCTGCCGGAGTCGAGGTCGTCCGCACCACCGAGCACCTCGGCGGCGCCGCCGCCACCCGCGCCGCCCTGGAGGACGTTCTCGACGAACGCCGCGGCATGCTGCTCTTCCGCGGCCCCGGCCGGATCATCGGCTACATCGACCCGCCGTTGGAGATCACCGCGACCGGACGGGAGATACGCGCCACCGCCCTCAACGAGCGCGGCCGTGTCCTGCTCCCCACCCTGCTGGCCCTGTTCTCCGCCGCGGTCGGACCCGCCGGCCAAGCCGAGGCGGATGGCGACACCCTGCGGGTCCGCGGCGGCATGCCGGACGGCACCTTCGCGGAGGAGGACCGCACCCGCCAGGTCGGCGTGTTCGCCGCGATCCGGTCCGTGGTCCAGGGCCTGGCCACCCCCGACGATCCGCTGCTCGGCCTGTACGGCGCCTTCGGCTACGACCTGATCTTCCAGGTGGACCCGTTACCGCTGCTTCAGCGACGCTCGCCCGGCGACCGCGACATGGTGCTGCACCTCCCCGACGCCGTGTACGAGCTCGACCTGGCGAGCGACGAGGCGGTGCGGCACGCCTACGAGTTCCGCGTCGGCGCCTCCCGCACGGACGGCCTGGACCGTACGACGTCCTCCCTGCCGTTCGTACCCGCCGCCCACGCCCCGGACCGTGACCACGCGCCCGGCGAGTACGCGCGGGTCGTGGAGACGGCACGGCCGCTGTTCCGCTCCGGCGACCTGTTCGAGGTGGTACCCAGCCAGTCCTTCCACCGCGTCGTCCACCGCACCCCCGCGCAGCTGTTCCGCGCCCTGCGCGAGTGCAACCCGGCCCCGCACAGCCTGCTGATGAACCTCGCCGAGGGCGAGTACCTGGTCGGGGCCTCGCCGGAGATGTTCGTCCGGGTCACCCCGCGGACCGGCCCCGGCGGGCCGATGGCGCTGGTCGAGTCCTCCCCGATCAGCGGCACCATCGCGCGCGGCCGGGACGCGCTGGAGGACGCCGAACGCATCCGTACCCTGCTCAACTCGTCCAAGGACGAGCACGAGCTGACCATGTGCACGGACGTCGACCGCAACGACAAGTCCCGGGTCTGCCTGCCCGGCAGCGTGCGGGTCACCGCGCGGCGCCGGATCGAGACCTACTCCACCCTGATCCACACCGTCGACCGGGTCGAAGGGGTGCTGCGGCCCGACCGGGACGCCCTGGACGCCTTCCTCGCCCACCTGTGGGCGGTCACCGTCACGGGGGCGCCCAAGCTGTCGGCGATCGAGTTCATCGAAGGCAACGAGCGCTCCCCGCGCCGCTGGTACGGCGGGGCGGTGGGCCGTATCGGATTCGACGGCGGCCTGGACACCGTCCTCACCCTGCGCACCATCCACGTGCACGACGGCGTGGCCACGGTCCGCGCGGGCGCGACCCTGCTGCACGACTCGACGCCCGAGGACGAGGAGCTGGAGACCGAGCTGAAGGCGAAGGCGCTGCTCGCCGTCCTGGACGAGCCTGCCGTGCCCGCGGCCCGGCCGCCCCGGCTCACGGTCGACGAACGGCCCGGTTCCGGGCGGCGGATCCTGCTGGTCGACCACCGCGACTCCTTCGTGCACTGCCTGGCCGGCTATCTGCGCGAGACCGGCGCCGACGTCGGCACCTACCGCAGCGGCGGCCATCTGGGGCTGCTGGCCGAGCAGCGGCCGGACCTGGTCGTGCTCTCCCCGGGCCCGGGCACCCCGTCCGACTTCGCCGTCGGAGCCACGCTCGCCGAGGCCGAGCGGCTCGGTATCCCGGTGTTCGGCGTCTGCCTGGGCCTTCAGGGCATCGTCGAGTACCTCGGCGGCACCCTCGACGTCCTGCCCGAACCCGTCCACGGCAAGCCGTCCCGGGTCCGGCGCACCGAGGCGGACTCCCTGCTGCTCGACGGGCTGCCCAAGGACTTCACCGTGGGCCGCTACCACTCGCTCTACGCCGACCCGGCCGAACTGCCCGAGAGCCTGCGGGTCACGGCCGCCACCGAGGACGGCCGGGTCGCGATGGCCGTCGAGGCACCGCGCCACCAGTTCGCCGCGGTCCAGTTCCACCCCGAGTCGATCATGACGTACGCCGGGCGCACCGGCCGTCTCGTCGTGCACAACGCGGTCGCCCGCCTGACCCGGCCCCCGATCGGGGCTTCACGATGAGCGCTCGGCTCCCGGCCCCGGTGCCGGCGGCCGGGACCCCCGAGCCCGTCGACCTGGCCGCGGTCGCGGCCCTGTTCGAGCCACCGGTCATCGCGGCCCAGGCCCACACCGGCGAGCTGGACTTCGCCGAGCTGCCCGCGCCTGCCCGGGAGCTGCTGCGCGGCTACACCGCGCCGCTGCGCCGCGCGACCTTCACCGCGGGCCGGCTCGCCGCGGCCCGCGCCACCGCGGCGCTGACCGGCACGCCCCGCTGGCTGAGCGCCGACGCCCGGGGGGCGCCGCGCTGGCCGTACGGGGTGTCCGGCTCGCTCAGCCACACCAACCGGGTCGCCCTGTGCGTGACCGGACCCGACCACGGCACCGGATTCGGCATCGACATCGAACCCCTGGAGACGGGAGAGGAGTTGCTGACCGCCGTGCACTACGTGTGCACCCCGGACGAGCGCCGCCGCCTGGCCGCGGCGGCCGACCCGGCCCGCGCCCTGCTCCGGCTGTTCTGCGTCAAGGAGGCCCTCTACAAGGCTCTGCCGTCCGACGCCCAGCGGGGCCTGTTGTTCCAGTCCGTGGAGTTGGAGTGGGACGAACCGCCGACCGGGCAGGCACCGGGCGAACCGGTCCGGCTGCGCGTCGTGCGCGGCCCGGTGCCCGGCAGCGAGGGCCGCTGCGCGGTCGTGGGCAGCCGCATGGTCGCGGCCGTCGCCCTGCCCCGGCCGACCGGCTCCGGCTCCGGCTCCGGCCGCCGGACCTCCCGTCCCCGGCCCCGCACCGAACTCCGTGTCCAGTCCCGCATTCGCCAGGACGGAAAGCAGACATGACCATCAAACAGCACACGGTGTGCGTGATCGGAGCGGGACCGCGGGGGCTCTCCGTGGTCGAGCGGCTCTGCGCCGCCGCTCGCTCCGCCACCCCCGGCACCGCCCTCCGCATCCACGTCGTCGACCCGCAGGCCCCCGGCGCCGGCCAGGTCTGGCGCACCGATCAGTCCGCGCACCTGCTGATGAACACGGTGGCCGGGCAGATCTCGGTGTTCACCGACGAGAGCGTCGATCTGGCCGGCCCCCTGGAACCGGGCCCCAGCCTGCACGGCTGGGCCGAGGCCCTGGCCGCCGGCGACATTCCCGGGCACTACCCCGACGCCGTCCTCGCCGAGGCCAGGGCGACAGGGCCGGACACCTACCCCACCCGGGCCTTCTACGGCCACTACCTGCGCTGGGCCTTCGACCGTACGGTCGCGGGGGCGCCGGAATGCGTGACCGTCACCATGCACCAGACCTACGCCGTCGCCCTGGACGACGGGGCGGGCCCCCGGACGCCCGGACAGCCGCCCCACCAGACCGTCACCCTCGACGACGGGACCCTCCTGGAACAGCTCGACGCGGTCGTCCTGGCCCAGGGACACCTGCCGGCCCGGCCCACGGCCGCGGAGGAGCAGTTCGTGCGGCTCGCCCACGACCACGGCCACACCCTCATCGCCCCGGCCAACCCCGCTGACGTCGACCTCGACGTCATCCGGCCCGGCCGGCCGGTCCTGCTGCGGGGGCTCGGGCTGAACTTCTTCGACTACATGGCTCTCCTCACCGCCGGCCGCGGCGGCACCTTCACCCGCGACCGTGGGCGTCTGGTTTATGTGCCCTCCGGCCGCGAACCCCGTCTGTACGCGGGTTCCCGGCGCGGAGTGCCCTACCAGGCGCGCGGCGAGAACGAGAAGGGGCCGCACGGCCGGCACGAGCCGCTGCTGCTCACCCCCGCCCTCATCGACCGGCTGCGCTCCTCGCACGGCACCGACTTCCTGCGGGACGTGTGGCCGCTGATCGCGAAGGAGGTCGAGACCGTCTACTACCGGACGCTGCTGGTCTCCAACGGCCGGGCCGACCGCGCCGAGGCGTTCCAGCGGGACTTCCTGGACGCGCTGCCGGGCACGCCCGCGGAGGAGGCCGTACTGGATGTGTACGAGATCGGGGAGAAGGACCGCTGGGACTGGGACCGGATCGCCCACCCCCAACACAATCAGGAGTTCGGCAGCCCCGAGGACTTCACCGCCTGGCTCCTCGATCATCTGCGCGAGGACGTCGCCGAGGCCCACCGGGGCAACGTGAGCGGACCGCTGAAGGCCGCGCTGGACGTGCTGCGGGACCTGCGCAACGAGATCCGGCTGGTCGTCGACCACGGCGGGCTGCACGGCGACTCCCACCGCGAGCACCTGGACCGCTGGTACACGCCGCTCAACGCGTTCCTCTCGATCGGGCCGCCCGCGTCCCGGATCGAGGAGATGGCCGCGCTGATCGAGGCCGGTGTGCTGCACATCGTCGGCCCCGGCCTGCACGTCGGCGTCGACCGCCACGGCTTCCACGCCCACTCGCCGTCGGTGCCCGGCTCCCGGGTCAGCACCGAGGTGCTGATCGAGGCCCGGCTGCCCGACATCACGCTGAACCGCACCGAGGATCCGCTGCTGCGGCACCTGCTGGACACCGGCCAGTGCACCACGCACCGGATCGCCACCCCCGACGGCACCTGGACCCACACCGAGGGGCTCGCGGTCACGCCCCGTCCCTTCCAGGTCCTCGACGCCTCCCGGCAACCCCATCCACGCCGGTTCGCCTTCGGCGTGCCCACCGAGTCGGTCCACTGGGTCACCGCGGCGGGCATCCGTCCGGGCGTCAACTCGGTCACCCTGACCGACTCCGACGCCATCGCCCAAGCGGCACTGCGGGAGGTGCTGGACGATAACGGCACTCCCCGGCAGACAGCCGCCTGACCGGCCACCCGGTCTCCCGGCCTCGTTCATGACCAGCGCTCCTGACCACGATCGGAGGAGGACACCCATGCTCGACCTGACGCCGCCCCGAGCCCCCCTCACCCCGGAGCCGACGGCTCCGTCACCTGCCGTACCGGCCCCCGCGGAGGAAACGCCGGCCGCGCCTGCGGATGCTGCCGGGGCGGACTCCGGGCTGCTCTCCCCGGTGCGGGCGGGAACGCCCGTGGAGGCGGCGGTGTCCGACGCGGCGTGGCTGGGGGCCATGGTCGAGGCCGAGACCGCGCTGGTCCGAGCGCAGGCGCGGCTGGGCACCGTACCGGAGGAGGCCGCGCGGGCCATCGGGGAGGCGGCCCGCCCCGAGCGGCTCGACCTCGTCGCGCTGGCCCGCGCGGCCCGGGAGACGGCCAACCCGGTCGTCGGACTCGTCAAGGCGCTGACCGCCGTGGTCGCCGCCCACGACCCGGACGCCGCCGAGTACGTGCACCGCGGCTCCACCAGCCAGGACATCCTGGACACGGCCACCATGCTGGTCGTACGGAGGGCCGCCCGCCTGATCCGCGCCGACCTCGACCGGTGCGTGGCCGCGCTGGACACGCTGGCCCGCACCCACCGGGCCACCCCCATGGCCGGCCGCACCCTGACGCTGCATGCCGTGCCGACCACCTTCGGGCTGAAGGCCGCAGGCTGGCTGCACCTGGTGACCGAGGCCCGGCGCCGCGTGGACGACCTGGCCGCCGCCCTGCCGGTACAGCTGGGCGGCGCCGCCGGAACGCTCGCCGGCTACCTGGAGCACGCCGGCCACGGCCACGACGGCACCACCCCGGCGTCCGCCGCGGGTGATTACGCGGACCGCCTGGTGGAGGAGTACGCGCGGGAGACCGGGCTGGCCCCGGCCGTGCTGCCCTGGCACGTGCTGCGTACACCCGTCGCCGACACGGGAGCGGTGTGCGCCTTCCTCACCTCCGCCCTGGGCAAGATCGCCGTCGACGTGCAGTCGCTGGCCCGTACCGAGGTCGGCGAGGTCACCGAACCCGCCGTGGCCGGTCGGGGCGCGTCCTCGGCCATGCCGCACAAACGGAACCCGGTGCTCGCCACCCTCGTGCGCTCGGCCGCGCTCCAGGTACCGCACCTCGCCGCCGGGCTGTTCGGCACGATGCTCGCGGAGGACGAGCGCTCCGGCGGTGCCTGGCACGCGGAGTGGCAGCCGCTGCGCGAGTGCCTGCGGCTGGCCGGCGGCGCGGCGCACTCCACTGCGGAACTCCTGGCCGGCCTCACCGTCCACGCCGACCGCATGCGCGCCAACCTCGGCCTGACCGGCGGCCAGATCGTCTCCGAACGCGTCGCCGCGGTGCTCACCCCGCTGCTGGGCAAGGGCGAGGCGAGGGCTCTGCTGACGGCCGCCTCGCACGAGGCGGCCCGGCGCGGCACGGACCTCGGCACGGTCCTCGCGGCCGACCCGGAGGTCACCCGCCGTCTCAGCCCGGCGCAGCTGAGCGACCTCCTCGACCCGGCCCACTACCTCGGAGCCGCCGCGCACCTGGCCGACCGGGCAGTGGCCGCCCACGACCGGGCGGCGGCATGACCGCCGCGGCACCTCGGCCGGCCCCGGCCCTGGCCCACTCCCGGCACGGCTCCGGCGAACCCCTCCTGCTGCTGCACGGCATCGGCAGCGGCAGGAGGTGCTGGGAACCGGTGGCCGGGCTGCTCACCGCCCGGCACGAGGTCCTCGCCGTCGATCTGCCCGGCTTCGGCGACAGTCCCGAACTGCCGTCGCCCGTCCAGCCCACCGCACGGGCGCTCGCCGGGGCCGTCGCCCGCTTCCTCGACACGCAGGGCATCGCGACCGCGCACATCGCCGGCAACTCGCTCGGCGGCTGGGTGGGCCTGGAACTGGCCCTGGCCGGCCGGGTCCGCACCCTGAGCCTGCTGTCCCCGGCCGGCCTGTGGCAGGACCGCACCCCGTGGACCACCCGGCTGCTGCTGCGCTCGTGCCGGCTGGCCGCGCCGTGGCTGGCCGGACCGGCGGCGCCCCTGCTGCGTACGGCACCCACGCGGGCGGCGCTGCTCGCGGGCATTTACGGCCGTCCGGTCCGGATGCCGTACCGGGACGCGAGGGCCGCGGCCCAGGACATGGCCGGCGCCCGCGGCTTCGAGGCCACCTGGCGGGCCGTCAGCGCGACGCGGTTCACCGGCGGACGGGAGATCGGCGTGCCGGTGCGGGTCGCGTTCGGCTCCCGGGACGTGGTCCTGCGCGCGGGACAGGCGCGGTTCCTCGACGAGCTTCCGCCGGGCACCGTGCCGCACGTCCTGGCGGGGTGCGGTCATCTGCCGATGCACGACGCGCCGGAGGCCGTGGCCCGGTTCATTCTCGACACCACGGCGAGCCCTCCGGCCGGAGGCGACGGCCACTCCACGAACCGTCCATGACGAAGAAGCACCGAAAAGGGCCCAGGCCGCGATCCCCCGCGACCTGGGCCTGTTCCGCGACACCTTCCTCGGTCCCCCGGGCTGGAGGCGGCCGGTCAGGCCGCCTCCCGCCGCCGTGGCACCGGTCAGGAGGTGTCAGGGCTTTGTGACTGCGAAGATGAACGCCGAACCGAACTTCATCAGGCGGTAGTTGACGAACCCTGCCTTCTCGAGATGCTCAGGAAGTGTCGACAGGTCGGTACGGCGGATACCGGTCATCTTCACACCGATCCTGCTGCTCACGTAGTCGTTCAGCGCGAAGGTGCTCGCCGTGTACACGCCGCCGGGCTTGAGGAGACGGAACACCTCCCGGTAGGCCGCCTCCGGGTCCGCGTACAGGTGCAGCGAGCCGGGGTTGCTCACACCGTCGAACACGCCGTCCTTGAACGGCAGCCCGCGCACGTCACCGCGGACGAGACGGACGTTGGGACGGCCGACGGTCTCCTGCTCTGCCTTGCGGAGCATCGCCACCGAGATGTCCAGGCCGACCACCGTCGCGTCCGGCACCGCCCCCGCGAGACGGTCGGTGAAGTAGCCGGCGCCGCAGGACAGGTCCAGCCAGGCGCCCTGGCGGCTCTCGTTCAGCTTCAGCCAGTCGTGGTAGACCTGGAACTCCTCGGCGTAGCCCGGGACATTGCTGCCGAACCCCGCGAAGAGCCGTGCGAAGAACGGCCGCATGACCGTCTCGTAGAGGCGCACGAAGGCCTTGCTCTCCATGAGGGCCTGCGCCGTGGTCGGTGCCGCGGGGTCGGGCTTGCCGGGCTCCTGGATCATGTCGACGTACCCGTCGTTGACCGGCGAGAGCCGGCCGCAGGACGTGCAGGCGATCTCCGAGGACGAGCGCTGCTCCAGGCCGGCCGAGCACACGGGGCAGGCCAGGAGGTCCACCAGCGATGCGGTCATGCGTCGTTTCTCCTTCGTTGGACGCGGATGTCAGATGTCTGCGGCGTCGCCGATGCTCTTGGCCAGGTCGGCGACATAAGGCCTGGTCAGCATGGTCAGGTGATCGCCCGGAGCCTCCCGCACCGCCACCGGGCTTGAGGTGAACCTGCCCCAGCCGCGCGCTGGATCGTCGAGGATCCAGGCGAGGGCCTCGGGGGGCACGTTGTCCTGGTGCAGCTGGGCGGCGCGGAAGAAGGTCAGGATTCCGTCGTACGGCTCGGACGGTGTGTGCAGGCTGCGCTGGTCGGCGATGTAGGTGCGGACGAAGCCGCGCAGCTGGACGTCGTCGTCCAACTCCGGTGGCAGCACCTGCCGTTCGGTCAGCGCCCGGCGCAGGTGTGCGATCTGCTCCTCGTCCGGCAGTGCGACCAGGTCCGCATGGGTGACGTCCAGGGAGCAGCCGAAGAGGCGCTCGAAGACGCGCACCAGCGTGGCCAGCCAGGTCGCCTGGTCCCACGCCTCGAAGTGCTCGGCTCGCTCGGGCAGCGGGGCCGCGGTGTCCAGCAGGCCGACGAGCGCGACCTCGTGGCCCGACGCCCGCAGCCGCCGGGCCAGCTCCATCCCGACGTGGCCGCCGAAGGAATGTCCGACGAAACGGTACGGCCCTTCGGGCTGCTCCTTGAGCACCAGCGGCAGGTACTGATCGGCGAGTTCGTGCACCAGCGACGAGGCCTCGACGTCCTCACCGAAGGACGGCTGGAGTCCGTACACCGCGAACTGCTCCGGCAGGGAACTGACCAGTTCGTGGAAGTACATGAGGTTGCCGCCCGCGCCGGGCAGCAGGTACAGCGGGACGTCGCCGCCGGGGCGCAGCCGCACCAGGGACTGGCGGGCGGTGTCCTCGCCGCGGGCGAGGGCGACCGCCAGCTCCGCGACGGTGGGCCCCTGGAAGAGGGTGGCCAGCGACAGGCGGCGGCCGAACTGACGCTCCATCTCCGCCAGGAGACCCACGGCGAGCACCGAGTTCCCGCCGAGCTGGAAGAAGTTGTCGTGGATGCCGATGGACGATTCCTTGAGCACCTTCCCCCAGAGCGCCGCCAGGCGCATCTCGGTGAGTCCCCGCGGGGCGACAAAGCCCTGGTCCGGGCGGGCGGAGCGGGACGGCGCGGGCAGCGCCTTGCGGTCGATCTTGCCGTTGGGCGTGTAGGGCAGCTCGTCGAGCGTCTGCACCGACGACGGCACCATGTACCCGGGCAGCCGTGCCGCGACGTGTCCGCGCACGGCTGCCCCGCTCACAGCGGCGCCCGGACGGGCCACGACGTAACCGGAGATCCGCCGCTCCGCCCCGGTCCCGTGGACCGTCGCCGCCGCCTGCGCGACGTCCGGGTGCGAGCCCAACGCCGCCTCGATCTCGCCCAGTTCGATGCGGTAGCCGCGCACCTTGACCTGGTGGTCGGTGCGGCCGATGAACTCCAGGCAGCCGTCGGGCCGGTACTTGACGAGGTCGCCGGTGTTGTACAGGCGCGCCTCCGGGTCGGCCACGTACGGATCGGGCAGGAACCGCTCCCCCGTCAGCTCCGGCCGGTCCAGATAGCCCCGGGTGACGCCGGCGCCGCCGACGTGCAGTGCGCCCGGGACGCCCACCGGCACCGGAGTGCCGTGCGCGTCCAGGACGTACAGCGCGGTGTTCGCGATGGGCCTGCCGATGAGCACCGTGCCCGTCGCGTCCACGCGGTGCGTGCTCGACCAGATGGTGGTCTCGGTCGGCCCGTACATGTTCTGCACGCGTGCCCCGGTGGCCGCGGTGATGCGCTCGGCGAGCCGGGCCGGCAGTTCCTCGCCGCCGAGGAGCAGCAGGTCCAGCTTGGCCAGGGCTTCCGGGCCGCCCGTCTCGTCGAGGATCATCGCGGCCTGGGACGGCGTGCACTGCAGCTTGGTCACGCCGTGCCGTTCGATGATCTCCGGCACGGTGAGGTCCGGGGCGGCGTTCCGGTCGGCGTGCAGTTCGCGCGCCGTGCCGAGCAGCGGCAGCGCGTCGAGCACCGCGTCGTCGTCGACGCCGAAGTCGATCAGGCAGGCCACCTCGTCGACGTCGATGTCGGCGATGGCGTCCAGGAGCTCGGCCACCCGCTGCGGGGTGCCGAAGAGCGCGGCGGTGCCGTAGTACCGCTCGAAGGCGTGGTCGAGCAGGACCTTGAGGTCGTCGGCGGCGAGGTTCTTCAGGTCGTCGCCGAGGCCCAGGGCGCGCGCGAGGTTGCCGATGAGACCCAGGGACGAGGCCAGGTAGTCGCGGAACGGGCCGCGCACCGTGTCCCGGACCGTCTCCGGGACCTCGCCGACGAACGTGTGCGCCATGAGCGTGACCCGGCCCGGTCCCTCGTGGCCCGCCTCGGCCCGCGCCCGCCGGTAGATCGCGATCTTCTCGGCGAGCTGGTCGAGGTCCTGGCTCAGCAGGTGGGTCAGGAGGTTGCAGCCGGACTCGCCGGCCGCCCGGAACGTCTCCTCGCTGCCGGCCGCGGTGATCCACATGGGCAGGTCGCGCTGCACGGGACGCGGCAGCGTCCTGACGGCCGTCGCCTTGCCCGTCCCGTTGGACAGCTCCACCGCCTCGCCCGCCCACAGGGAGCGCAGCGTGCTGATGCCGTCGAGCATGACCTGCTTGCGGTCGGCGTAGTTGTCCGGGGCGAGGACGAAGTCGTCGGCCTGCCAGCCGGACGCCAGGGAGAGGCCCACCCGGCCCCCGGACAGGTTGTCGACGACCGCCCACTCCTCCGCGACCCGCAGCGGGTTGTGCAGCGGCAGGACCACGCTGCCCGCACGCACGGCGACCCGCTCGGTGACGGTGGCGACCGCGGCGCCGACGACGGCGGGGTTGGGGTAGATGCCGCCGAATGCGTGGAAGTGCCGCTCCGGCGTCCACACCGCTTCAAAGCCGTGCGTGTCCGCGAACTTGGCCCCTTCGAGGAGCAGCCGGTAGGCGCCGGGCTTCGCCTGGCCCTCGGTCTCCGTCGAGCTGGAGAAGTAGAACAGACTGAGGTCCGCGACCTTGCCCGGGCGGCGTGCGTGAGCCCGTGCCGCGTCGGGCTGGAGGACCACGGTCGAGCCCTGGGTCAGGGTCCACACCAGTTCGAGCACCGAGATGTCGAAGGAGACGGTGGTGACGCCGAGCCAGGTGCCGACCCCGCCGGCGGCGAACTCCTCGTCCATCGCGGCGCAGAAGTTGACCACATTGCGGTGCTCGACCATGACGCCCTTGGGGCGGCCGGTGGAGCCCGACGTGTAGATGACGTAGGCCAGGTCCTCCGGCCGGGCGTCCGCGCCCGGCTCGGGCCGCTCCCCTGTCCCGTACGGCTCGTCGGGCTTGTCGAGGCACAGGATCCCGGTGTCCTCGGGGCAGCTGAGCGTGGGCCGCAGCGCCGAGACCGTCACCAGCAGGCGGGCCCGGGCGTCGCGCAGAATGTAGTCGTTCCGCTCCGCGGGGGCCGCCGGGTCCAACGGCACATACGCGGCACCGGACTTGAGGACCGCGAGAAGCGCGACCACCAGGTCGGGCGTGCGCGGCAGGCAGAGCCCGACGAGCGCCCCCGCTCCGGCGCCGCGCTCGCGCAGCAGGGCCGCGAGCCGGTCCGAGGCCTCGTCGAGCTCCGCGTACGTGAGGGACGCGTCGCCCTGGACGACCGCCTCGCGCTCCGGGGTCCTCGCGACCTGCCGCTCCACCAGGGCGTGCACAGTGGTGTGTTCGACCGGGAGGGCGGTGTCGTTCCACCGCTCCAGCATCAGGTGCCGGTCGTCCTCCTCCAGCAGCGGCAGCGCGGACAGGGCGGTGTCCGGGGCGGCCACGGCTGCTTCCAGCAAGGTGCGCCAGTGGCCCAGCCAGCGGCGGGCCGTCGCGGCGTCGAACAGGTCGGTCGCGTACTCCAGGACGCCGTGCAGGCCGTCCGGCCCCTCCTCGGCGATGAGCGTCGTGTCGAACTTGGAGGTACCGGTGTGCACCTCCTCCAAGTGCGTCTGAAGGCCAGGGAGTTGAAGGATCTCCGTGGTGGCGTTCTGGAGGATGAACATGTGCTGGAAGAGCGGGCTGTAGCTCAGCGTGCGCTCCGGCTGGAGCACGTCGACCAGCCGCTCGAAGGGCAGGTCCTGGTGGTCGAAGGCGCCGAGCGACGTGGTGCGGACGCGGCCGAGGAGGTCCTCGAACGCGGGGTCGCCGCTCGCGTCCACCCGCAGGACCAGCGTGTTGACGAAGAAGCCGATGAGCGGCTCCACTTCGGGACGTATCCGCCCGGCGACCGGGGTGCCCACGGTGAGGTCGTCCGCGCCGCTGAGCCGCGACAGCAGCGCCGACCAGGACGCGAGCAGCACCATGTACGGGGTGCAGCCGTGCCGGTGCGCCAGGTCTCGCACGCGCTCCATGAGCGGGGCGGGCAGATGGTACGGCACGGCGGCGCCGCGGTAGGACTGGACGGCCGGACGCGGGCGGTCCGCGGGGAGCTCCAGCAGGCCGGGGGCATCGGCCAACGCGGCGCTCCAGTGCTCCAGTTCGGGGCCGAGCGCCTCGGGCGTGAGGTGGGTGCGCTGCCATGCGGCGTAGTCCGCGTAGCGCACCGTCAGCTCGGGCGGCGCCGGGGCGTCGCCGACCCGCGTCGCGTAGAGCGCGGCGAGGTCGCGGTAGAGCACGCCGAGCGACCAGGCGTCCACCGCGATGTGGTGGACCGAGAGCAGCAGGTGCGCGCGGCCGGAGCGCTCGTGGACGAGGGCCGCGCGCAGCAGGGGCGCGTGGGCGAGGTCGAAGGGCCGCCGCGCCTCCTCGGCCGCGACCTCCTCGATCGTCCGGTCCTCCGCCAGGTTCAGCTCGGACAGCGGCACTTCGCAGTCCTCGACGACGTGACCGTAGGGCTGGTCTCCCTCGACCCGTACCACGGTGCGCAGCGCCTCGTGGCGGCGTACGAGGTCGGCGAGGGCCAGCCGCAGGGCGGCCACGGCGGCCGGGCCGACGTCCCCCTCCAGCGTGGCGCGGCCGGACAGCACGTAGGCGGCCGAGCCGCTGTCCGGGAGCATCTCGGACATGACCCACATGCGCTCCTGCCCGTACGACAGCGGCAGTCGGCCGTTCTCCACGGCTGCCGGGCCGATCGGCGGCCGGGTCGCCTTGGCGCGGCCTCCCCTGGCCTCCTTGAGCAGCGTGATCAGCGCGTCGCGGTGCTCTCGCACGCGGCTGCGCAACGCGTCGTCGAGCGCGCCGGCGGGGGCGCTGAAGCGCAGCCGCCCGTCCTCCTCCCAGAGGCGGATGTCGCGGGCGCGCAGCTCGGTGAGCAAATCGGCGGGCGCGGTCACAGCTCCCCTTCCTCCCTGTCCCCATCGGTGTCGGCGGCCGGCTGTGCGGCGGCCCACAGGAGCACTTCCACGTTCTCGGCGAGCCCGGCGACGGTGGGCCGTGCGAAGACGGCCCGTGCCGTGAGCTCGACGCCGTGCTCGGCGCTGAGCCGCAGGGCGACCCGGGTGGCGGCGAGCGAGTGGCCGCCCAGCTGGAAGAAGTCGTCGTCACAGCCGACGCGTTCGACGCCGAGTACCTCGGCGATGACGGCGGCCACGGACTTCTCCAGCGGGGTGTCCGGCTCGCGCCCCGTCGGCTGCGCGCGCTCGGGCTCGGGCAGCAGCTTGCGCGCCACCTTGCCCGCGATGGTCAGGGGCAGGGCGTCGAGCGGTACGAAGACGGTGGGCACCATGTACTCGGGGAGCCGCTCGGCGCAGTGGCGGCGCAGCTCCTCGGTGCCCGGCAGGTCGCCGCCCGGCACCACCCAGGCGATCAGCGCCTGCGCAACGCCGCTGCCGCGGGCCTCCACGACAGCCTCCTTGACACCCGGGTGGCCCATCAGCACCGCCGTGACCTCACCGGGCTCGACCCGGAAGCCGCGCACCTTCACCTGGTGGTCCATCCGCCCGAGGTACTCCAGGGTGCCGTCGGCGCGGTAGCGGGCGAGGTCGCCCGTGCGGTACATCAGCTCACCCTCGGTGAAGGGGTCGGCGACGAACACCTCGGCGGTCAGGGCGTCCTGGTGCAGATAGCCCCGGGCGAGGCACGGCCCGGCCACGCACACCTCGCCGGCCACGCCCTGGGGGACGGGTACGCCGTGCGGGTCCAGCACGTGGACGCGGACGTTGTCGACGGGGCGGCCCACCGCGGGCAGCGGCTCCCACTCCCCGGGCGGGCCCTGGAGGGTGTGCGAGGTGATCACGTGCGCTTCGGAGGGACCGTACTGGTTGTGCAGTCCGGCTCCGGTCCGGGTGAAGAACGTGCGCAACTCCTCGGTGACCTGGAGCTGTTCACCGGCAGTGAACACATCGCGCAGCGTCGTCGGCCACAGGTCGCGGGCGGCGGCGACCTCCACGAGCTGCTGCAGCGCCACGAACGGCAGGAACAGGCGGCTGACGTCCTGCTCCCGCAGGTAGGGCAGCAGCCGCATCGCGTCGCGACGGGTGTCCGCGTCGACCAGCACGACGGTGCCGCCCGCCGCCCAGGTGCCGAACAGCTCCTGCATGCAGACGTCGAAGTGCAGCGGGCTGAACTGCAGCACCCGGTCGTCCGGCGTGAAGGGGAAGGCGGCGGTCTGCCAGGCCAGCAGGTTCGCGAGGGGGCCGTGCCGCATGGCGATGCCCTTGGGGCGGCCGGTGGAGCCCGAGGTGTAGAGGACGTAGATCAGGTCGTCCCGGCCGGTCACCGGGGCGAGTCGGTCGCCCGGCTCGGCGGACCAGTCGAGCTCGTCCAGGCGCAGCAGCGCGGGGCCGCCGGACTCGGGGAGGTCCAGCGCAGTGTCGCTGAGCACGAGGCGGGGGCCCGCCTCGTCGAGTATCTGCTGGATGCGCTCGGCCGGCTGGTCGGGGTCGAGGGGCAGGAACGCGGCGCCGGACTTCAGCACGGCGAGCAGCGCCACCATCTGGCGCAGCGAGCGGTGGGCGTGGACTGCGACGAGCACGCCGGGCGCCGCCCCTCCGGCGCGCAGCAGGGCCGCCAGCTTGGTGCTGTCCTCGTCGAGCTGGGCGTAGGTCAGCGACTCTCCGGCGAAGGTCACGGCGGGCGCGTGCGGGCGCAGCGCGGCCTGTTCCGTGACGTACTGCTGCACGGGCCGGTCCAGGTCCACGGTGCGGGCCGCGCCTTCGGCGGCGGCCACGGTCTCCTGGAGCTGCACGGGGCTCAGCAGCGGGAGCCGGGACAGCTCGGTCCCCGGGTCGTCGAGGGCCGCGCCGAGGAACTCCTGGAACGCGTCGGCGAGGCGCTGCGCCGTCGCCCGGTCGAAGAGGTCCTGCGCGTACTCCAGCGAGCAAGCCAGCTCCTCGCCCCGGTCCTCGGCGAACAGCGTCAGGTCGAACTTGGCGGTGCCGTTGTGCACGTCGGACCGGCTGACCCTGACGCCCCCCGACTCCAGCGTGGCGAACGGGGCCTCGTAGTGCGTCAGCATGGCCTGGAACACCGGGCTGTGGCTGAGGGAGCGCTGGGGGCTGGTCTCGGCGACGATGCGCTGGAACGGCACGTCGAGGTGGTCGAGGCCCTCGAGGAAGGCGCGATGGACGCGCCCCAGGAGCTCCTCGAAGGTGGGGGTGCCGGTCAGGTCGACGCGCAGCGGCAGGGTCTTGACGAAGAAGCCGACCAGGGACGCGGTCTGCGGGTGGTCGCGGTTGCTGACCGGGGTGCCGACGACCACCTCGTCGGCACGGCTGAGGCGGGCCAGCACGGCGGCCCAGCCGGCCAGGAGCGCCACGTAGGGGGTGACGCGGGCCCGGGCCGCGACCTCGGCGAGGCGGGCCGCGGTGCCGGGGCCGAGGGAGAACTCGACGAGGTCGCCACGGTAGGACTGGCGGCTGGGCCGGGGACGGTCGGCGGGCAGCTCCAGCAGGGGCGGTGCACCGTCCAGCTGCCGCTTCCAGTAGGTGATCTGCTGGTGTGCGGTGAACGGGGACAGCGCCTCACGCTGCCATTCGGCGACGTCCGCGTAGTGCAGGGACAGGGGCGGCAGCGCGGAGGGCTCGGCGTCCGCCTCGTACAGGACGAACAGTTCGCGGAAGAGCACCGACAGCGACGCCGCGTCGGCGGCGATGTGATGGACGGCCAGGACGAGGTGTGCCTCCTGCGGCCCGGTCGTCACGAGGGTGGCCCGCAGCATCCGTCCCGCGGCCAGGTCGAAGGGTTCGCTTCCGGTCTGCCGGGCGATGCGGACGAGCTCCCGCTCCCGCTCCTCCTGCGGCAGCCCGCTGAGGTCCTCCTGGCGTACGGCCAGCGGCGCCGGGTCGAGGACGACCTGGTGGGGCGTCCCGTCGGGCCCGGTGCGGAACCCGGTGCGCAGCGCCTCGTGCCGGTTGGCCACCTGGGAGAGGCAGGTGATCAGCGTCTCGTGCCGCAGCGGCCCTTCCAGAAGTACGCCGCCGCTGATCACGTACGTCGACTCGCCTCCCTCGACCTGGTCGAGGAGCCAGAGCGCCTCCTGTCCGGCGGACAGGGGGAAGGTGCGGCCGTCGCGCGGCCGGGCGACGACGGGTTCGGCGGCCCGTGCGCGGGCGCTGAGGTGCGCGACGAGCTCCGGCTTGAGGTCGGTGAGCCGCTCGCGCAGCTGCGGCGTGAGGGCGCCCTTGGCCGCCGAAACCCGCAGCTCGCCGCCGTCGACCGTGAGCCGTATGCGGGCGGCGTCCACGTCGTCCAACAGGCCCGCGAGGTCCTCGTAGACCCCGGAGGGCCGCTGTCCCCCGTTCACAGCGTGATCTCCTCTCGTTCAGCGGTGTCGTCCAGCTCGTCGAGTACGTCGGCGAGCAGGTCGAGCACGTGCGTGGTCAGCTGCTCGACGCTGACGCCTTCCAGGAAGCGCACGATCGGTACGACCACTCCGAGGTCGGTCTTGATGCGGTTGCGCATGTCCAGGGACATCAGGGAGTCGAGGCCCAGCTCGGTGATGGGCTGCTGCGGGTCGAGGTCCGCCGCGTCGACGCCGAGGACGGCCACGATGCGGTCGGTGAGGTAGCCGGAGATGATCCCGGTGCGCTCGGCGGCATCGGCTCCGGCGCACTTCGCAAGGAGTTCGGCAGAGCCCGCGTCGCCGGCCTCGGCGAGGAAGCCCGCGAACTGGCGGGTGTGCCGGACGGTGGGGAAGGCCTCGAAGACGCCGGCCCAGTCCAGGCGGGCGACCGTGGTCTGCCGGGGGTCCTTGTCGAGGACCCGGTCGAGGATCTCCAGTGCCTCCGCGGGCGTCATGCTGCCCACGCCCACCCGGGCCAGCTGGTCGAGGCCCTCCTCCCGGACGGCCATGCCCACGTGGTTCCACGGGCCGTAGCCGAGGGCGCAGCCGGCCGCGCCCCGGGCCCGGCGGTGCTGGGCCAGGGCGTCGACGAAGGCGTTGGCTGCCGCGTAGTTGGCGGCGCCGACGCCGACGGGGCCGAAGACCGCGGGCAGCGCCGAGACGAGCAGGAACATCCGCGCGTCGCCGAAGACCTGGTGCAGGTTCCACGAACCGGCGATCTTGGGCGCGGCCACCTCGCGCAGCCGCTCCGTGTCCAGGTCGCCGAGGAGCGCCCCGCGGACGAGGCCCGCGAGGTGGACCACGCCGACGACGTCGGGAAGGCCGGCGACGGCCAGCTCCTCGCGCAGCGCCCGGACAGCGGCGAGGGACGCCACGTCCATGGCCGTGGTGTGGACCCGGACGCCGAGGGCGGCCAGTTCGTCCACCGCCTCGCGCTGGGCGTCGGTGCGCACTCCGCCGCGGCTGGTGAGGACCAGGTGGCGGGCGCCGCGCCGGGCCATGCGCCGGGCGATGACGAGCCCGAGGTCGCCGAGGCCGCCGGTGAGCACGTAGGTGCCGGCCGGGTCGAGCCGGGGCAGCGGGTCGGCGGGGTGGGCGAGGGCCGCGTCGCGTACCAGACGCGGGGCGAACAACTTGTCTCCGCGTACGGCGAGTTGGTCCTCCGCGCCGTCGCGGGGGCCGAGCAGCGCGGACGCCAGCAGCCGTGCCGTCGCGCGGTCCGGTTCCCGCGCCGGGTCGAGGTCGACGAGCCCGCCCCACAGGTCGGGCTGTTCGACCGCGAGCACCCGGCCGAGGCCCCACACCGGGGACTGGAGCACGCCGCGCGCGGTGACCTCACCGTCGGCGGCGGGCTGGCTGCCCCGAGTGACGAGCCAGAGCCGCCCGCAGCGTGTGGGGTCGTCCAGCTCGAGTCCGGCGCGGATCAGCGCGAGGACCGCTTCGCCGCCATACGCCTGGGCGTCCTCGACCGACTGCGTCGTGGCGTCGCCGTCCGCGGGCTCGGGGGTGTCCAGCGGCCACAGGAACGCGACACCGTCGAGCGGCCCGGCAGCGACCGCCTGGTACAGCGCGCGGCGGATCGCCACGGCGTCCGGGGCCGCCCCGGTGCCGACGACGTCCACCTGGTGCCCCGACTCGGTGAGTTCGGCGGCCAGCGCGTCACCGGCACCCAGGGAGTCGGCGAACACCAGCCAGCGCCCCGGGGCCGCGCCGTCCGTCGCGGCAGGGGGCTGGGGCACTTCGGTCCAGTCGGTGCGGTAGGCCAGCTCCGCGCCCGGGTCGCGGTGCTCGTCGCCGGCCTCCACCAGGCGCATCCGCAGCCCTTCGGCGCGGGCGACGGTGCCGGACGCGTCGAAGAGCCGTACGTCGGCGACGAGTTCGCCCTCCTGCTCCGCCCCGGGCGTGCGCCGGACGTGGGAGTACACGGTGCCCTCGGGCTGGCGCAGCGTCTCGAAGGTCCGCACGCCGTTGGGCAGGGCGAGCGCCTCCGAACCGGTCAGGGCGCCCGGGGCGAGCGCGCCGAGCAGCAGGAACGCGTTGTCGAGCAGAGCCGGATGGAACTCGTACGCGCCCTGTGCCGGATCGCCGGGCACGGTCAGCCGGCCGAGGACCTCGCGCTCGCCGAGCCACAGCTGTTCCAGACAGCGCATCTCGGGGCCGTAAGCGGCACCGGCCGCTTCGATGCGGGCGAAGAAGTCCTCGACGCCGACCTCGGTGACGCTGCGGGCGATCACGGCGTCGGCATCGTCCCAGCCGGCTGCGGGCGCCCCGGGGCCGAAATCAACAGCCGCCCGTACGACGGGAGCGGAAACGTCTCCATGCGTACGGTCCGCCATGACGGCCAGCACCTCGGTGTCCGTCTCGGCGAGCGAGCGCAGCCGGTCCAGGTGCGGCAGTCCGGAGAGCACCTCGTCGGCCGCGGGGCCGAAGTCCAGCAGGCAGGCGAGTTCGTCGACGCCGACGGCCGCGAGGCGGCGGACCAGGGGCAGGCACGAGTCCGGGGAGCCGATCAGGGACCGCTCGGCGGCGAACCGGTCGTAGAGGAAGGAGACGAATCGGTTCAGCTCCTCGTCGGGCAGCGTGCTGATGTCCGTGTCGTTGCCGTGCCCCCGGCTGCGGGCCAGGCCCTTGAGCAGGCCCAGGTTGCCCTTCAGGTACCTGCAGTAGGGGTCCTTGGCCAGCTGCGTCACGTCGTCGGCGTCCTCGCCCACGAAGGTGTGCAGCATGACGGTGACCCGGCCCTCGGCGGGGTCGAGGCCCGCCTCGGCGCGCGCCGCGCGGTACAGGGCGATGTTCTCGGCGAGCCCCTCCACGCCCTGGTCCAGGAGGTGGGTGAGCAGGTTCGCGCCCGACGCGCCCGCCTTGGTGAAGCTGGCGGGCGAGCTCGCGGCGGTCAGCCACAGCGGCAGCTCGGCCTGGACGGGACGCGGATAGGTGCGTACGCGGATGGGGTCGCCGGTGCCGCTGGTGGCGGGCACCTGCTCGCCGCGCCACAGGGCCCGCAGAGTCGTCACGGCCTCGCTGAGGTAGGCGTTGCGGGTGGCGTAGCGCTCGGGGAAGAACGCGAAGTCGCCCGGGTTCCAGCCGGAGGCCAGCGAGATGCCCACCCGGCCGCCGGACAGGTTGTCGACGACCGCCCACTCCTCCGCGACCCGCAGCGGGTCGTGCAGCGGTGCCACGACGCTGCCCGCCCGCAGACCGATGCGCCGGGTCTCGCGGGCGAGGGCGGCGTGCAGCAGGGCCGGGTTCGGGTAGAGCGAGCCGAGCTGCGTGAAGTGGCGCTCCGGCACCCAGATGTTGAGAAAGTCGTGCTCGTCGCCGAAGCGCGCGCTCTTGACGAGCAGGTCGTAACGGTCCGCCCCTGTCAGGGAGTTCTCGTCGCTGGCAAAGAACATCAGGCTGAACTTCATGCCTCACCCTCCCCGTTGCCCGTGGTGCCGCGCGGGCCGCTGATCGTGGTGCCGCGCGGGCCGCCGCCGTCCGCCGGCCCGTGGCCGACGCCGACCAGCTGCGCGCTGGCGTGCTGGGTCCAGTCGGAGCCACCGGCCTCGTCCTGGCTGTGGACGCTGAAGGCCAGCTCACCGCCCGGCGAGCCGTGCAGGCTGACCTGGACGACGCGCGCCCCGTCCGGCGGGACGCTGAGCATGCTGTGGTAGCGCACGTCCCGCAGCACGTAACGGGCCCCGGGGTCCAGTTCGCGGGCGGCGGCCAGCGCCATCTCGATGTAGCTGGTTCCCGGCGCGACGACGCGCCCCTGGATGCGGTGGTCGTCGAGCACCGCCACCTGGCCCTGGGCGAGCACCCGCTGCCAGACGTGCCGCCCGGGCTCCGCCGCCACCGGCTGCAACGGCCGTCCGAGAAGCGGGTGCCACGCCGACCGGTCGGCCTGCGCGGAGGAGCCCGCCACGGCGGCTCCCCTGCCGGACAGCTGGTCCGGCAGCCAGAACCGGCGCCGCTGGAAGGGGTAGCCGGGCAGTGCGCGGCGGCTGCCGCCCCGGCCCCGGCGTACCTCCTGCCAGTCGACCGGCACGCCCACGGTCCAGGAGGCGGCAAGCGCCTGGGCGAGCGAGCGCCGGTCGGGCTTGCCACCACGCAGCGAGGGGATCCAGCGTGCCCCGTCGACGCCCCGGGTGAGGCGCCGGGCCAGCGGGGCGAGCACGGCGTCGGGTCCGATCTCGATGCCCCTCGTGCAGCCGCTCTCCACGAGCGCGGCGATGCCGTCGGCGTAGCGGACGGCCTGCCGCAGCTGGTCCACCCAGTACTGGGGGGTGGCCGGCAGCGCGTCCTCCGGCCGCCCGGTCAGCGAGGACACCAGCGGCACCTTCGGCCGACGCAGCGTCACCTGCTCCACGACGCCGAGGAATTCGTCGAGCACGGGGTCGACGAGAGGCGAGTGGAAGGCGTGCGACGTATGCATCGATGCGGAGCTGTGCCCGCGCTCCCGCAGGGCCTCGGCCACGGCGTCCACGGCATCCGCGGCGCCCGAGATCACGACCTCGTCGGCGCCGTTCACCGCGGCGACGGCCACGCGGTCGGCGTACGGGGCAAGCACCTCGCGGACCACCGGCTCCCCGGCCCGTACCGCGCGCATGGCGCCGCCGGCCGGAAGGCCCTGCATCAGCCGGGCTCGCGTCCCGAGCAGGAACAGCGCGTCCTCCAGTTCGAACACCCCGGCCAGGCAGGCCGCGACGTACTCGCCCACGCTGTGTCCGAGCATCGTGTCCGGCTCGACCCCGTACGCGCGCCACAGGGCGGCCAGCGCGTACTCCACTGCGAAGACCGCGGGCTGTGCGTACTCGGTGCGCGCCAGCGCCTCGGCGTCGTCGACCACGTCGCGCAGGTCCCAGCCGAAGTGGTCCTGGACGATGCGGGCGCAGGCGTCGAACGCCTCGCGGTAGACGGGCTCGGTCCGGTACAACTCGGAACCCATGCCCGGCCGTTGGGCCCCCTGCCCGGTGAAGAGGAAGGCGAGCGGCCCGCTCCGGCGGGGCGCGCGGCCCACGGCGGCGTCCTGCTGCGCCCTGCCCCGCCCGGCGAAGTCGAGCAGCGTCCGCCGGGCCTCCTCGGCGTCGGCGGCGGTCACGGCGAGCCGGTGCGGCCAGACGGTGCGCGCGGTGACGGCGGTGTGGACGGCGTCGCCGAGGGCGACAGGGTCGGCGGTGCCGAGAGCGTCCGCGTAGCGCCTCGCGAGGGCGGTCAGCGTGTCGGGGGTGCGGGCGGACAGGACCAGCACCTCGGGGGTGGGCGGTTCGGCGTCCGCGGCTTCGGCGGTGGCCGGGGCTTCGGCGGTGGCCGGGGCTTCGGTGAGCACCACGTGCGCGTTGGTCCCACCGAAGCCGAAGGCGCTGACGCCCGCGGTGCGCCGGTCCTGCGGCCACTCCTGCGCGGCTGTCGGAACGGTCAGCGGGGTGTCGAGGTCCGCGATGTGGGGGTTGAGGCGGTTCAGATGGATCTGGCCGGGGATGGTGCCGTGCCGCAGGGCGAGGACCACCTTGATGAACCCGGCGATGCCCGCGGCCGATTCGGTGTGCCCGATGTTGGCCTTGACCGACCCGACGTAGCACGGCGCGACGTCCCCGTCCCGGCCCTCGCGCAGCGCGCCGGTGAGCGACTCGAACTCGATGGGGTCGCCGAGCGCGGTGCCGGTGCCGTGCGCCTCGACGTAGCCGAGGCGGTCGCGGTCGAGCCCGGCCGCGTCCCAGGCGTCGCGCAGGACGTCCTGTTGCGCCTGTCCGTGCGGGGCGGTGAGCCCGTTGGAGCGGCCGTCCTGGTTCACGGCGGAGCCGGAGACGACGGCGAGCACCTGGTCGCCGTCGGCCAGGGCCCGGGACAGCGGCTTGAGGACCACGACACCGCAGCCCTCGGACCGCACGTACCCGTCGGCGCGCTCGTCGAAGACCTTGCAACGGCCGTCGGCGGCCATCATGTTGGCCCGCGAGAAGACCGACGTCATCTCCGGCGACAGGATGAGGTTGACGCCCGCGGCGAGGGCCACCGCACTCTCGCCGCGCCGCAGCGACTCGCACGCCTGGTGCACGGCCACGAGCGACGAGGAGCACGCCGTGTCCACCGCGAGGCTGGGGCCGCGCAGGTCCAGCAGGTACGACAGCCGGGCCGCGGCGATGCTGAGCGCGTTGCCCGTGCCGTAGTAGGCGTCGAGGGCGGAATCCGCGCCCGCGGTCAGGCGCGTGTAGTCGTTGTTGCTGATGCCGACGTAGACGCCGGTGGCGGTGCCCGCCAGGGACTCCGGGTGGATCGCGGCGTTCTCCAGCGCCTCCCAGGCGACCTCGAGGAGCAGCCGGTGCTGCGGGTCGACGGCGGCGGCCTCGGTCGGTGAGATGCCGAAGAACTCGGGCTCGAATCCGGCGACGTCGCCGACGAATCCGCCCCACCGGGTGCTGATGGAGCCGGGCCGCTTCAGCTCCGGGTCGTAGAGCGCGGCGGCGTCCCAGCGGTCGGCGGGCACCTCCGTGATGGCGTCCTTGCCGTCCCGCAGCAGCTCCCAGAACGCCCCGACGTCCTCGGCCCCCGGGAAGCGGCAGGCCATGCCCACGACGGCGATCGGCTCGTCGGCGGACGGCGCTCCCGCCCGCTCCCCCGCCTGCGTCGGCGCGGAACGCTCCTCGCCCGCGAGGTACCGGGCGACGTCCTCGGCCGTCGGCAGCTGGTAGAGCAGACCCGCCGGCAGCCGACGGCCGAGGGCGCGCTGGAGCGTGCCCGAAATGGCGACCGCGGAGGCAGAGTCCACACCGTAGGCGGCGAAGTTCTCGCGGGGGGAGATGTCCCGCGGGTCGACGCCCAGGTGCTCGGCGACGACGGCGATCACCTCGTCGACGTACGGGAGGGCCCGCGCCGCCCCCGCGCCGGCCCGCCGGGCGGCGTCGGCGGCCACGGGTGCCCGCCGCGCAGCGCGCCAGACGGCGACAGTGTCGAGGGTGCCGTTCACGTAGCCCTGCTTGGCGGCGCGGCGGGCGATCTTGCCGCTGGAGGTCTTGGGGATGGCGCGGGTGCGCAGCAGGACCAGCGCGTCCAGCGTCACCTCGTGCTCGGCCGCGAGTGCGGCGGCGACCGCCGGTCCGATCCGCTCGGCGTCCACCTCGTCGTGGCGGACCTCCTGCACGACGACGACGCGCTCCTGGTCCTCCGCCTCGACGGCGAAGGCCGCGGTGCAGCCCGGCCTGAACGCCGGGTCGGCGTCCTCGACGGTGCGCTCGAGGTCCTGCGGATAGAGGTTGCGGCCGCGGACGATGATCAGGTCCTTGATGCGCCCGGTGATGCACAGCTGCCCGTCGGCGTCGACGAATCCCTTGTCGCCCGTGGCGAGCCACGGCAGCGAGCCGGCCGCCTCGTCGGCCCCCGCGGCATCCTCGGCGAGTGTGTTGCCGAACGCCTCGGCACTCTCCTCCGGCCGCTGCCAGTAGCCCTGACCGCCGCTCGGCCCGCTCAGCCAGATCTCGCCGACGGAGCCCCGCTCCAGCGGCATCCGGGTGTCGGGGTCGACGATGAGGAGGCGCTGGTCGAGGTGGGCGCGGCCACAGGCGAGCACCACGCGGGCACCCGGCGCACCGGGTTCCGTCGGGACGGCCCGGTCCTGCTCGAGTGCGAGGCCGTCGAGGTGGTGGACGCGCGCGCCCTCGCCCGCCAGGCCGGAGGTGACGAACACGGAGTTCTCGGCCAGTCCGTACGCCGGGTACCACGAGCTCGCACGGAAGCCGTGCGCGGCGTACAGGCCGGCGAACCGGTCGAGCGTGTCGGCCCTGATGGGCTCGGCGGCGTTGAGGGCGATGCGCCAGCCGCTGAGGTCCAGGCCCTCGCGGTCCTCGGGGCGGGTGCGGCGCACGCACAGGTCGTAGGCGAAGTTGGGGGCGCAGGTGAAGGTGCCGCCGTGTTCGGACAGGGCGCGCAGCCAGCGGACCGGGTCCTGGAGGAACGCCTCGGGCGGCATGTACACCAGCCGGGCGCCCCAGTACAGGGACAGCAGAAGGTTGGCGATCAGCCCCATGTCGTGGAAGAGGGGCAGCCAGGAGACGAGGACCGGGCGCTCGGCGTGGTCCATGGCGTGCGCCATCATGCCGAGGTTGTGCAGCAGGTTGGCGTGGGTGAGCATCACGCCCTTGGGGTTGCCGGTGGACCCGGAGGTGTACTGGAGGAAGGCCAGCTGGTCCGCATCGAGGTCCGGGCGGCGCCAGTCGTCGGCGGCCTCGGAGGGGATGGAGTCCGTGGCGATCCAGCGGGCGGACGTGGCGGGGGCCATGTCCGTGCCGCGCGCGGCCAGCTGGTCGTGGAGCGCGCCCGGTGCCGCGATCACCGCGGCACCGCAGTCCTCGGCGACCGCGTAGAGTCGCGCGGCGTGCTTGTCGGAGCGCGGCGGGTAGGCGGGGACGGCGACCATGCCCGCGTAGAGGCAGCCGTAGAAGGCCACGGCGAACTCGGGCCCCGAGGGGTAGAGCATCAGGACGCGGTCGCCGGGCGAGGCGATCTCCTGGAGGCGGGCCGCGATGGCCCGGGCCCTCACGTCCAGGTCGGCGAACGTCAGTTCCTGCGAGACGGCCGTGCCGTCGGGCAGGAAGCTGAACGCCACCTGCCGGCCGTTGTCCTCGCTCCGCGCCCTGAGGAGGTCCACCAGGGTGCGGAACGGCACGTCCGACGGCGCTGACTGGGGATTACCGCTCACGTCTTCCTCTCTCAGAACATCAGAAGATGCCGGTGCACGGCGACTGGGTCCGCCTCGCCGTGACACCGGAACCGCCGTGCGCGGTGCCCGTGACCGCTCCGGCTTCGAGGGTGGGTTGAGGACTAGTTGACTTCCGGCGACTGCGGCGGGTAGAAGAGCTCGACCGCCGGGGCGGCGCGCTTGAGCGCGCCCACCATCTCCTCCGCCGAGGCCAGCGGGATGACCTTGCCCTCCTCGAAGGCGCCGGTGGAGTAGCCGGTCAGCACGGCCGCGTGCGCCGCCTCCACGTCCGGGAAGTCCACGACGACCGCGAAGTTGTACTCGATGTCGCGGGTGAACCAGTAGTTGACGACAGTGCCGCCGAGCGCCCCGTAGAACTTGAAGGCGTGCTCGTCGCGCGCGATGACCGCCCGCGGGTCCTCGAGGATCGTCTTGACGACGTCCTGCGTGTAACGGGCCAGGATCATGAACTGCATGGGTACCTCCCGGGCATAGGTGGACGGCGCACTCGGGGCGCACTCGTAGGGCGCGTGGAATGCTCTGCGAAGAAGCGAGCCGCATGAAGAACGGCTCGCGGCGCACTGCGGAGGCTCACTCCGTGCCGCGGTGCGGGATCACGTTCAACAATGCTTGCCGGGGCCCTTTACGGAAACAACCGTGTGACAGCAAGACGACACCCGCTGTCGCCCAGCGGCCAGGACCGCCGTCGCTGCACGAAAACGACCCGGGCCATCGGCCCGGGTCGGTCCCAACGCTGGGCGCTGCCCACGTCGTACGGAGTCCTACGAAGCGGGCTGCTTCGCCTTGCGGACGGCGCGCAGCCACTCCTTGTTCATCGCGGTGATGGAGGGGAGCGGAATGCCCTTGGGACAGGCCGTCGCGCACTCACCGGTGAGCGTGCAGCCGCCGAAGCCCTCCTCGTCCATCTGCGCCACCATGTCGAGGACGCGGGTCTCGCGCTCGGGGGCGCCCTGCGGCAGGACGTTGAGGTGGTTGACCTTGGCGGAGGTGAACAGCATCGCGGCGCCGTTCGGGCACGCGGCCACGCACGCGCCGCAGCCGATGCACTCCGCGTGCTCGAAGGCGTAGTCCGCGTCCGGCTTGGGCACCGGCGTGGCGTGCGCCTCCGGCGCGGAACCGGTGGGCGCGGTGATGTAGCCGCCGGCCTGGATGATGCGGTCGAAGGCCGTGCGGTCCACGACCAGGTCCTTGATCACCGGGAACGCGCGGGCCCGCCACGGCTCGATGTCGATCGTGTCGCCGTCCTTGAAGGACCGCATGTGCAGCTGGCAGGTGGTGGTGCGCTCCGGGCCGTGCGCGTTGCCGTTGATGACCAGCGAGCACGCCCCGCAGATCCCCTCGCGGCAGTCGTGGTCGAAGGCGACGGGGTCCTCGCCCTTGAGGATGAGCTCCTCGTTGAGAGTGTCGAGCATCTCCAGGAACGACATGTCCGAGGAGATGCCGTCGACCTCGTAGGTCTCCATCGCGCCCGGCGCGGTGTCGTTCTTCTGGCGCCAGACGCGCAGGGTGAGCTTCATGCGTAGCTCCGCTGGGTGGGGTGGACGTACTCGAAGGCCAGGTCTTCCTTGTGCAGGACGGGCGAGGCGCCGGTGCCGGTGAACTCCCAGGCCGCCGCGTAGGAGAACTCCTCGTCCCTGCGGGCCGCCTCGCCGTCGGGCGTCTGGGACTCCTCGCGGAAGTGGCCGCCGCAGGACTCGGCGCGGTGCAGCGCGTCGAGGCACATCAGCTCGGCGAGTTCCAGGTAGTCGACGATGCGGTTGGCCTTCTCCAGCGACTGGTTGAACTCCTCGCCGGTGCCGGGAACCTTGATGCGCCGCCAGAACTCCTCGCGGATCTGGGGGATCCGGTCGAGCGCCTTGCGCAGGCCCTCGTCGGTGCGGGCCATCCCGCAGAACTCCCACATGAGTTCGCCGACCTCGCGGTGGAAGGAGTCGGGCGTACGGTCCCCGTCCACGGCCAGCAGCTTTGCCAGCCGCGCCTCGGTCTCGGCCGCGACCTCCTTGACGACGGGGTGGTCCGAACCCACCTCGCCCTGCCCGGGGTTGCGCGCCAGGTAGTCGTTGATCGTGGACGGCAGCACGAAGTAGCCGTCCGCCAGGCCCTGCATCAGCGCGGAGGCGCCGAGCCGGTTGGCGCCGTGGTCCGAGAAGTTGGCCTCCCCGATCGCGAACAGGCCCGGGATGGTGGTCTGGAGGTCGTAGTCGACCCACAAGCCGCCCATCGTGTAGTGCACGGCAGGGTAGATCCGCATCGGCACCTTGTACGGATCCTCGTCGGTGATCCGCTGGTACATGTCGAAGAGGTTGCCGTACTTGGCCTCGACCGCCCCCCGGCCCATCCGCTGGATGGCGTCCGCGAAGTCGAGGTACACACCCTGGCCGCCGGGCCCGACACCACGCCCCTCGTCACACACGTTCTTCGCAGCACGCGAAGCGATGTCACGGGGCACGAGGTTGCCGAACGAGGGGTAGATGCGCTCCAGGTAGTAGTCGCGCTCGTCCTCGGGGATCTCGTTCGCCGGACGCGTGTCACCCTTCGCCTTCGGCACCCAGATACGCCCGTCGTTGCGCAGCGACTCACTCATCAGCGTCAGCTTCGACTGGTGGTCGCCGGTACGCGGAATACAGGTCGGATGGATCTGCGTGAAGCAGGGGTTGGCGAAGTAGGCGCCCCGCCGGTGCGCCCGCCAGATCGCGGTCGCGTTGGAATTCATCGCGTTCGTCGACAGGTAGAAGACATTGCCGTAGCCACCGGAGGCCAGCACCACCGCGTCCGCGACATACGTGTCGATCTTCCCGGTCACCAGGTCACGCGCCACGATGCCGCGCGCCCGCCCGTCGATGACGACGAGGTCGAGCATCTCGGTACGCGCGTGCAACTCGACGTTGCCCGCCGCGATCTGCCGACTGAGCGCCTGGTAGGCGCCGAGGAGGAGCTGCTGGCCCGTCTGGCCGCGGGCGTAGAAGGTGCGGGAGACCTGGACGCCGCCGAAGGAGCGGGTGTCGAGCAGGCCGCCGTACTCACGGGCGAAGGGCACACCCTGGGCGACGCACTGGTCGATGATCTCGACGGAGATCTGCGCGAGGCGGTGGACGTTGGACTCGCGGGCGCGGAAGTCGCCGCCCTTGACGGTGTCGTAGAAGAGCCGGTGGACGGAGTCGCCGTCGTTGCGGTAGTTCTTCGCCGCGTTGATACCGCCCTGGGCGGCGATCGAGTGGGCGCGGCGCGGGGAGTCCTGGAAGCAGAACTGGACGACGTGGTAGCCCTGTTCGGCGAGCGTCGCACCGGCGCTGCCGCCGGCCAGGCCGGTGCCGACGACGATCACCGTGTGCTTGCGCCGGTTGGCCGGGTTGACCAGCTTCGCCTCGAAGCGCCGCGTGTCCCAGCGCCCGGCGATCGGCCCCGTCGGCGCCTTCGTGTCGGTGACCGGCTCCCCGGTCACGTACTCGGCATACTCACCCATACTCAGCTCACCACTCCCGTCATGACGCCCACAGGCACGGAGATGAAGCCCGCCGTCAGCAGCAGCGCCAGCCCGTTCGCCGTGATCTTCAAAGTCCGGTCGACCGCCTTGCTGCTCACACCGAGGGTCTGCGCGGCACTCCACATCCCGTGCCGCAGATGCAGGCCCAACGCGAGCATCGCGACGATGTAGATGACGTTGCCGTACCAGTGCGAGAAGGTCGCCACCACGTTCTGGTAGGGGTGACCGGGCTGGAAGCCCGGGTGAACCGTGCCCGTCGTGATGTCCAGGATGTGCCAGACGATGAACAGGCCGAGGATCACCCCGCCCCAGCGCATCGTGCGCGTCGCGTAGCTCGGACGCTCCTTCTGGTGCACGTACTTGCTCGGACGGGCCTTGATGTCACGGCGGCTGAGCTGGTACGCGCAGATTCCGTGCGCGATCGCCGAGGCCAGCAGCACCACGCGCGCACTCCAGATGAACCACATCCGGTGCAGGAACGGGTCGCCCAGCGTGCGGATCCACTCCCCGTACGCATTGAAATCGGCCGCACCGAAGTAGATCTTGACATTCGCGATGCAGTGCACCACGAGGTAGCCGACGATCACCAGGCCACTCACGGCCATGACCGCTTTCTTGCCCACCGTCGAGTCCCACACCAGACGCGTTCTCGACGGACTCGTACGCGTAGCCAGAGTCATGAAAATCGATGGTAGGGGCAAGAGTCGCAAGTACTCCAAGTGATCGTGTGCATGAATTCGATAGGCCACACCTATCGACCCTCGTCCGGTATGAGGGCGTCCGCAGGAAACTCACATAGAGCTGACATTCCCCATACCTGCGCGTGCGGGAATTTGACGCAGCCCTCCTAGTCTCACCGGAGGAGCTGCCGAGCCGATGAACTCGGGCGACTCCCAACTCCGTGGTACTGCATCCCATTTGATCCCTCACGAAGCGGTCGAGCGGAAGGAGTACGAGAAACATGAGCACGACCGCGGCCGTCACCCAGTCCCCGGTCCGAAACGCCCCCACCAGGCAGGCCGAGCGGCACCGCTCGCGATCGCCGTTCCACGCCGCGCTCGAGTCCGCCCGCCACGACGTGGCGATCGTCTACACGGGGCAGGGACTCACCCCGACGGTGGTCCAGCAGGACAAGCTCAGCCTCACGAAGCTGCTGCACCGCTGGGTGCAGGTCTCCGTGATCTGGGACGAGCGGGCGCTCACCGCCCCTCACCTGGCGTCCTACGCCTCGTGGCAGGCCAGCTCCGGGATCCGGACCCGGTGCGTCGCCCGGGCCCCCGTCACCTTCGCTCTGCTGGACAACCAAACGTCGGTGGTGTGCCAGGAATCCGGTAGCGAGGGCGGTTTGAGCGGATCGGCCACCACGTCCGACTGCTCCGAGACCACGGGGATGCTGCGCTACGTCTTTCACAGCCTGTGGGAGGAGGGCACCCCGCGGTCGGCCGGCGGTCACGCCCCCGACGACGGCCAGTTCCAGAACGTGCTCCGGCTGCTGGCCAGCGGCCACACCGACGAACAGATCGCCGCCTCGCTCGACGTCTCCAAGCGGACGGTGAGCCGCAAGGTCAGCAGGATGATGCAGGAGCTCAACGCCCAGAGCCGGTTCGAGGCGGGCGCTCTCGCCGCCCGGCGCGGGTGGTTCAACAAGACCTCGGGCAGGGCCAAGCGCGATGCGCGCCACCCGCTCTGACAGTCCGCCGCTTTACGACAGCGTCCGTCGGTGAGCGGACAACTGCCCGTCTACGAAGCAAAGTTCGGCCATCGTGTCCCCGTTGCGCATGACACCCGCTGACCGTCTCGGCCGCCCACTCATATCGGCGCGCGAAAGGTAGACCGTTGAATCCGATCCAGCGCTGGACAGACAGAAAAGCCGGGACAACGGCGGAGCGGCCGGTCGTGCTGCTGCTCGGCGGCAGCCCGAGCACCGGATCACACACCACAGCCGTCATCGAGGCCGCTGCCCTGATGCTGACCGAGCTGGGCGCGGACCCGCTCGTGTGGGACCTGGCGACCCAGCCCCTGCCCATCGTCGACCCCAGCTGTCACGGCCGGCCCGAGCTCTACGCGGACCCGTACGCCCGAAAGCTCGGACAGCTGGCGGCGGAGGTGGACGCCTTCGTCATCGCCTCGCCCATGTACCACGGCTCCTTCTCGGGCGCGGTCAAGAACGCGCTCGACCACCTGGACGTCACGCCCTTCGCGGGGAAGCCCGTCGGGCTGCTCACCCACGGCGAGAACCTGTCCGCCGTCCAGGCCTGTGACGCGCTGCGCACCGTCGTACGGGCCATGCGGGGCATCGCACTGCCGGAGCAACTGGTCACTGTTCCAGGGGACTTCGCGCGCACTGCCGAGGGCAGCCGAGTCCTGAGCGCGGCCGAGGCCCACGACCGGCTGCGCTCGCTGTGCCGGGCGCTGGTGGAGATGGCATGGCGGCTCGGCGGCGCGGCCGTCCCGGCGCCGGCGGCCGGGACACCTCGTACATGAACGGCGGCCGGCTCCGCAGGGCGGACCGCCGATTCCGTGTCGTCCAGGGCGTTTCTGCCCCCTCACGACTTCCATGCACTCTGGAGACGCCATGACCATCGGAGACATACCCAAGCTGGGGGCCTTCAGGAAGCCGGCCAGGATCTACGAGGTCCCCTATCTGCCCCTGGGAAGCACCGTCGGAGCCCCGGAGATCGCGGCGGTCACCGAAGCCATGAGTTCCGGCGAGACGCTGTCCGGCGGGCCCTGGCGGGAGCGGTTCGAGAGCGACTTCCGGGCGTACGTGGGAACGCCGTACGCCATGAGCACGACCAGCGGCACGGTCTCCCTGGAACTGGCCACCCACCTCCTGGGCCTGCGCCCTGGCGACGAGGTGATCGTCACGCCGCAGACCTACCAGGCGACGATCCAGCCGCTGCTCCAGTACCCCGACGTCACGGTGAAGTTCTGCGACATACGGAACGACACCCTCAACATGGACCCGCGCTGCCTGGAGCGCCTGATCGGGCCGAAGACCCGAGCCGTCATCCTGGTCCACTACGGCGGTCACCCGGCGGACATGCGCGAGATCACGGACATCGCCCGGGCCCACGGCGCCCTGGTGATCGAGGACGCCGCGCACGCGCTGGGCGCCTCCTACCACGGCGAGCGCCCCGGCTCGCTGGCCGACATCGGGTGCTTCAGCTTCCATGCCAGCAAGAACATCACCACGCTCGGCGAGGGCGGCATGGTGACCTTCGCCGACGAGGGCTGGGCCGAGCGCCTCGACCGGCTGCGCGGCAACGAGGTGGACGCGCGCTTCGTGGCCCGGCAACACACCTTCGGGGACTCCAAGGAGCCCCTGCCCGGCGCCCTCTACCCGGGCAGCGCGTACACCCACGACATGGTGGCCATGCTGCGCCACGGCACCAACGCGACCCTCGGGGAGGCCGCCGCCGCGATGGGCACGGCCCAACTGGCCGTGCTGCCCGAGCTGGTGGGGCGGCGGCGCATGATCGCGGTCCGGCTCCGCGAGACGCTGCGCGCCTTCGACGGGATGGTCGACGTGTGCGAGGAGCCCGCGGGCGTCGTGCACGCCCAGCACCTGTTCGCGTTCTTCGTCCGGGAGCCGGACCTGCTCAACCGCAACCGGCTGCTGCACGAACTCGACGAACGCGGCGTGCAGACGCCGCTGCGCTACTTCCCCCTCCATCTGCTCCCGGAGTGGCGCTCGCGGGGGCACCACTACGGGGAGTGCCCCACGGCCGAGCAGGTGTGGTTCCACGAGCAGGTCAACCTGCCCTGCCACCCCGGCCTCAGCGACAAGCAGGTCGACATGCTGTGCGACCTTCTCTCCGACGCCCTGCGCGCGGCGCGCACCCGCTGACCGACGGAAAGGCCCGCTGTGTTGAAGCTCCTGGACGCGCACACCGTCCGGCACGTGCTCTCGGTCGACGACCTGGCCTGCGCCATCGGCGCCGTGTTCACCGAACAGCACGGCGCCGGGGCCGACTTCACCCGCAGCTCCGTGCACACCGGCGAGGGGGATCTGCTGTTGATGCCGGCGGCGTACGCGTCGGCGCTGTCGGTGAAGCTCATCACCCTCTTCGACAGCGCGCGGGCCCGGGGCCTGCCCACGGTCCAGGGCCTCGTCGCTGTCTTCGACGCCCGGTCCGGCGCGCCCACCGCCCTCATCGACGCGCAGGCGCTGACCGAGCTGCGTACGGCCGCGGTCACCACCCTCGCCACGGACATACTGGCGCGCAGGGACGCCCGCACGCTGGCCGTCATCGGGGCCGGCGTCCAAGGCCGCGGGCACCTGGAGGGCCTCGCCCCGATCCGGCCCTGGGACGAGGTGCGGCTCTACAGCCGCGATCCGCGCCGCGCGCACCGGCTCGCCGAGTGGGCCGCCTCCGACGGCCCCGGACTCGACGTGACGGTGTGCGACAGCGCCGAGGCGGCGGTGGCCGGCGCGGACGTCATCTGCACGGTGACGTCGTCCCCCGAGCCGCTGTTCGACGACTCGGCGGTGGCGCCGGAAGGCGTGCACATCAGCGCGGTCGGCGCGTACGGCAGGGAGCGCCGGGAGCTGCCTTCCGCCCTCGTGGCGCGCTCCACCGTGTTCGTCGAGTCCGCGGAAGCCGTGCTCCGTGAGGCCGGCGACCTGCTCATCCCCATCACGGAGGGCGTGCTTCCGGACGCTCCTCCCCTGGTCGAACTGGCCGACCTGCTCGGCGGAGGGCACCCCGGCCGCCGCGACGACAGCGAGACGACCCTCTTCAAGTCCGTGGGCATCCCGCTGGAGGACGCCTTCACGTGCCACCTGCTCTACCGCAGGGCCGTCGAGCAGGGCGCGGGCGCCGACGTCCGGTTCGGCTCCGCGGCCCCGTGAGGTGCCGCTGCTGGGACGGTGACGTCAGATCCAGCGGCGTTCGACCACTCGTACCCCCGCCTCGAAGCGGCTCTGGGCGCCCAGGCGTTCCATGAGCTGGGCGACCATGCGGCGCACCGTGCGGTCGGACGTGTTCAGGCGGCGGGCGATGGCCTGGTCGGTCAGGCCCTGCAACAGCGCGGAGAGGATCTGCTGTTCGGCCTCGCTCAGCACCACCTGGGGCTGCGCGAGGGGCTCCGCCTGCTGCCAGAGGGTCTGGGCCAGGATCCGCAGGGCGGCCAGCGTGCCCGGGTCCTCCGTGCGCGCCCAGGTGAGGCCCGAGTGGGAGCGCGTCGTCATCAGTGCGCCCTGGTTGGTGAGCATCAGGGCGCCCGGCGGCAGTCGGTGGCTCTGCCTCACCTGGGCGCCGCTGTGCTGCCAGTCGGCGTACGTGGCCTGGGCGCCAGGGTCGTACGACAGGGGGAAGGCGATCCGGACGTACTTGCTCCGGTCCGGTCCGCGCAGAGCCTGGAGGACGGGTTCGTCGAGGGCGGGGCGGTTCCAGTAGCAGAACACGTCCCGGCCGGACCCGTCGGCCAGCCACCGGGCCGTACGGATCGGATCGCATTCGTCCGGCTGCGTATCGAGCGGAAGATTGTAGATCGTCATCGCTTGCCTCTCCAACTGCCTCTTCAACTCGGTGCCTCGTCGGGCGGGCACGTGACCGGGCTGCTCGTGGGATTCCTGGGCAGGCTGCCGCTCGGGACGCGGTTTCGCGTGTTCGACGCGGTGGCGGTGCGGCCGGCGGAGGACTGGACCGGTACGCCGCCGAGCAGATGGAGCCTCGTGATGAGGCCACCGGGTGTGCCGGGGAGCAGCTCCAGGCGGCCACCGGACGACTCGATGAGCTGGCGGGCGATGGACAGGCCGATGCCGCCGCCCTTCTTCGACGACGGGCCGGAACAGCCGCGCTGCAGGGCCGCTTCGCGGTCCTTGTCGGGCAGGCCGGGGCCTTCGTCGCGCACCTGGATCAGCAGCCGGTTATCTTCCGTCATGACCTGGATACGGATCGCGCTCCCCGTCGGCGAGTACTTCAGCGCGTTGTCGAGCAGGACGTCCAGCGCCTGCTCGACGGCGCCGGAGCGGCTCAGCCCCCAGGCATGCCGCGGCATGCTGACCTTCAGCTGAACGCACCGCTGCTCGGCCACGGGGGCCCAGCCCTGGACGCGTTCCTCCACCACCGCGCACACGTCGACGACCTGGGTCCTGTGGTCGGCGGGCACGGAACGCGCGTGCTCCAGCATGTCCGTCAGGGTGCGGTGGAGCCGGTCCACGTCGGACAGGATGCGGGCCTGCCGTTCGACAGCCGCCTCGGGCAGGTGAGGGCGGAGGTTCTCCACCCTCAGGCGCAGCGCGACCATGGGGTTGCGCAGCTGGTGGGCCACGTCGGCGAGGAACCTGCGCTGCTTCTCCATCGTGGTCTGCACGGACGCGGCCAACACGTTGATGTCCTCGGCGAGCTGGTCCATGTAGTACCCGCCGAGCGGGGGGTCGGCCCGGACGTGGAACTCCCCGTCGGCCAGCGACCGCAGGACGCCGCTGAGCTGGTCGGAGGCGAAGCGCGTACGGCGCCTCATGACCAGCAGGGGCAGCGCGCACAGCCCCAGGCCGACGGGCTCGGCGGCGGCCAGCAGTCCCCAGGAGGTCAGGACGCTCTCGCGCCACCGGTCGGCGGGCTCCCGCACCCACAGCACCGAGGTGCGCGAGTCCTTCCCGCGCACCGTCGTCCAGGCACTCAAGTGGTCGCCGAGGTCGGGCAGTCGTGCGGGAGCCGTCACCTGAACACCGGTGGTGTCCGCCGAAACGGGTAACCGGGCCAGCTTGTCGGTCACGCTCGCCGAAGGGGTGCCGGAGGTCACGACGGCGCGGTCCGGCAGGCGTACATAGAGGTCGGCGTCCAACTCCCTCGACAGGGTGTTGAGTTGGCTGCGCAGCCGGTGCGTCGGCATGTCGTCGAGCGACGCGGAGAGCCGGCCTTGCGCCGTCACGAGAGTCGACACCAGATGGGTCCGCGCCTGTTGTGCGGCGCGCTCTTCGAACAGCCAGCCGGTCAGCACCAACAAGGCGGTCAGGACTGCACCGCACAGGGCAGCGAGAATCACCGTGTGGAACGGGCGCATCGGTCTTGACCAGGCTCTCAGTCCATGCGCTTCGGCTCGAAGCTGAAGCCGACTCCACGGATCGTCCTGATCCAGTTCGAACTGCCTAACTTCCTTCGCAGAGAGGCGACATGGGTGTCCAGCGTGCGCGAGGCACCGCCCCAGGTCTCCGACCACACCGCAGCGAACAGCTGGTCACGGGTGAACACCCGGCCGGGGGCCCGTGCGAGCACCACCAGGAGATCGAACTCCTTGCGCGTGAGTGCGAGATCGCGGCCCGCGACGCTGACCCTGCGCGTCCGCCGGTCGATGACGATCTGCCCCTCGGAAATGCTCTCCGCAGGCGCCGCCGGCGGGGTCTGCTGCGGCACGCTGCGCCGGATGACCGCGGTCATTCGCGCCAGCAACTCCTGGATCTGGTACGGCTTGACGATGTAGTCGTCGGCGCCGAGGCGCAGGCACAGGACCTTGTCCATCTGGTCGGAGCGCGCCGTGACGGCGATGATGGGCACCTCGTGCGACGAGCGCAGTCGCTGGCACACCTCAAGACCGTCCATGTCCGGCAGGTTGAGGTCGAGCAGCACGATGTCCCAAGTCGGCTGTGAATACAGTGCGCTGCCGCCGGTGCTGGAGTGTTCCACGTCCCAGCCGTACTGCTCCAGGCTCTCCATCAGCGCGCTGGCGACGTCAGGGTCGTCCTCTACGAGCAATGCCTTCAAAATCTCCCCCGTTGCTCATGTTGCCTTGCTAATGCAACTTCCGCATTGCGCGTTGGCTCCGTCATCTTATGTGAAAGTTGTTGGCGGACAAGGATCGATTTTGAAGAGTCCTCACGTCTCCCTGTCAATCTCGGCACAGTCCTTTGGATGACAATGTCTAATCTTGTTCCACTGTTACAAGGGCAGTTGGGAGCGACGCGTGCTTCCCCGGATCGACGTGGAGGACACAGTGGCGAGGGAATCGCGTCGGAACTCACTCCGCGGCAGGCTGACCCTCTGGGTGGTGTGCGGCCTCCTGGCCGGCGCCGCGTTCGGGCTGGTCGACCGCAAGGACGCGGCGCGGATGGGTTTCCTCTCGGACGCCTTCATCTCACTCATGTCGATGCTGGTCACCCCGATCATCTTCGTGACGGTGGTGACCGGGATCGCCACCGTCGGCAGTGTCCACCGCCTCGGTCGCCTCTCCGTGAAGGCGTTCGTCTACTTCGAGCTGACCACGACCCTCGCACTCGGCGTCGGACTCCTCGCCGGTGACCTGCTGGGACTGTCACCCTCGGGCAGTCATCTCACCAACGGCTCCGCCGACCTGGGGCCGATCATGAAGCAGGCCGAGTCGGCCCGGAACGATGCGCTGAGCATCCAGGGCTTTGTCCCCGACAGCTTCGTGTCCGCCTTCACGGGTGGCCATCCGCTCCAAGTCCTCGTCGTGGCCGTTCTCTTCGGCGCGGCGCTGATGCGCTCGGGGGAACGGGGTGCCCCGCTGATCGACCAGTTCGAACGGCTCGGACACGTACTCTTCTGCGCGGTGCGGATCCTGGCCGTCGGTGCGCCGCTGGCCGCTTTCGGCGGCGCCGCCTACACCATCGGCCGTTTCGGACTCGTGCCGCTGAGCGCCCTGTTGTACTTGGTCGTCGCTTTCTATCTGGTCTGCGCCCTGGTGGTTTTCGTGGGACTGGCACTGCTCGCCCGCGCCAACCAGTTCTCTCTGCTCAAGCTGGTCAGGTTCCTGCGCCACGAGATACTGATCACGGTCGCCACCTCGTCCTCCGAACCCGTCTTTCCGCGGGTGCTGCGCAAGCTCGAACTGGCCGGTGTGCCACGTGCGACGGGTGCGCCCTTGCTGGCGGGCGGATATTCGCTGCATCTGGTGGGCACGTGCATCTACCTCACCATGTCGGCCGCGTACATCGCGGAGATCACCGGTGACGGTCTGGCCTTCGGTGAGCAAATGCTTCTGCTGGTCCTGGCCATGATCATCTCCAAGACCGCGGTGGGCGTGACAGGTTCGGGCTTCGTCACGCTCGTGGCCACGGTGTCCATCACCCATGCCCCGTCGATGGCGGGCGTCGCACTGCTCGTCGGGATCGACCGGCTCATGTCGGAGGCCCGGGCCGTCACCAACCTGATCGCCAACGCGGTCGCCGCCGTGACCATCGCCAACTGGGCGGGTCATTTGAACGTCAGCCGGCTCAACTATGTCCTGTCCGCGCCCCGCCCGGCCGACCCCGATCGCCCCGAGGACGACCCCGCGGTGGTCGACATCCGGTTTGTGGACTAGCACCGACTTCGGCGGCCTCTGAGCACCGCCATGAAAACGGGGTCGGACCCGAAAAGGTCCGACCCCGTCTGACGCGGCGCCGGGCAACCGCGTAATCCCGTCGTGCCGTCAGTGGTCGCGGTAGGCGACCTGCTCCGCCATCTTGCCCAGGCGCTGCTGCCAGTCGTCCGCGAGTGGCGCCTTCTCAAGTGCCGCAAGGGCAGTCGTGACGAGCCGGTCGATCTGCTCCTCGACCTCCTGGCGTACGCCGGAGGCGAGCAACGCGTCGCGCAACTCGGCCGGGTTCCAGTCGCCGTTCCGGCCGTTAGCCACCAGGCGGGCCACCCGGGAGTCCTTGGCCGCCGCCAGGGCGATCAGCAAGGTCATCTTGTGTTCACTGACATCCAGGCCGGCGGGCTTGCCGGTCGCCGCGGAATCGCCGAAGGCGTCGAGCAGGTCGTCGCGCAACTGGAACGCCTCGCCCGCCGCGATGCCGTACTCCTCGAACGGCGCCTGCAGTTCGGGCCGCCCGGCGAGGGACGCTCCGAGTGCGAGGGGCCGGTGGATGGTGTAGCGACCGGACTTGCAGACCGCGACCCAGCGGGCAAGGTCCGGGTCCGGCACCAGCTCGGCGGCAAGGGCGATGTCCAGCTGCTGGCCGATGATCATCTCGGTGACCAGGTCCGTCCAGATCTCCATGGCCGGGCCGGGCAGCCTGCTGGTGAGCCGGTTGGCGTAGCCGAGCGCCAGGTCGCCGGCCAGCATGGCGACACCCTCTCCGTACCGGCGGGGCTCACCGGCCCAGCCGCGCTCCGCATGGAGGCCGGTGTGCTTGGCATGCACGGTCGGCACCCCACGCCGGGTGGGCGAGTTGTCCATGATGTCGTCGTGGATAAGGGCAAAGGCGTGCAGCAGTTCCAGCCCGGCAGCCGCGGCGACGACCGCGTCATCGTCCAGCGCACCGCCGGCCGCCAGATAGCCGCTGATGCAGAACGTGGGGCGCAGCCGCTTGCCGCCCGCCGTGACGAGCTCCGCGATCGCCTCGACCGGCACCGCCACGCGGGCGTCGACGGCCCCCCAGCGTGCGGACTCGGCGCTCAGCAGGTCGTCGATGAGCGCGCTGGCCCGGGCGAGCAACCTGGCGCAGGCTTCGTCGGCATCGCCGTCGCCGGCACCGCTCTGCGCCGGCCGCTCAAACTCCGGCGGCAGCTTGAACACGACGTCCTCGGTGGCGGCTGCCCCGGTTTCGATGTCGGTGAAACCATGGGTCCCGAGCCGCTCGACGACCTGCTCGACCAGCACCTCGGGCACGCCCTCGCCGGAGCCCAACCCCACGGTACGGACGTCGGCCAGCCACTCGGGGTTCAGCTGGTCCGGGTCGGACAACAGCCGGGCCTGCGCTCCGGCGGCCTGCGCGATCTCCACCATCCGGACCGAGTCGCTCGAGTCGGCCGACCCGACGATGAGCACAAGGTCGCTGCGCCCGGCGATCGCCTTCACCGCGTTCTGCCGGTTCTGGCCCGGTACTTCGGTCTCCGAATCGACGCACCGTTCCACGGTCTCAACGGCCCTGTGCACACCGGCGCAGGCACCGCGCGGCTCTGCGAGCAGGATTCGGCGTGGTGCAGACGGCATGTTTCCCCCTCAGGTTTCTTAGCCCGGAACGCCTTCGCTGCCGAGGGGGTCGATCCCCGTCTCCTCGGCGATACGCATGGCCTCTTCGATCAGTGTTTCGACGATCTTCGATTCAGGGACGGTCTTGACGACCGCCCCCTTGACGAAGATCTGCCCCTTGCCGTTGCCCGATGCCACGCCCAGGTCGGCCTCACGGGCCTCGCCGGGGCCGTTGACGACGCAGCCCATGACCGCCACGCGCAGCGGCGCCGGGAAGCCGGACAGCGCCGCATTGACTTCGTCGGCGAGCTTGTAGACGTCGACCTGGGCCCGGCCGCAGGACGGGCAGGAAACGATCTCCAGGCCGCGCCGGCGGAGGTTCAGCGACTCCAGGATCTGGATGCCGACCTTGACCTCCTCGGCGGGCGGGGCCGACAGGGAGACGCGGATGGTGTCGCCGATGCCC